>JAFWJU010000017.1 GCA_017511465.1 Eggerthellaceae bacterium | reverse complement strand
CCTTGTTGATCATGTCCATCTCGGCCTGGCAGTCGCCATAGGTGAAGTCCATTTCCTTGCCGCCAACGATTGCGGCGAGGTTCTTCAGGTCGTTGGGAACGACCCAGTCGAGCGTGATGTTGCTGAACGGAGCCTGCGTGCCCCAACGGCTGGGCGTGTTGACGCCGTAGATGAACGACTGGATGCACTGCTTGACTTCTTTCTGGTTAAGGTTGTCGACCTTGACGAAGGGAGCCAGGTACGTGTCGAAGGACGAGAACGCCTGGGCGCCGGCCCATTCGTTCTGCATGATGCCCAGGAAGTTGACCATCTGGTTGCACAGCGTGGACAGATGCGATGCCGGCGACGACGTGATCTTGCCGGGCACACCGCCCAGACCCTCCTGGATCAGCTGCTTGAGGCTCCAGCCGGCGCAGTAGCCGGTGAGCATGGACAGGTCGTGCAGGTGGATGGCCGCGCTGCGATGGGCTTCGGCGACTTCGTCGTCATAGACCTCGGAAAGCCAGTAATTCGCCGTGATGGCGCCGGAGTTGGAAAGGATGAGACCGCCGACCGAGTACGTGACCGTGGAGTTCTCCTTGACACGCCAGTCGTTGATCTTCAGGTAGTTGTCGACCAGGTCCTTGTAGTTGAGCAAGGCGGAGTTGACGTTACGCACCTTCTCGCGCTGACGACGGTACAGGATGTACGCCTTGGCCACGTCGGCGTAACCGGATTCGGAAAGCACCTTTTCGACGCTGTCCTGGATGTCTTCGACGGTGATCTTCTCGTCGACGATCTTGCTCTCGAAATCAGACGTGACGTGAAGCGAAATGAGGTCGATGACGCTGGGATGGTATTGCTTGCCAATTGCGTCGAAAGCCTTGGTGATGGCTGCGCTGATCTTATCGATGTGGAAATCGACGACTGTGCCGTCGCGCTTGACTACCTGGTACATATGCTTCCCTCCGAAAATAACAGGCCGTTTTTATTGAATCGGCTCGTTCTCCGAGCGTTGCCTACTGTACCACCTTGACGACTCAGTATCAATATATTGTGCTGTCTACGCAGTTTCTACAATATATATTGTGTTATTCATCAAGACCGCGAATCTCGGCTAACTGTACGTGACGACCTGCGATTTCCCTGTACAAACGCATATCCGCCGCATCGGGAGCGCTTAAAAACCGGTTTGGAACCGTGTCCCTGTCGGTGAAAGGTTGCAGAAAATATCGCTGCGCGCCGGAAATCCACTCCCCGATTTTCTCGAAATCTTCCGCCTCGTGATACTCGCGTATCACCGTCGTGCGGAACTCATGGGGAACGTCGCTTTGCATGAGCAATGCGATGCTCTCGTCTATGGGCGCGAGGTCGATTTCGGGCAATCCGATGGTTTCGGCGTATTTTGCAGGCGAATTCTTGATATCCATCGCAACGTAGTCGAGCAAGCCGCCTTCAATCAAGCTGGCGAGCATCTGGGGATGGCTGCCGTTCGTGTCGAGCTTCACGGCAAACCCCGCCTCGCGGATGCGTGCGATGAACTGGGGCAAATCGCGGCGCAGGCACGGCTCGCCGCCCGTTATGGCAACGCCGTCGAGCAAGCCGCGGCGCTTTTCCAGAAACGCGAAGAATTCCTCTTCGCTCAAGGCCTCGGGCATTGGCCCTTCGACCAGTTCGTAGTTGTGGCAGAAGGGGCAACGGAAGTCGCAGCCTCCCAGAAACACCGTGCACGCCACCCGCCCCGGGAAGTCGAGCAACGTCATCTTCTGCAAGCCCTGAATCTTCATAACACCCGTTTCTCCTGCCTTGCATGTTCACACCGCGCATTGTACGGCACAACCGCCCTAACCGCACGGGATGCAGCAAAGTGCGTGGTTTGGGGGCGGCGAAACCGTGCAGTTCTAGCCATCTTGTGCGGGAGCCGGAAGAAAGCGCACGGAATTGGGAGAACTGCGCGATTGCTCGAATGTGGCAGGCGCCTGTCGTGTTGGCCGCATTTTGGCGCCTGCCATGGCCGTCACGCTTTGGCGCTTCCGCCATTCATCCCTGTTAGATCGTTCTTGGCATCCTCCCGTACCTGCAACCGTGATTCCTGCCAGAAACTCATACCTCTATACCCCTTTCCCGCCAATTCCCGGAATCCATGGCAACTAATGGCCTAACAGGTACGAATTTTTGGCACGAATGGGCCGAACAAAGATATGCCATTTCGTATCACCGCAGGTCAGGTGTGTATGGCCCCTTTTCAGCCCGTCCCCGTTAGCCCGATTCCCGCCATGAGCGCGAAGCTGGTGCCGAAAACGGTCCAACAGGCACGAAATCCCGGCACGAATGGGCCTAACAGGAATCTATAGTTTCCGAATCGCCGCAGGCGTAACAGAGGACGGGTTTCTGTTCAAACAATGGAACAGAAACCCGTCCCCTGTTCCTCAGCTTAGGCCCATTCTTCTTTCGTGATGCAGGTGATGTGTTCGGTCATCAACAGACCGTCTATCTGGCAAGGAACGTTCTCGGTCGTGTGATGGTACTTAAGGCCGCACTTCTCTTGCACGCGCTTCGACTTCTCGTTGCCGTCGAAATACCCGCACCAGATCCTTTTAAGCCCCAAGTCCTCGAAACCGTGCCGCATGATCTCGCGGGTTGCCTCGGGAATGAGCCCCCGACCCCAATACGGGACGCCGATCCAATAGCCTATCTCGCCTTCGGTATCGGGAATGCCGATGTTGCTTGCTTCGCCGATCATGAGGCCAATGCTGCCAACGGGACGGCCGGTCTCTTTCAGCACGACGGCATAGGTCTCCGGCGCAGAGAGGATATCGCGGATGATCTGGCGACTGTTCTCCACGCTCGTGTGCACCGGCCAACCCGCGATAGGCCCCACGTCGGGATGGCTGGCATATCGGAACAAGTCGGCGGCGTCAGCCTCTTCCCAAGGCCGAAGCACCAAGCGCTCGGTTTCGAGTACCATGCCCGCCATCGCTCTTTCTAGACGCCCGCCAAGATGTGCAGGTTGCGGATGTTGCCGTCCGCGATGCTGTCGTTAACCGAATAAGCGTGCTTTTCGAGGTCGTCGCAATTCGCGTTGGTCAAACCTTGGGCATCGAGTTCTTCTATGAGGTCAGCTGCGATGCCCTCGATAACCTCAGCCTTGTCTTGCGCCAGCTGCCCGTCATTGTCAGTCGTGATCAGGTACTCGAACAGCTCGGCCAGAATCGACAGTTTGGGTAAGGCGCGCATGGCGCGGAAGCGCCACTTGTAGAACGGCTGGTACATGTTGTTCAGCAGGAACACGGCCTCCATCGCGCTTTGCACGAACGCGATGACCGCAAGCTGTGCCGCCGCGGTCTCGCCATGACCCAGGCAGCGCGGGTAGTTGTACTGCCCCGCTTGCGCGGCCAACAGCAGATGCCCCGCCAGCTTCTTGCGGCGAATATCCCCGGGATAGCGCGCCAGGCGCTCTCGGACGCGCGTGAACTCGCCCGATCCGTCGTAAAACACCGCGCCGTTCACGGCTTCGGCCAACGCATACGACGGCACGGCGAGCCATTGGCTAACCGTCAGCTCGCCGGCGGGACTACCCGTCTTGTCCGCAAGGAAGTCGCCCATGCGCACCACACCGCGCCGGGCGCCGCCGACGGGCGCAAGCTTCGGACGCTTGACGCCCATGAACTCGGCGGGAAGCGCCGCATAAGCCCTTTCCAATGCGAATTCAAGCTTGCGGTCGACAACGTCTTCGCCGGGGAGCAACAGGATGAACCCGGGGTCGAAGTCATGGTCGCGGGAAAGCCCGTCATCGTAACCAAAGCATTCAGACCCGCTGCCGAACAAACCCGCCGCTACATGCGGCAGCACATCGGGAAACTGCCCTTGCAACATGGGCATCCCGTACTCGGCGAAGTACGCTTGCGAAACCTCAATCCCTTTCATAAATCGACTTCGCCCTTTCCTTCAGGTCCGCATCGGCGAGAAAAAACCCGTAATGCGCGAACACGGGCGCGCATTTCTCGCACACGAACGCATAATAGCCGTCGCGCGGCACCGAGGGCGTGTCGAGCAACGCGAGTGCCGTGTCGAGAAGCTCTTCGACCTGCCGCTCACTGGCCTCGTAGCCATTCTGCGCAACAGCGGCATCGGCCATGTTCAGGTACGTGATTGCCTGCTCAAGCTCGCCGTTCTCGACGTTTTCCATCAAGGCCAGAGCACGCTGGTACAGTTCGTCCGCCTCGTCGAAGCGGCCGAGCGACACGCATGTGAGCGCCATGTTGTTGTACAGCCCTCCAAGCAAACCCGGCTTCGTGTGCGGACTTGCTTCGTACACGGCCGCTGCCTTTTGGAACATCGCGAGCGAGCGCTCGTTTTCGCCGAAGGCGTTGCAGGCGGTCCCAACGTTCGTGTACGTCGTGCCTGCGCTGATCGTCTCGCCGAAACCGAGTTCGTCCACAAGCGCAAGCGCGGCATCGCCATGAGCAAGCGCCTGTTGTTTGTTCCCAACCTTGCGGAAATGGCCGACCAGTTCGTTGCGTACCATCAACTCGCCGCGCTTGTCGCCTGCGGCAAGCGCTTCCTCGAGCCAATACAGCAGATGACGCTCGGCTCCAGCGTAGTCTCGGCGGCTCATGTACTCGTCAAGCTTCTCGACGACCCGTTGCTGCGGTATGGATCCGAGCGTCATGATGGGTTCCTTCGTTCGCGCTTCGTGATTGCCGATTGAACGCTAGATATCCAGCGCAGCGTGCCATGCCTCGTACACGGCGCTCGTGATGTTCGCGGGACGCACAGCGTCGCCGACGATGCGCACGAACGGAGCGGCATCGCGCAGCTCATCGACCACTGCCGAGCGCGAACGCTGCCCGACGGCGCACACGATTGTGTCGGCGGGCACCAGGCGCTCGCCTTCGGCCATTTCCACGAACACGCCTTCGGCGGTCACGCGTTGGGCTTTGGCGCCCTTGACCTCGTCGACGCCGGCAGCTTTCAGCTCGGCCAGCAAGATGGGACGGTTGCGGATGTTGTCTTCGAGGGCAAGCTCGTCGCGCATCTCGATGACGTGGGCGCGCTTGCCTTTCTGGGCCATATACAGAGCGCATTCGCATCCAGTCAAGCCACCGCCGATGACAGCCACCTCGTCGCCGGCCTCTGCGCCGCCAAGGTACAGGTCGTCAATTGAAAACACGCGGGCGTCTTCGTCGGCGGGCACGGGCAGCGGAATGGCCTCGGACCCGACGGCCACCACGACCGCATCGGCCGCGAACTCGTCTGCGAATGCGGCATCGACCGGCGTGTTCAGCCTGATGTCCACACCAGCGCGCTCGCACAGGCGCGTGTAGCTGAGCCCGAGTTCGTACATGTCGCGCTTGAACGGAACAGCCTGCTCGGAGCGCAAGATGCCACCGAGCTCGCTTGCCGCCTCGCACAGCGTCACATCATGGCCGCGCTCGGCTGCCACATATGCCGCCACCATGCCGGCGATGCCACCGCCCACGACCAGCACGCGTTTGCGACGCGCCGCCGGCGTGAAGTCCATGCCCTCGATCTCGCGGCCGATGCGCGGGTTGACGGCGCAACGCCTCGTCTGCGTGACAGGACGTTCGGCCATGCACGTGAAGCAGCGCAGGCACTTGACGATCTCGTCGCCGCGGTTGGCCATGACCTTGTTGGGAATCTCGGGGTCGGCCAAAAGCGCACGGCCCATCACGACGATGTCGGCCGTGCCCGAAGCCACGACTTCTTCCATTTGGGCCGGGTCCGAAAACGCGCCAACCGTTGCAACCGGCACGCTGACGTGTTTCTTGATCTCGGCAGCCAGATATGCGTTGCAACCGTGCTCGCGGAACATCGAGGGATGCGTCACCGAGAACCCGAACTGATACGAGCCAGCCGAAACGTGGATGATGTCGACCAAATCTTCGAGCGCTTGCGCGATGCGGCAACCCTCGTCGAGGTCATAGCCGCCGTCGAACAGCTCGGAGCCACTCATGCGCAGCTCGATGGGGAACCCAGGTCCCACTTCGGCGCGCACGGCTGCCAGCACTTCGCGCGCGAAGCGGACGCGGTTTTCCAACGAGCCACCGTATTCGTCTTCGCGATGGTTGAACCACGGCGAGAGGAACTGGTTGATCAGCCAGCCATGGCCGGCATGTACCATGACCATTTGGAAGCCGGCGCGCTTGGCCAGGCCGGCTGCGTTGGCATACGCCGCCACGATGTCGGCTATTTGCTCGTGCGTGAGCGCCTTGACGGGCAAGCCGTCGGGGCGCACGCCGTCGGAAGGCCCGTACTGGCACAGCTCGCCCTTTTTCTTCTTGTCGACCATGTACGTGCCTGCGTACTGCCCTGAATGCGAAAGCTCGATGCTGGGCACGGCGCCATGGCGCTTGATGGCATCGGCCACGAACGTGAACGCGCCCAGCTGGCCCGGCGTTGCCAGGCTCAGCTTCAGCATTTGCGAACCGTCGGTTTCGGGATGGACGGTCAATTCGCTGACCGTGACGATTGCCGCACCGCCTTTTGCGCGCGCCTCGTAGAAGCCCTGGGTGCGCGGCCCAGGCGTTCCGTAACGGTCGATGTCAGTCGCGCCCAGCGGTGCCGAGCACATGCGGTTACGCAGCGTAATGTTGCCGATGCGGATCGGCTTGCACAAATTCGGGTAATCTCGCTTCATGACTGCCTTCCTTTCCCGGTTTTATCGGTATGTCGCCTCTCCGTCATAGATGTGGGTCGTCACGACCGAGAAATGGAATATCGGCCGGTCGACCCGCAAGATGCGCATGGGATTGTGCGCCAGCCCCGCCGGCGCGAATATGATGGACGATTTCGTGAGCAGGTGCGGCTCGCCGCCAATCGTGAACTCGATTTCGCCGCCGAGGTCGTTGGGATTCGACGGGTCAGACCCGATGAACCCGATGAGCTCGTCGGCATCGTCATGCACGTGTTCGGTGAATATGGGGTCGCGCTCGGGCACGGCCTCGTACCAAGCCGTGTTCATCTGAAACGCCCCGGGCACGACGTTGCCGTCGATCCATGCCACGCGATGGGCGAACTTGTCGTAAATCGCCTTGAAATCCGCGGGCATGCCCGGTGCGCCGAGAGCATCCTGCACGATGTTTCCCGCGTACACACCCGATTCGTTGTTGAGAATCGTCATATTCCCCTCCCCCTTTCGCCTTGCGCCCATTGTACTTCCTCGGCGGGCAATTCAGCCCGTCAGTCGAGCATTGCAAGCGAGAGCGCCACGTACAGGCGCTCGTCAGCGTCATCCAAATCGAGGCCTGTCAATTCCACGGCGCGTTCGAGCCTGTTGAGCAGCGTCGATCGCGCCACGTACAGCTCGTCGGAAGCTTTCGTTGCGTTGTACCGGCAGCGGCCGAACACCGAAAGCGTACGCAGGAGCTCGGTTTCGTGCGCCGCATCGTATTGCAAGAGGGCTGTCACGGCCGGATGCGCCACATAATCAGCGGGTAAGCCCGCCTTGCCATGTTCGAGCAACCACGGAAGCGCGTAGTCGTCAAACCGATACACCCACAAGGCGGGATCGGCCAAGCCGCCTTGCGCCAATGCCGCCGTAGCCTGCATGCGTGCGGCGTCAAGGCGGTCCATCGCCGAAAACGGCCGGCTCATCCCCGCTTTCGCCAAACTGTCGCGAATGCCGGTGAGCACTCCTTGAAGCGATTCGCCCCCTTCGGGCCCCGCATTGCCGATATCCACTAGCATGAAAAGAGCGTCGTCGGCAACATAACAATATGCGTGCAGCCACGCCTGCTCCAATCGGCGCAACAGGTACTCAAGCTCTTCGGCTCCCTCGTGCGTGAAGCTGCGTTCGATGCGCAGGACGACGTACCTATTCTCGGGCGCATGACCGCCTTCGAGCAACAACATCTGGATTTCCGATTGGTTTGCCGTGCCTCCGGGAAGCAGGCGGGACAACCCCGCGCGAATGCGGTCGGATTCTGCATCGCCCATGCCAAATGAACCCATGCCCGCGTGCAAGTCCTCGATATAGCCGCACAGCCAGTCGAGCACGAAGCGAACGTACCGGGCGCTCACCGCATCGCCTGCATGGCGGCTGATGAGCGTCCCTTTCAGCTGTTTGCGCGAGAACACGTTCTTCATCAGGAGCTCGCCCGATCCGGGGACCGCGAACACGTTCTTGCTCACACGCATATCGCAGTACTGATGCGATGCCATGAACAGGTCGATGTTCTCATCTTGGAGCAAATCGGGCTGCACGCCGTTGTGCGCTGACTCGTAAATGAGGCGGTAATGCTCGTCTACGAGCGCCAACGGGCATCCGGTGTCAAGCGCACACGCGTCGATGAGCGCCTGCACTCCGGCATGCGTGTCGACGCATGTGCGTAGGCGTGCTTCGAGCCGTTCGAACCGCATGAACGCCATTTGCAGGAAGTTGCATAAACCGCTGAACGACACGTCGCCGCATACCTGGATGACTGACAAGCCTGCTTCATGCGCCCTTGTAGCTGACTTGTCGTTAGCGCACACGAGTACCGAACCGTCGAGGCGAGGCCCCTTGCTGGGACGCGCGCCTTTTGACACGAGCACCGTATGACCCGCCATGTCGGCGCCATCCTCGTAGATGACCGGGTAACCGACTGAAGCGCGGCGCGCCTGCTTGTCGCAGGCAACATCGCCGAATTCCCCTTCGAGCAGGTAATGCAGTACGCTTCCATCAAGGCGCATGGCAACTCCTCCGCATAGAAACTCGTGACACTACAAATTGTAGCGTACTAAGCGCCGTTTTCAGCAAATATGAGTGTGCAACGACAGTCGCATACCGAGTACCATTCTGCTTGTATACCATCGCCATCGGCTGATTTGCGTGTTCGACGGTGCAGGGTTCCACATCGCGCCACGGTCGCTGCAAATCGTCCACACGATGGGCAAAACGGTTCCGCGAGATAGGAGAATCCCATGCTCACAGCCAAGGAAAACCTACGCCAGACCATCATTCCCGGAGGCAAGCCCGACCGCTTCGTAAACAACTACGCGGGCATCTACCTTATGATGCACCCGTGGATCATGCATTCGGGCGCGCTGCTCATGCCCGGTGACAAGGGCAAGGTCAACGCATGGGGCGTCACGATGGACTTCCCCGCCCATACCCCCGGCGCATTCCCCGTGCACACCCCCGAAACGATCGTCGTGAAGGACATCGAGGACTGGGCTGAATACGTCAAGGCCCCGCCGACCAAGTTCCCCGAGGCCGAATGGGAGGAATTCCAGAAGCAGTACGAGGAAGTCACGAATTCCGGCAAGGCGTATGCGGCGCCGCTGTACGTGACCAGCCTGTTCGAGATGACGCATTACCTGTGCGCCATCGACGATGCGCTCGTCTACTACATCACCGACGAAGACAGCATGAAGGACATGATCAAGTACATCACCGAGTTCGAGCTGAGGATCGCTGAGGGCATCTGCGACCACCTGCATCCCGAAGCGCTGTTCCATCATGACGACTGGGGCACCGAGAACAACTCGTTCCTGCGTCCCGAGATGTTCGCCGACTACTTCGTCGAGCCTTACAAGGAAATTTACAGCTACTACAAGGACCATGGCGTCGAGTTCATCTTCCATCACAACGACAGCTATTCGGCTAACCTGGTGGACTACATGATCGAGATGGGCATCGACGTGTGGCAGGGCACCATGGAATCCAACGACGTCCCCGCGCTGCTCGAGAAGTACAAGGGCCAAATCGCCTTCATGGGCAACATCGACAACAAGGACGTCGACTTCCACGGCTGGACACCCGAGGACATCAAGAAAGTCGCCTACGAGCACCTGGACGGCTACGACTTCCAAGGCTACATCCCGTGCATCACGCAAGGCGGCCCAGGCTCCACGTTCAGCGGCACCTACGCCGAGCTGTGCAAGTACATCGACCAGTACAACTGCGAGAAGTTCGGCTTCACGCAGCAAGAGATCGAAGACGCACGTCTTCCGCTGCAGATCCTGTTCGGCTAAGCGGTAATCCCCGGAATTCTGGGTAACGTTTTCAACCGCGTCCCCGACGCCTTCCATTCATGATGGAAGCGCTCGGGGACGCGTTTTTATTTGGGACGATTACAGGACGCCTTCAGCGGCAAGAGCCTGCTGCAAGCGGCTGAAATGCAGGAATAGTCCTTGCTCGGCGAGCGCGCAGATCTCTTCCCACGTGGCGAACTTGCAGCCGATGGCCTCGGAATCTTGCAGCGTCACGTCGTCTTCGTTCGCGTTCAGGTGGAAGTGGTAGATGTCGACGATGTAGTTGTCGCCGCGTTTGAGGTCGACGTTCTCGTACACGTACACGGGATCGAGCGGCTCGGCCGACACGTCCAAACCCACTTCTTCGCGCACTTCACGCACGACAGCCTGCTTGGACGTCTCGCCGGTCAGCACACCGCCGCCGGTAACCTCCCACCAACCAGCAGCCCAGTGCTTGTCGAGCGAGCGCTGCGTTATGAGGTACTTGCCCTGCGCGTTCTGCACGATGGCGAGCACGTACAGCATGTACTCCCCCTCATGCAGGAACGCACCTTCGCGCGGGATGGTCTTTCCCGTGAAGTTGCGATCCGCATCGTAGATGTCGATGAGCTCTTCCATAAACGCCTCGCCTTCGATAAAACGCACGCAAGCATCTTACCGCAAGCCGCGATACCGAGCACCGCATGACGCTTCGTCAAGAGCAGCTGCCCTGCAACGACGTCTTATGCCGCGTTAATGCACGCTACAGGACAAGCAGGGGTCATAAGCGCGCACGAGCTTCTCGACCTCGAGTTTGATCGCGGGCTCGTCAGCGCCTTCGGCCAGCAACAGCTCGGCTAGCTGCCTCATGTCGTCCTCAATGACCGCCACGTTTTGCGAAGTCGGGGTGACGATGGACGCATGCACCACGCGACCGTCATCGTCGAGCTCGAGCTCGTGCAGCACGACGCCGCGCGGAGCTTCTGTGTAACCCACTCCGCGACCAGCGCGCACTTCGAACTTGGCAGGCGTGCTGGCGCCTTCGAACTCGTCAGCGGCCAAACGGCGGCACAGGATAATGCAGCGCTCGAGGGCGTCGACCAGCTCGACCGCCTGGGCTACGTTGTTGCGGAACGGGTTGCGCTCGGGCGGACGCAGGCCAGCCTTGGCGGCGGCGACCTTGGCTTGCTTGCACAAGAGCGGCCACGACAGGTTAATGCGAGCCAACGCGCTCGTCATGTACGGACGGCCCGTTGAGCGCACACGTGCAAACAAGGCACCGGAATGCGCCACCTTGTACTCTTCGACATAGTCGGTCCAATCATCGGCGTCGAACGCGACGTCGGCATCGATGAACTTGGCAATGCGCGAGTCGCACACGGCATACTTGTCGGGAGCGTACATAGCCAGCACGTCGCCGTTGCTTTGCATGTCGGGCACGGGGAACGAGTTGAACAAGTCGACCGTCTCGAGCGCGAACGGCAGCATAGCCTCCATGCGCTCTGCGAACGCCAGGTACTCGCTCGGGCCGATTTCGTGCGTGAACCCACCGACCACAGCTGTGATCGGGTGAATCGAGCGACCTCCGACAGCCGTGCACAGCTCGTTGCCCAACTGCTTCAGAGCAAGCGCGTTGTCGAATAGCTCGGGGGCAATTTGCTCGACGGGGAACACGCTCTTCTGTCCCAGGAAATCGGGAGCAGCCAGAACGAACAGGTGCGTGCCGTGGTTCTGCAAATACGACCCGTACACCAGAAGCTCGCGCAACGCGTTCACGCGATCGGTCACCTGAACGCCGAAAATGCGCTCGATGGCCAGCAGGTCGGTGATGGTGTGGCTTGCCGAGCAGATGCCGCAAATGCGCGACGAGATGTAAGACACCTCGGTGAAGCTGCGGCCGCGCACCATGCTCTCGAACAGGCGCGCCGGCTCGACGACCTCCATTTGAACGGTCTTGACCGCGTTATCTTCTATCACGACGTGAACGTTGCCGTGTCCTTCGATTCGTGCGATGTGGTCGACGTTGATGGCAGCGCGCATTATTCATCACCGCTTTCGGCCAAGACGGGATTCACCTGGTTGAACATCTCGAGCGCCTTGTCGAAGTCGGCCCGTGACACGCCATAGGTGTCGCAGGCGGCACGTGCGGCATCCAAATTGGCGTCGGGCGATAACCCGGCGCATCCGTTGCACGGACGGCCCAAGTTGACGCAACGGGCACCGCATCCCGCGCGCGTGACAAGGCCCAAGCACAGCGTGCCCGAGTTGTAGAAGCACTCGGTCTCGTTGCGCTTGCAGTCGCTGCACAGCGTGCGCGTGTCGAGGCTGCGGTTGCTGCCGAACAGGGCGCGTTGCAACATGGCGACGAAATCGAGTGGGTCAATCGGACAGCAGCGCACCTCGGAATCGACCGGTATAACGGCGCTGACCGGCCGCGGGGCGATGAACTCGCCGCTAGCGTCAGGCAAGCCGTCGCCATATACCTCGGCGATGCGGCCATCCAGGCCGGGCATGGCCATGCCCGTGACGCCCGCTGTCGTGGCGCATGCGCCGATGGCCATGACATGGGCTGCCTTGGCGCGCACTGCCTTGCACGTCTCTTCCGATTCGCGCGTGGTCACAGCGCCCTCAATTATGGCGACATCGTACTGGTCGGGCATGTCCTCGGACGTGACCAACTGCCAATACTGCAAGTCGATCTGCCCGAGTATCTGCATCAGGTACTGCTCGGCATTCGTAATCTGCAGTTGGCATCCGAAACAACTCGCCAACCCCACCACGACGACGCGCGGCACGCGACGCTCGGTATCGGTAATCAAGCTGAAGGCACCCATGTTACATCGACCCCTGGATGTTCTTGGCTTCCCAATAGTTGAAGACCGGGCCATCGATGCAGCAGTACTGATGCCCGATCTGGCAGTGTCCGCACTTGCCCATGCCACATTTCATGTGGCGTTCGAAATCGAGGTAGATGTGGTCGTAGTCGATGTTCTTCTCGCGCATGACCTGCACGACGAACTTGTACATGATGGGCGGTCCGCACACCACGCCATACGTGTTCGCCGGATTGAAGTCGAGGCGCTTCATGGGCTCGGTCACCACGCCGACCTCGCCGTCCCATGTGTCGTCTGGCTGGTCGACGGTCAGGTACAACTCGAAGTCCTTGCGATGGCGCCACATTTCGAACTGGTCGCGGAACATGATGTCAGACGGCGTGCGCGAACCGTACACGATGGTGACCTTGCCGAAATCGGAACGGTTGTCGTGGATGTAATTGATAAGCGAGCGCACTGGCGCGATGCCCAAGCCGCCCGCCACGATGAGCACGT
Source organism: Eggerthellaceae bacterium (assembly GCA_017511465.1). GTDB lineage: Bacteria > Actinomycetota > Coriobacteriia > Coriobacteriales > Eggerthellaceae > UBA9715. Next base: position 59,979 of record JAFWJU010000017.1, on the reverse strand, counting down.
CGTTGCCGCGGAACTTGTCGACCGGGAACCCACGGCCGAACGGCCCGCGGATACCCACGATGTCGCCGGCATGCATGCTGTGCAGAGCACCCGTGACCGTGCCGGCACGGCGGATGCACAGCTCGACGAACCCTTGCTTGGTCGGCGAACTGGTAATCGAAATGGGCGCCTCGCCCACGCCGAACAACGACAGCTCCAAGAACTGGCCGGGTTCGTGCACGAACGCCTCGCGGACGCGCTCGTCGATGAAGCGCATCTCGACCAGCTTCTCGTTGGCCGTCAAATCGCGCATCGACGTGATGCGCGCAGGCCATGGACGGTACGCGTTGCCGAGCAGCATCTCCTTGCCCGACATGGAAGGCGTCGCCTCGCGCAGGGCATCGACTTCGATGATGCCGCGTGACATGTTACTTTGCATGATCGGCCCCCTTCCGCTTGAAGAACCGAAGCACTTCGATGGGATTGATGCCCGTCTTGCAAGCTGTCACGCAACGGCCGCAACCGACGCAAAGCATCCGGTCGTGGTTGACGAAGAAGCCGTTCAGCTTGTGGTACATGCGGTGCCGCACGCGTTCGCGGCCCGTCGGGCGGAAGTTATGGCCACCCGTGACCATTGCGAACCCGGGGTTCGTGCAGGCATCCCACGTACGCTGCCGCTCGCCCGTCTTGCCATCGGGAGTCAACACGTCGCGGATGTCGAAGCAGAAGCACGTCGGGCACACGCTGGCGCACGCCGAGCATGACAGGCACTTCTTTCCAAGCTCCTCCCAGAACGGGTCGGAATGGAACACGTCCATGAGCATGGCGACATCCTGCACGTCGGGGATGTCCTTGTTGAATGCCGATTGCCGCACGCGGGTCGCCTGGCGGAAGGCAATGCGGTCCTCGTCAGTCGCCTCTGAAAGTTCGCAGGCAGCCTCGAGGATGTTCGTCGCCTCGACGTTCGACATCGAGACAAGGTACTTATCGCCGATATCGTGCAGGAACAGGTCGTACCCAAACTGCGCTTCGTCGGCGCCCCACAGGTGGCAGAAGCAGTTTTCGTTGGGCACGCAGCTGATGCCGACGACGATCGTGGCATCGCGGCGCGCTTGATAGTACGGATCGACGTACTTCCCGCCGATTAGCGCGACATCCAGGCGGTTCAGCGCGTTGATGTCGCATGTGTGCACCCCGAAGATGACGCGCGGTGTCACTTGCTCGATGAAATCCTCGACGAGGTTCATGTTCGCATCGAACTTCATGAGGGTTTCGGTTGGCGGCATGAGGTATTTCTTCGGAGACGAGGCCGTCTGGGTGTAATCGAGCTCGATTTCCTCGGGCGAGCCGATGACATCAAAGATATACCCGCTACCCCGTTTGACAGGCGCGACAACCTCGTACGACTCCATGAATGCACGGACGAGCGCCGGAAGTTCACGCTTGTCCATGACGCGGTACAGCATGGCAGCCCCTCTCTCTTAAAGAGCGCCTTCTCGACATGTCCACTCTACCATCGTCTACGGCATTTGTTCACGCAAAAGAAAGGAGCGGCCAACCTGCTCGGTCGACCGCTCAAAAAGTAGCAAGGGAAGCGCAAAGCCCTTTGAATCAGAGGGGACAGGCGAAGGGGTGAAGGGCGATTCCGCAGACACAAACTGAATCGTTCGCATCAGTTTAGCCGAGGACAAGCCCGAACCCCTTCGCCCGTCCCCTCAGCTTCAAACTGGGCAGACAGGAGGACAGACCGCCTTATCCGAAGAAAACGCCGATTTCGCGTTCGGCGGACTCGGGCGAGTCGGAGCCGTGGATGACGTTCTCGTCCATGGTCAAGCCAAAATCGCCGCGGATGGTGCCAGGAGCAGCGTCAGCCGGGTTCGTGGCGCCCATGAGCGTGCGGACCTTGTACACGGCGCCTTCGCCGGATACGACCATCTTGACGACCGGGCCGCTGGTGACGTAGGCGATGAGGCCCTCGTAGAACGGCTTGCCCTCGTGCTCGGCGTAGTTGGCCTTGGCCTGCTCGGGCGTGACCATCTCGAGGCGCATCTGCTCGATCGTCAGGCCGGCGCGCTCGAAGCGGTTGACGATCTCGCCGATGTGGCCGTTGCGCACGCCGTCGGGCTTGATCATCGTGTAAGTCTTTTGAATTGCCATGGTTGTTTCCTTTCCGTTCACGTGACAGGCGCTTGAACCTGCAACGCCTGTTTCCCTCTTAGTTTTGACTCGCGAAATACAATTCGACGTTTGACACTTTCCAGCCGAGCATGTCGCGCACGAGCGACACCGCGTATTCGACTTCGCCGCCTTGCGCCGTCGTGGCGGTGACGTATGCGGTCGACGTGCTCATCGACTTGTTGACGCCGTCAACGTCGATGGTTGCGCCATCGGGGATGATGGACGAGATGGCGGCGATGTCGTCAGACGACAGGCTGCTCGCGTACACCGATTCATTCGTCGGGTCTTCGAACAGCTGCTGGGCGACTGCATCCTGCATCGGCCAACCGTATCCCTGCGTGTACAGGAACAAGCCGCTGGCGAGCACGAGCAGCACCAGGATGACGATGACGAGCAGGACCTTCAAGCCCGTGCCACGGCGCTTGCGCTCCAGTTTCACGACGCCGTCGGACCATTGCTCGAGCTCTTCGTCAGACGCGTTGAAGAAACGCTCTTCGTTGGAAGGCGCGTAGTCGCCCTGCTTGGCGTACTGGTCAGCGAAGTAGTAATCCTCGGAAACCGCCTCTTCGTCAACGACGTAGGGATCTTGCTCGGTGATGACCGAGCCATCAGATGCCACGTCGAGACCCGACATGTCGGCGATGGCCGGAAGCGCCTGCGTGTTTTCGGCATTGCCCTGGGCGACGGCGGCGACTGCGCGCTGGTAGTCGACGCTTGCCGAGTCGGACAGGAAATACGTCTTGTCGGCGATGGCGCGCTCGAATGCGTCAACCGCCTGCGCCATCTGACCCGATGCGACATACGCCTGGCCAAGGCTCGCGTACATCTTGTTGCGGGTCTCTTCGGGCATGTCGAACTGCATCGCGCTTTCGTACGATGCCACAGCGTCGGCCGGACGGTTAAGCGCCATGAAGCACACGCCCAGGTTCAGCAGCGCCTTGGTGGGGTCGGGGTTCGACTCGTCGAGTGCCGCCTCGCGGAAAGCGACGCCGGCCTCTGCCGACTTGCCCTGCTTCAAGAGCGCATTGCCCATGCCCGTGTACGCTTTGTACGGCGTGGGGTAATTGCGATCCGAAACAGCGATTTCGAAATGCTTCACTGCGTTGTTCCAGTCGCGAAGGGCAGCGTATGCCATGCCCAGGTTGCAGTTGACCGTGCCCACTGCGTCGTAAGCCGTATCGGCTGCAGCCTGCGTATAAGCCTCGATGGCCTCGTAGTAGCTCTGGAGTTTCATCAAGCAGTTGCCGATTTGGTGGTAAACCAAGCCGAGCTCGCCAACCTGCGGCGGATTCTCGTTGTCCTGCAGGCACTTGCCATACAACTCGAGCGCCTTGTTGTAGTCGAGCGCGACGGCAGACGCCTTTGCTTGCTGGAATAACTCGTTGTTCATGGGAACCTTCTTACGCCTCGTGTTTCTGGTTCGTTTTTGCGCCAGTCAGTTGCAACCCTTAAGCGTTCTCGATCGTGATGCTCTCGATGACGTCGCCTGCACGAAGCTTGGCGATGACATCTAGGCCTTCGATGGTCTGGCCAAACACCGTGTAGTTGAAGTCGAGACCATACTGGGGGCCCAAGCAGAAGTAGAACTGCGAGCCAGCCGAATCGGGGTCCTGCGAACGGGCCATTGCAAGAGCGCCGTCTTCGTGGACGTTGTTGGGATTGGTCCTCCACTCGCCCTTGATGTGATAGCCGGGACCGCCGGTTCCGGGCCTGCCCTGCGGGCCACGCTCGCCGCGGGCAACCTCAGCGGGGGTCATGTCGCGGGTGTAGGGGCAGCCGCCCTGAATGACGAAGCCGGGCACGTAGCGGTGGAACTTCAGGCCATCGTAGTAGCCCTTCTGCGCCAACTCGACGAAGTTGCCCACATGGATGGGGGCGTCCTTGCCGGCCAGCTGCACGCGAATGGTGCCCTGCGATGTGTTGACGACAGCAATCTCGTCACCCGTGGGCTGATAGGCTGGAGTGTAAAGTGAGGTCACGTTGTTCTCCTTCTCGTGTTCACAAGCACATAACTGTCAAAATTTTATCAGCGATGGCCAAAGCACCTGGGAAATACTCTCAATATTCACGCCGACCTGCATTTGCAAGCACAAGAAGATGTTGCGCCGCGACGTCGCTCTCAACGACTCGCGGGCTGCGAGGAAGTGAAGGCGAAGCGGGAGCGAGGACTGTTTGAGCCCGCGAAGCGGGCGAGTTCCGCAGCTGCTTCGCCGAAACGACGAGCGGTTAGTCCGCGCTGGAGGCGAGAGTGACGCCGCGACGCAACACCTTCTCGCCTCTTGAAGCGTTTCGTGTTCGTCATCAAGCCTGATGAGAGCGCGAGGTATAATGACGTATCCGTAAAAGTCCATGAAGGGATGCAGATGGACAACACAGGCCAGCCGTTGGTCACGTTTGTCATGCCATGCTATAACTCGGCGTCCTTCATGGATCGCGGGGTGAGTTCCCTGGTCTCCGTTATCGACGAGATCGACTACCCTTGCGAGGTAATCCTGGTCAACGACGGCTCTAAGGACAATACGAGCGAAGTCATCCACGCATATGCCGCCGAACACGAATACATCGTGGCAGTCGACCAGGAAAACGCCAACTGGGGCGGCGCCATCAACCATGGAATCGAGCTCGCGCAGGGCATGTACATGAAGGTGCTCGACTCGGATGACTATTTCGATGTGAAGGCACTGCGCCAAGCGCTCGACACGCTGGCTGCCACCGTCGAAGCCGGCACGCCTCCCGATCTGCTCATCACAAACTACGTGTACGACCACCTGGCAAGCCATTCGGAACGCATCATGCAATACCGCAAGTTCTTCCCCGCTGGACACGTGTTCACGTGGGATGCGATGGGCCGGCCCGGGCTGGACAAGTTCATCATGATCCACGCTGCCTGGTACAAAACCGCCATATTGCGAGAATCGGGTGTGAAGCTTCCCACAGGCGTGTCGTATATGGACAGCTTGCTGCTATTGCATCCCATGCCCTACGTCAAGACGCTTTTGTATCTCAACATCAACCCATATCACTACATCATCGGGCGCGAGGGGCAGTCGGTCGAAATCGAAGTTGTGAAGAAGCACATCGACCAGCAGATCATGGCCACGCGTCTTGCCATCGATGATGTGGATTACACCGTCTTGTACGAAACCAAGCCCAACTGCGCTATGCTCATGACGGGCTACGTGTCGTGTATGATGAACGTATCGACCCTGCACCTGTTCATGATAAACACGCCCGACTCGCTGGCGAAGAACAAAGAGCTTTGGGCGTACCTGAAAGAGAAGAACCCCGCCCTGCACACCAAGGTCAAGCGTTCGTGGGCAGGCTGGGCAAACCGCAAGACGGCACTCGGTCGGATATTGGCGCGAGGCGGCTATTTCCTCGCCAAGAAGATTTACAAGTTCGCCTAGCGTCAAAGCTAGGCTTGTGGAAGGCGCTACGAGAGGGAATTAATGGACGACGCTCACCAGACAGATGAGCTCATGCCCGAGTCTGATCGAGGGTCGATTGCCCCTTCGAGCGCGACTGGACAGCTGTATCCCGTAAACGCAAGCCCCGACAACGAGGAAGAAGACGTCTACGCCGATGCCGGCCATTGGATGCATTCCATCTCCTCTGACAGCACGAATTCCGACGAATCGGAATCGGGGCTGAAGCTTGACCTGACCGACATCGACCTCACCGCCATCGCCGACGACGAGAAGATTCCCGACAAGGGCACAGCTCATTCGCTCGGCCGCAAAGTGAACATCGCGCTATGCGCCATAGCGTTCGTCGTGATGTTCGGCTACTTGTTCATTGCCGGCGAGGGCGAGCAGACACTTAACGCCTTCGCGTCGTTCAATTACTCTTTCTTGCTTATCGCGCTTGTTGGCATCGTCGTCTACTGGCTTTTGGAAGCAGTGTGCATGCAGATTATCTGCAACGACCTGTTCAGGGGCTTTTCGTTCTTCAAGACCTTCTTGGTCACTGTCATCGGGCAGTATTTCAATTGCATCACCCCGCTTTCGAGCGGCGGCCAGCCCATGCAGGCGTATTACTACCAGCGGTTCGGCTTGCCAGTCGAGCATGCAATGCCCATGCTGCTATGCCGTTTCATCGTGTACCAAATGACGATGACGGTGTATGCCATCATCGTTTTGATCCTGCGCTTCGGTTACTTCATGCACGACTTGAGGCCCATCATGTATCTGGTGGCAATCGGCTTTGTCGGCGGATTCGTGCTCATGGCCATGTTGCTGACGCTTGCCTTCGCCAAAAACGGCGTCATCCGCGTGACCACATGGGTCATCAACCTGCTCGGCCGCATCGGCATCTTCAAGGATGCCGATAGCACGCTTAAAGCTGCGACGAAATCGCTCGAAGAGTCGTATGAGGGCATGCAGTTCTTGCTGAAACGCCCATCGGTGCTCATAAGGGTATCGCTAGTCACGTTCGTGCAGCTTACCGTGTTCTTCTCGCTATCGTGGGTCATTTTCGCCGGGTTCGGGCTCGAGGCCAACGACTACTTCACAGTCGTTTCATGCCAGGCGTTCGTGTACCTCATCATGTCGTTCGTGCCCCTGCCGGGTGCCATCGGCGCTTCGGAAGCCAGTTACATCACGTTCTTCAACTACGTGTACGGCGACCCCGCAATCGTGGCCCTCACCACGTTCATTTGGCGCTTCTTCACGTTCTACCTGCCCATCGTGTTGGGCATGACGCTGACGCTTCTGGTGAACAAGGAAAGCTCGGCACTCGCCCGCTGGATCCGCCGCGACGACGCGCGTATGGCCTTCACCGACCATACCGTCGTGCGCAAGGAAAAGAAGTCGAAGGCCAAAAGCGAGTAATGGCCAGACTTCAAACTCGTTTCTGAAAACCCGTCCCTAGCGGCGCTTGCCGCGACGAGCGCGCTGCACTTCGGCGCGATGCGCGCGACCCGGTCTGAAATCCCCTGATTGCTGGGTCTTCTTGCGACGTTGGCCCTGGGGTTGGCCTTGGCGCTTCGGCTTGCCGGCGCCCTGCCCCTTCCCCTGGCCTTGGCGGTTCTTCTTGTTGCGCTTTTCCTGCTCGCGGCTTGCCTGGCGCTCGGCGGCGATTTCGGCCTTTTTGCGGGCTTTGTTCGCAAGCTCGCGCTTGGCGCGGTTGACCTCCGGGTCTCGCTTGGCCTGTGCAGTGATGGAGTTTGCGGCTGCCTCGGCTTCGGCAGCAGCCATATCGAAATCGCGCAGCTTCATCTCGGGAATCTTCTGCTTGATCAGCTTCTCGATGTCGCGCAGCTGCGACTCGGTTTCGGGCGTGACGAACGTGACGGCGAAACCGCGGGCGCCCGCACGGCCCGTGCGGCCGATGCGGTGGATGTAGTCCTCGGGCTGCTCGGGCACGTCGAAGTTGACGACGTAATCGACGTCGCTCACGTCGATGCCCCGTGCAAGCACGTCGGTGGCGGTGATGATGTTGATGTCGCCTTTTGCGAACTTGTCGAGCGCACGCTTGCGCTGGTTCTGGCTTCGGTCCGAATGAATCGTCTCGACGGCATACCCGGCGCGGCGCAGGCGACGGCATGCCGTATCGGCACGGCTGCGGGTGCGTGCGAACACGATGACGCGGAAGAAACCCTTCTCCTCGAGCAAACCTTTCAGCAACGCCGGCTTGACCGATTGCTGCACGCGGATGATGTAGTGGTCGATGGTCGCCGCGATATCGCCCTTGCGCGCGATTTCGACCGTTGCCGGATCGCGCAGCATCTTGCCAGTGATTTCCTGGATCGTTCGGTCGATGGTCGCCGAGAACAGCAGCGTCTGGCGCGACTTGGGCGTTGCGGACACGATCCGCTTCACCGAAGGCAGGAAGCCCATGTCCAGCATGCGGTCAGCCTCGTCGAGCACGAGCACTTGCACGTTGCCCAGCTCGACGGCCTTCTGGTCCATGAGGTCGATGAGGCGGCCCGGCGTGGCGATGAGCACATCGGTGCCACGCGAAAGGCGCTCGATTTGCGGTTTGTAGGACAGGCCGCCCACGACGGTCGTGATGCGGTGGTGCGTGGAAACCGCCATATGGTCGGCCACTTCGCCTATTTGCTGTGCCAGCTCGCGCGTGGGCGTGACGACCAGCATAAGCGGGCCGGATCCTTTCTTGGCATGGCCGAGCTTGTCCATCGCGGGCAAGCAGAACGCGGCCGTCTTGCCCGTGCCCGTCTGCGCCGCCGCGATGATGTCGCGACCGCGCAGCACGAGCGGGATTGCCTGTTCTTGCACCGGCGTAGGCGTGTCGTAACCCAAGCGCTTGACGGCAGCCAACGCTTTTTCGGAAAGACCGAGGTCTTTAAACGATGTCATGAGTCCTCCAATAAAAAGACCGCCACGCGGGCGGCCTTGAAGATTTCTGGTGCCCCCAACGGGAATCGAACCCGTGTCTCAGCCTTGAAAGGGCCGCGTCCTGACCTCTAGACTATGGGGACCCACTGCAAAACAGCCTGCATATTATCGCAGAGCATCTGCGCATTTGCAAATGGAGAATACGTGCCCACACGAACAATGTAATTGCCTTATAATTGGGCGGTTGCGTCCCCTTAGCTCAGCTGGATAGAGCGTCTGCCTCCGGAGCAGAAGGCCGTGGGTTCGAATCCCGCAGGGGACGCCAGAACTATGGTAATCTCACACGGGATTCGAACCGATGAGGTCGGAGGCCGTCAAGCGAAATGCCCAGTGGGCATTTCGTAGGCTGACGGGCGGAGCGCTTTAGCGCGAAGCCGTTGTTTTGCGAAGCAAAACAGAATCCCGCAGGGGACACCAGAACTATGGATCCCGCAGGGGACGCCATTTTCAACCTCGAGTACTGGGGCACTCATGAAGCACACCGTCGAAATCGAGCGCATGGCCTATGGAGCCGATGCCATCGGACACCTTGCCGATGGCAAGACCGTGTTCGTCGAAGGCGGGGCGCCGGGCGACGTGGCTATCGTCGAAATCACCGAAGACAAGGGCTCCTTCGCACGCGCGACTATCGTGGAGCTAAGCGAGGCCTCGAGCTTGCGCGTGTGCCCCGAATCGCCCATCGACCAGGTATGTGGCACAGCCCCCTGGCAGCACCTGTCGTACAGCGCGCAATGCGCCGCGAAACGGGACAACGTGGTGGGCGCGCTCGTGCACACTGCGCATTTCGTTCAAGACCGCGCACAGGCCGTCGTGGCGGAATGCGTCGGCAGCAAGCGAGAATGGAACTATCGCAACAAGCTGGAGCTTGGATGCGGCCATGATGCCGGCGGTAAGTTCGTGCTCGGATTCTTCCGTGAGGGAACGAACGAGCTTGTTCCCGCGGAATCGTCACATTTGGCCCACAAGCAAATCGAACGTGCTCCCAAGGCCTTAGGCGGCGCTATCCGCTATGCCCAGGGAAACCAAGACCTGGGAATATTCCGCGTCGGCGTGCGCCACAGCCTGGCGACAGGCGAACTCGAGGTGGCGTTGTGGACAAAGCCCGGCGCATTCCCGCGTAACCTGTTCGCCAAGACGCTCTCGACCGCTTGCAAAACCACGAGCATTGTGCGCGTGTTGGCCGATCCGGGCAAAGCACGCAAGATCAAGGGAGTCGAAATCCTCGATGGGCGCGGCTATTGGCGCGAGCGCATCGGCGAAGCCGAATTCTCAACGCAAGCTCCCTCGTTCTTCCAGGTGAACACCGCGCAGGCGGGCAAGCTTGTCGACGTCGTCATGCAGGGCCTCGGTGATCTGGGAGATATGTACGTCGCCGACTTGTATGCCGGGGGCGGCACGTTCTCGATTCCGTTGGCTTTGGCCGGCGCGGATGTCGTCGCCGTGGAATCAGCTGGCTCGTCGGTACGCGACCTGCGGTTCAACGCCGAGAACAACGGCGTGGACATCGACGTCGTCGGCGGCGATGCGGCACGCGAGTTGGCTGGCTTGGGAGAATTGGATGCGCTTGTGGTGGACCCTCCGCGCGCTGGCTTAGCCGAAAGCGTCGTTGGCGACATAGCGGCAGCCATGCCGGCACGTGTCGCGTATGTCAGCTGCGACCCCATCACATGGGCACGGGACATCGCCCGTTTCGAGGCGAATGGCTACGTCTTGGACAGCGCGACGCCGGTTGACATGTTCCCCCAGACGTACCATGTCGAGACGGTGAGCTTCCTTTCGCCTGCATAGCCAGCTAAAACAACTCGCATAAAGCAGCTGTTAGCTTGCGCTATTGTGTAGATGGCGAAGGTTCGTCGTTCCCAAAATCGCGAAAACGTAAACGCGGCATTACATTCCCCGCGTTTTTCCGCTTATATTCCAATTTGTTATAATATATTCACTGATTATTTTAATTAATTATTACTTAATTGGTACAATTCTGGCGCAGGGGAACGCCGCCGGCATCCCTTTGATTTTGCAGATCAAACGGGGCCCTGGGCTTTGGTCGAATCCCGCAAGGCGTTCCCCTTAACAAAAAGAAAGCCCCCGAAGGGGCTTTCTTGTTTATACGATCTGTGGCAAGCCGATTAGGCGAGCGCCTTGCGGGCAATCTCGACCAGCTGGGTGAACGCAGCGGGGTCGTTGATCGCCATGTCGGAAAGGACCTTGCGGTCGAGTTCGACGCCGGCCTGCTTCAGGCCGTTCATGAACACGGAATAGGACATGCCGTTGGCACGGGCACCGGCGTTGATGCGGGTGATCCAGAGCTTGCGGATTTCGCGCTTCTTGTTGCGGCGATCGCGGTACTGGTACTGCAGCGAGTGCTGGACCTGTTCCTTGGCCTTCGTATACGTGCGCGACTTCGCGCCGTAGTAACCCTTGGCACGATCGAGGACGGTGCGGCGCTTCTTGCGCGCGTTGACGGAACGCTTAACACGAGCCATTTCTTATCTCCTTAGAACTCAGGTTGCGTGATGCAACTTCTGTGGGTTGACTACTAGCGAAGGCCGAGGTTGCGAGCGACGACCTTGTTGTCGGCCTTGGCCAACTCGGTTTCCTTGCGGAAGTTGCGCTTACGCTTGGGGCTCTTCTTGGTGAGAATGTGGCTCTTGTAAGCCTTTGCGCGCATGATCTTGCCGGATCCGGTGACGCGGAAACGCTTGGCGGAACCGCGATGCGTCTTCATCTTGGGCATTTATTCGTCCTTTCCTTCGTCGTCTTTCGACTCTGCCTTGTTCTTCTTCTTGGCCGAAGCGGGCAGCGGCGCAATCAGCATGTGCATGTTGCGGCCCTCCATCTTCGGCGCGCTCTCGATAACCGCAACGTCCTTCAGGTCGTCGGCGAGTTTCTCGAGGATAGACAAACCCTGGTCGGGGTGCGACATCTCGCGTCCCCTGAACATGATGGTGATCTTGACCTTGTTACCTGCGTCGAGGAAGCGCAGCACGTGCTTCTTCTTCGTGTTGTAGTCGCCCACGTCGATCTTCGGGCGGAACTTCATTTCCTTGGTCTCGATCTTGCTTTGGTTCTTGCGCGCTTGCTTGGCCTTGATCGCCTGGTCGTACTTGTACTTGCCGTAATCCATGATGCGGCAAACAGGTGGATCGGCATTCGGGGCGATCTCGACCAGATCGTAGCCCTCATCCTCGGCAATGCGGCGGGCCTGTACGGTGGGATAAATACCCATCTGGTTTCCGTCGTAACCGATCAGCCGGCATTCGCGCACGGTAATCTGTTCGTTGAGCCTGGGCTCCTGAGCTGCTATCGCGCTCACCTACTTTCTACGTTCTTCGGGCGCTTGCACGCTACCAATAAAAAACCCGCACGGCGGCGGGCTGCGAACATCGGGCGGAAAACGCCCGACACATCTCGTATTCGCGAACCCATCAGCTGCCGTAAAGGCGCCGAACCAGGTGGAGGGCTTTTGCCCCCGCTTGATTTAGCCTTGCCATGATAGCACGACATGCGCCATCTGCAAGCTTTTTCCTTAAATGACATGAATCCTATGATGTTTACTTGGTATCATTATTCTACGAAAAGCATTTGAGGAATCCCTGCGAAAGGACCTGCCATGGAACGACATCCCCGCGACTCGCGGTTGCGCTACACAAAAGAATGCCTGTACAGCGCGTTTATGCAGTTCCTCGCTGAAAAACCTGTGAGCGACATCACGGTCATCGAGGTCTGCGAGTTGGCGGGCGTGTCGCGCAAGACGTTCTACAAGTATTATTCCGATCCGTTCGCGTTGCTGGCGGCCATGCAAGACGACCTGTTCGAAGACTACCGCGAGCGCACTGCCGAACAGCCGGCAGACGTGGACCATGTCATGCCGACGCTCATTCGCTTCGTCGACGATAACAAGGTGTTGGTGAAAGCCGCGTTCGAGAATCGCGGACCGGGCAACTTCATCGACCGCGTGCTCGACGACCTGTTCGCGCAGTACCGCGAATCGTGGGAACAGGCCAACCCCGACATGCCGCCTGCAGACGTTGAAGCCCTGTTCTACTTTGCGGTGTCGGGGTTGTTCGGCATTGTGCAACGGTGGCTGCTGGTGCGGCCCGAGCAGCCAGTCGACGATGTCATAGCCCAAGCGAAGATGCTGATGCACATCGCCGACCCGCATCGGGCACGTGCCTACTCGTCAGCGAGGTAGCGGCACGCGCGGTTGTACAAGGCGCTGATGGCGAAGCAGATGAGCCCGCCGATCATAAGGGCAATCGCCCTGCTGGCAGGGTCGGACAACTCAATGTCGAACAGGACCAGCTTCGCAACGCAGATAAGCGCCATGACGAGGCCGTACAGGCGCAGTCCCCCAACGTGGAAGCGGAACCCCGCGGCGACGCATGCAAGCGTGCAGGCCATGAGGCAGACGCTCCAGACCGTGCCACCTTCAATGGCAACCTCGAGCATTGTCATCATGCCGGCCGTGAGCGCTATGACCACTGCGACAATAACCGGGACATCCGATGCCTTCACCGAGCGTTTGAGCGCATACCAGGCAAGGCCCGCGGCAAACGCGACTTGCAACATGGCAGCGATGGCTGCGTAAACCACGTGGGCACCCTGAGCGGATTCCAGCCCGCCGAGCCAGCCAGGTGCCGCCTGCGCGCAGTAATCGAGAGCGCCCACGACGTTGAGCCTTGCTGCCGCGCACCACGCGAGCGCAGCCACGACGAGCAGAGCCGTCTCGCGCCCATGACCCGTCTTAGGCATATCGGATGCGGCGTCGACAGATGATTTCGCAAGAAGTCCCGCGAGCACGCCTGCGCAAACGAGCTGAACTGCACATGCCCCGGCGAGCCAGGCGGCGGGTATGCCAAACTCTCCCAGGGACATAAGCGGATCGTGCCTGCCGCAGTATGCGAAGATGAACAGGCTTGCCGCCAGGTTCATGGCAAAGGCGAGCACCGCACTCGACCGAAAAGCCCTGCGGTAGAACAACTTGTTCCCAAAGACCACGATGGCACTTGCCGCGGCTTGATACGCCAAGAGTATGCCGAGCTTGTCTGGCGCAAAGTCGTTGACGTAGCCTACGCAGACCGAAACAGCCAAGCCCACCTGCAACACGATGGCGAGCGAAAGCGACTGCGTTTTACGTATGAGCGCCAGGCAGGCAATCATCCAGGCGATGAGCAAGCCGAAGGCAAGCGCTTCGCCGATGAAAGCATAGTGAACATGCGCGATGAGGACGGTGACCAACAATGACGCTGCACCGCATCCCATGACAGCCGAGCCGAGGTTTCCTCCCCTTGTGATGGACAACGCGCCGCCAGCGCTCATCAAGCCCGCCGAGAGCGCGAACATGAGGCCGACCTTCAGCTCGTCGGTTAGATACGGAATGACGGTGACGCCGAAAAGCGCGATGCCGAGCAACACGAGGAATGCCGCGATGACGCCGAGAGCCTTGCGACCGACCCAGAACTCGAACCCGTCGTCTTCGGCGGAGGTGCTTTGCGTCGGCTGAATCTGGGGCATAGGCGCCGGCGCGTTCGGCATCGGCACCCCATTGGGTTGGCTGGGAACCCAGCCAGCCGGCGGCACGGGATACACATTGTTGTTCGCAGCGTTCATGACTCCCCCATTCGGTCGTTTCCCGCGCACTTGAAAGCTCCTTCCAAGTGCCCTTCGTTACTTCCGTAACTGTTACATTAGTAACATTTGTCTATTATTATAGAGACAAATGTTACCCTTTGCAAGAGGGAGATTCAAAAAAGTCGTGCGAATCGGACGCTTAGAACATGCCGCCGATCATCATGCCGCCTGCCGCGAAATCGTCGGCAACACGCGGAAGGGGCCATACGTTGGCACCTACAGGCGGGGTTGCCATCAACCCGTCGTTCAGCATGGCACGCGCAACGTCGACATACGCGTCGGCCGCTACGGTGACCATGTCTTCGACTTCCTGGTCAGTCAGCTCGCGCACAAAACGTGCGGGAGAGCCCATGATGAGCGAACGTGGCTCGAAGACCTTGCCCTGCGTGACAACCGAACCCGCCGCGATAACGCAGTCGCTGCCGATGACGGCGTCGTCCATCACGATGGACCCCATGCCCACGAGCACGTTGTCATTGATGGTGCAGCCATGAAGGATTGCGCCGTGGCCAACCGTTACGCAATCGCCCACGGTCAGCTTGCTGCCCACGCTGACATGAAGGCACGCGTTTTCCTGGATGTTCGTCTTGGCACCGATGCGAACAGGCTCGCAGTCACCGCGAATCTGCACGCCGGCGAACGCCGAGGACTCGGCGCCCATGGTCACGTCGCCGCACACGGTCGCTTGCGGTGAGAGCATAACGCCCGCCCCGAAGCGCACCTGATGATAGTTGGATATGGTGGCGCCCATTTTTATTTGTGACTTAGCCATGCTAATCCCTTAGCCACAAGCCGGTTTTGCCGCCGTCTTTCTTCAGCAGGCGCACGTCCATGATCTCCATGCCGCGGTCGACGGCCTTGCACATGTCGTACACCGTCAAGCACGCGATGCTGGCTGCCGTGAGCGCCTCCATCTCGATGCCAGTCTTGCCCGTGACACCGCATGTCGTGGTGATATGGATGCCCACACGGCCGTCTTCGCGCTGGCCAGCTTGCACCGGTTCGCAATCGACCTTGGCCTTCGTGATGTTCAGCGGATGGCACATCGGAATGAGGCTCGACGTCTGCTTGGCAGCCATGACGCCTGCCACGCGCGCGCATGCCAGCACGTCGCCCTTCGCGGCTTTACCCTCGACAATCAGGTCGAGCGTTTCCTGGTGCATGGCAATGAAGCCTTCAGCCACCGCAATGCGCTCGGTATCGGGCTTGGCCGACACATCGACCATGCGCACGTCGCCCTTTTCGTCGATGTGGGTGAGTTTCTGCTCGTCAGACATCGTTAACCTCCGATTTGGGACATGTTGCGTTCGGTGCCCACCTTATCATGATGATCGTCGGGCTTCATGTTGAGGGCCTCCAGGAAACAGTCGTACACGGCGTCTTCCCCACCTTTGCGCAACGCCGATCGCACGTCAATTTCGCGATCCGAGAACAGGCACGGGCGCAGCTTGCCGTCAGCTGTCAGGCGCAGGCGGTTGCACTGGCTGCAGAAATGGCGCGATAACGGCGAGATGAAGCCGACCGTGCCCTTGGCGCCCGGGAACTCGTAGTACCGCGCGGGACCCCAGCCAATCGGCTTGCCGTCGTCCCCTGTCGAAACGAGTTCGGGCAGGCCCTCGGCGACGGCGCGTTCATTGATGATACCGAGCAGTTCCTCGCTGGGAATGACGTCTGAGCGATCCCATCCCGTACCATCGGAACCCGTCGACTCGCCTACGGGCATGTACTCGATGAAGCGCACATGCAACGGCCTGTCGATGGAAAGCTTCGCGAATGCCAGGAAATCCTGGTTAAGGCGGCGCACGGTGACGGCGTTGATCTTCACGGGGTTGAAGCCCGCTTCTAGCGCCGCGTCGATGCCCCTGAGCGTGGATTCGAGCCTGCCCACGCGCGTGATGTACGTGAACTGCTCGGGGTCGAGCGTGTCGAGCGAGATGTTGACGCGCGAAAGGCCGGCGGCTTTCAAGTCGGCAGCCATATCGGGCAACAACACGCCGTTCGTGGTCATGGACACGTTTACGATACCGTCCATGTCGTGCAGCGAGGCGACCAGGTCGACAACGCCCTTGCGCACGAGCGGCTCGCCGCCTGTCAGGCGCACGCTGCGAATGCCGATTCGCGTCGCAACGCGCGCGATGGTTTCGATTTCTTCGATTCGCAGGAGCTCGTCATGCCCCATCGGCTGCACGCCATCTGCAGGCATGCAGTAAATGCACCTGAAATTGCACTTGTCCGTTAGCGATATGCGTAGGTAATCGATTACCCGTCCGTGGCTATCCTTCATGGCTTCCTCGCCCTTCGAAATGTTCGAGACCTCAGTGTAGCTGCTTGATTCATTCTTTGCTAGATATAATCTTCGCAATGCATAGCTTTTGTCACGTTTCGCCACGAACCGACTCCCTTCCACGAAAAAGAGCCTGTTGCAGGGCATGATAGAATGCCAACAGAAAGCCGCAGTAATGAGGTGTCCCGTGAATTTCAACAAGGTGCAATTCGAGCGCTCGTTCGGCACGTCAAAACAACTACCGCCTTCGACCCTGCCCGAAATAGCGTTCGCCGGCCGATCGAACGTCGGCAAGTCGTCGCTGCTCAACACGCTTTTCAACCGCAAGGGACTGGCAAAGGTGTCGCAGACGCCGGGCAAGACGTCGACCATCAACTTCTTCCTGACCGACGACGCGCGCTTCGTCGACTTGCCGGGTTACGGCTTCGCCAAAGTGTCGAAAAGCGAGCGTGAGCGGTGGGCCGAGCTCATCGAGGGCTATTTCAACCAAGAGCGCAATTTCGCGCTCGTCTGCTCGCTGGTTGACATCCGCCACCCCGCAAGCGACCTTGACGAGAACATGATCGGCTTCCTTCAGGAAGCCGAACTGCCCTTCCTCGTCGTGCTGACCAAAGGCGACAAGCTTTCCAAGTCGAAGTGCCTGCAGCAGCGCAGCGCCATTCGCCGCCAACTGAATCTCCCCGACGAGGTGCCCATGGTCATCACGTCCTCTCTCAAGAAAAGCGGCATGGACGAGCTGCGCCGCGAAATAGCCAAGAGCATTCAGTAAAGCTAAGTGGTTGCCCGACACCAGGAGAGCATATGCCACGCGAATCGATGAAAGCTAAACGGGAACGCGCTTTGGCCGTTTGCGAGCGCATGGGCGAGCATTATCCCAACGCCCAGCCAGCGCTCGATTTCGGAGGCGACCCGTTCCGTTTGACCATTGCCGTGCTGCTATCGGCGCAAACGACCGATGCCGCCGTGAACAAGGTGACGCCGGTATTGTGGCAGCGCTACCCCGCCATCGAAGACTTGGCTTCGGCTAACGTCGACGATGTTGCCGACATCTTGCATTCCATCGGCTTCTTCCGCACGAAGGCAGCGAACTGCATCAAATGCGCGCAGATGGTGCTCGGCGAATTCGGCGGTGAAGTGCCGCACACCTACGAAGACCTGCAACGATTGCCAGGTGTGGGTCGCAAAACTGCAAACATCGTGATGAACGCCGGATTCGGCATTGTGGAGGGCATCGCCGTGGACACGCACGTGTTCCGCATCGCCCATAAGCTGAAGCTGTCGAACGCCAAAGACGCGAGCAAGACCGAGCAGGACCTGCTGAAGATTATTCCCCAAGAGCTTTGGGAGCCCGTGAACCACCAATGGATCTTGTTCGGTCGCCAAATCTGCAACGCCAAGAAACCAGCCTGCGACAGCTGCTTCCTCGCAGACCTGTGCCCGAGTTGCGGTAAGTAGAACGTGGAACAAAAACCCGTCCCCTGCTCCATTTGTCCGTGACGGGCGATTACTTGTTCACGATGTAGATCTTGCCTTCGGGAATGCGCACCCACAGCTCATCGCCCCTGTTGGGCAACTCGTCCCAACCGCTCTTGCCCACACCGGCATCAATGCGCCAGAACACACGTTGGTGCAGGTAGTGCATTTCCTGTTCGGAAGCACCCACGAGCTCGTCGGCGTCTTCGCGTCGATCAAGAAACTCCAACAGCGCCATGCGGTCGAAACGCGAATCGCTTACGCGGTCGACTCGCATGCGGTACACGCCTTCGCCAGGCCCATCGGCAAGCGAAAGGTTGAATGCGCGCAAGCCGATGGCCTTCACGTCCTTTGGCACTACCTGGCTCGTGCGAATCTCGACACCCCACTGGGGACAGTACACCGTATGGTCGTCGACGTACACGGCATCAGGCGCATTCTTGCAGCCGCCTAATTTGATGCCGGCAAGGCTCTTCGGGTTCTCGATGAGCTCGCGGCCCTTATCGATTTCCATCAGCTTGCCCTGCTCCATGACCGCGATGGTGTCGCAAAAGCGCACCGCCTCGTCGATGTCGTGGCTCACGTACAAGATGGTGCCTTCGAAGAGCTCGAACAATCCCGTGAGGTTTTGTTCCAACACGCTCTTCAAATGCGAATCAAGCGCCGAAAACGGCTCGTCGAGCATGAGAATGCCGGGGCGTGCCGCCAGCATGCGCGCCAACGCCACGCGCTGTTGCTGGCCACCCGAAAGCTGGGCGGGATAGCGTTTGGCAAATGCCGCCACATCGAAGCGCTGCAGCTCTTCGGCGACGATGACGTCGCGCTCGCTTTTCGGCGTTTCCTTGGGGATGCCCGCAGCCACGTTCTGCTCGACCGTCAGATTGGGGAACAGCATGTAGTTTTGGAACAGCAGGGCGGTCTTGCGTTCTTGCGGCTTCAGGTTGATGCCCTGCTCGCTGTCGAAGAACACCTGGCCGTTCACCACAATGCGGCCCTCGTCGGGCGTCTCGATTCCCGCAATGGAGCGCATCGTCAGCGACTTGCCGCAACCGGAGGCGCCGAGTAGGCCGAACACCTCGTCTTCGGCCTTGAAGCTGACGTCGAGGGAATACGATCCAAACGTCTTCTTGATGTCGACTTCGAGCGTCATTCTTCAACCGCCCCCTTCCGGTAACGCGTCGTATGTTGCGACCAAAGGTTGATGAACATGATGACGATGAAGCTGAAAATGACCAGGATGATGGTCCAGAAGATGGCGATATCGGTGTTGCCGTTCATCCACTCAAAGTAGATGGCGATTGGGATTGTGCGCGTGATGCCCAGGTAATTGCCCGCTAAGAACAACGTGGCGCCGAACTCGCCGAGTGCACGGGCAAACGCAAGCACCGTGCTGGCGGCAATCGACGACCACGACAGCGGCAGCATGAGCTTGAAGAAAATCTTCGACTCGGACCAACCGAGCGTACGCGCCGCGTCAAGCATGTTGGGATCCAGATTGTCAAATGCACCGAGCGCACCGCGGTACATCAGCGGGAATGCCACGACCACGGCGGCGATGACCGTTGCGGGCCAGCTGAAGATGAGCGGGAACCCTATGTCGATGAACCATTGGCCCAACGCCGTGTTGCTACCCAACGCCAACAGCAGCAAGAAACCGCAAACCGTGGGCGGAAGCACCATTGGTATGGTGAAGATGGTGTCGAAGATGTTGCGGAACTTGGGCGAGCGATGCAGGCAGAAATACGCTGCTGCCAAGCCCAAGAGGAAAATGAACACGATTGCCGTGAACGTCGTGCGCAACGTGACGAACAACGGCGACCAGTCGAGTTTCGACATGAACACGCCCAAAGACTCGAACCATGTGGGCTCTGCTGCGATAACCGCCTCGCTTGCCGGCATAAGCGCCGCAAAGCATCCGAACGACGTCTGCACGTAGTTGGCGTTAGCCGTATCGGTTACGTCGCTGCCGTCCTCGCCGACAATCAAGTTGTACGCGCTGCCGTCAATTTCCTGGTTGAACTTGTACAACACCCCATCGAGTTCGTTTTCCTGCTGTTCGGTGAAATACCACGTGGCTTTCTCGCCGATGAGGGCCCCACCGCCACCGGCTGTCGCATCGAGCTTAACGATTAGTCGTTGCAGTTGGGAAAGGTCGTCTTGCGAGGACAGGTCGAATCCTGCAGCTTTCGCGGCAGCCGGGTCTACGTACACCATGACGGTATCGCTGGTTACCATGTACATGAGCGTGTCGGATTTGTTGCCGATGTAGTAAGCGTATCCGCGGTATTCTCCATCGATGTCGCGATTCGACCCTTTGCTGGCACGCTGGAAATCGCCCAAAGCAAACGCGCATCCGTCAATGACAGCTGCCAGATCGTCGGCGTCTGCCGACACTGTCACGTCATCGGCGCTCACATCTGACTTAGTGGAGCTCATCGGTTCGATATCAGCCGCGTATGCCGTTGGCGCAACCAAGAAGGCGCACGCCAACATGAGCGCAACGGCCACTGGGAAGATGCGTTTTCGCATGGGCGTTCCTTTATCCAAAAGAGGGGCCGGTCTTCCGGCCCCTCTTATTGTACCAGTCTTAGAATATTCGTATCGTAGATTGGTATTATCCAGCAGCTTTACGCAGCAAGCTCGAAGCCCCACTTCTGCCAGATCTCAGCGCAATCCTTGTCGGTCACGCACCAGTTGAGGAACGCAGCAGCTGCTTCGGCGTTCTTGGACTGGGCGCACACAGCACCAGGATAGGTGATGTTCTTGTGGGTGTCGGCGGGAACCGTGCCGACGACCTTGACCGGAGACTTCTCGGCGAAGCGCTCGACGTCAGAGGTGTACACGAAGGCGATGTCAACGTCGCCGGAAGCGGCATGCTGGCAGACATTGCCCACGGAGGTATCGGTAACGACCTTGCCCTCGATCGGGGTGCCGGCATATGCGTCAGTGCCGTTGGCCTTGCCAGCGCTCTCGGAACCGACCTTGCCGTCCGGGTCGTTGAAGCAACCGACCGTGCTCAGGGACTGGTTGGCATAGTTGCCGGCGGGCACGGAGTCGTCGCCCACGCAGATGGTGTACTTGCCGGCGGCAACATCGTCAAGCGTGACCTCGGTGATATCGGCGTTGTCAGCCTTGGTGACGATGACAAGGTCGTTCTTGAACATCGTGAGGCGAGTCGCAGGATCGATATAGCCCGCTTCCTCAGCCGTGTCCATCGTGCCCTTGGATGCGGTGATCTCGATATCGGCATAGGAGCCAGCCTCGAGCATGGAGTTCAGCTCGCCGGAGCTCTTGTACTGCGTGTCAGCGAACGTGACGTTGGGGTTCTGCTGCGTGTAGAGGTCCTGAGCCTCAGCCAAGGCCTTCGTCAGCGAATTGGCTGCGAAGATCTGCAGCTCGACGGTCTCGCCAGAGGCTGCGGCAGAGCTTGCCGAAGCCGACGTGCTTGCTGCCGACGAGCTAGTCGCAGCGCTCGACGAGCCGGAACCCGACGAGCATCCGACGAGCGCGAATGCTGCCACAAGGGCAACAGCGCACATCGCCACAAGAATTGATTTCATGCGCTTCATGTACGTTCCTTCCTATTGTTTACCCTTTCCGACGCCTTAACTCCTCGTCGTCGGATGATTAATTAATATTATTCTTCTTCTAAATTATGGTCAATCACGAATATCCTAAATTTAGATTATTTTTTATTTAGGTATAATACGGTACGAACCGTTACGAAATGTGACATGAAGCCTTCCGAAAGCTAAGAAAAGGCCCTCCCGTTGGGAGGGCCTTTATAGTTATCTGTTCGCTGAGAACTAGTCGAGAGCCTCGATAAGGGCGGCAACCTGCTTCTCGCCCAGGCCGGACAGACGGCGGCCTTCGGCGATGCCGATCTCGGCCATCAGCTTCTCGGCCTTGGCCTTGCCATAGCCAGGGAAAGACTCGATAAACTGCGCAACCTTGATCTTGCCGTAAATGGGGTCGTCGCGCTTGGCGAGTGCCTTCTTGGCGGTCAGCTTACCGGCCTTGATCTTTTCACGAACCTCAGCGCGCTTACGACGGGTTTCCTTAGCCTTCTCGAGAGCGGCAGCACGCTGTTCTTCAGTCATCTGGGGCAATGCCATGTTCAGAACTCCTTTACTTGTGGTTGATACTGACTAAGGCATACTAACAGAAACAGCCCGCTCTGTGTCAAACACAACATTTCACCCGTTCATCTGCGAAGAGGCAGCTGACAAACGGTTGCTGGTGATATGTTGGATGGATATTCGTGATAGAACGGTGCATTTTGGTACGAATCATGACGCTTTAATTATGTTCGTGAATAATTCATTATTGCCTATGACCTGGTTTTTTACATTGTTATTGAATGTTATATGAATAAATGCATCATCGCACCAAGCCAGCGCTATAGTAACGCGGCGCATTGTGGAATGACGCATGTAAAACCCACATTTTCGGATATGGAAACGAAGGACAAATTATGAACGATTCTGCAAAAACACTCGCAAAAATGAAGAAAGCGGGCAAGCTCGTCCGCCTGGCGCAGCGCAAAAACGGGCCTAAAAGCTACAAGCGCGGTCAAGGTGCCCTCCTGCGCACGCTGCTTGAAAACGACGGGGTCTCGCAACGTGAACTCGTGTCCAAACTTGGCCTGAACCGCGCATCCCTGAAGGATGTCGTACGTAAGGCAAGGCGCAACGGCTATGTGGTCATTGAGAAAACCGATGAGAAGAAGCTGTACACAGTGACCCTAACTGACGAAGGCCGCAAACTCGCTGAAAAGCACGAGACGGCACAGAACGAAGCCGCTAACCAGATTATGTCCGCTCTTTCTGCCGACGAAGCTGCCCAGCTCGACGCCATCTGCGAGAAGCTCATCACCAGCTGCAAGGAAGCTGGCGTTGACGGCAAGAAGAAGGGCCGCAAGCATCATCGCAAGGGCCGCAAGCATTCACGTCGCATCCGCTAAACGCACGCGCTTGCCGGTGCCCTTCAGCTTATAACCACTCTAAACCGCGAAGCAACTCGAGTTCGATCTCTTCTCCTTGTGCGACATCCCATTCGCCGATGGGAGAGACGCGATGGGCGTTTGATGCCAGCCGCCTTTTCGACGAAGGCCATTGCGACGAGGTCGAGCGTTTCCTCGGCATGGAGTGACAATCCTCACCTTTCCCCTTCGCAAACGAAACGTGACGTGAGCTGTACGGCACAGAACAGCACTTGGTTTATGTCGACAAAGTCGACCGCGTGGCGTGCGTTTCGAGCAAGCTCTAAGGAACTTGCGTTTAGTTAAAGGCATACGACGTGTAACGGGTCGTACACAGGCCTGCTTCCCGATAAATCCGAGCGGAACAACGTGATGCGCTCAACGGTGCCCTGCGCAAGCGCGGGTGTGGGCAATGCGCCTTCCCTTAGGTCAGCTGCCCGCATGAGCGTGATGTGCGCGCGGAACGCTTTCCCGTCGAACGCGATGCCGGCGGTGTTCAAAGACGCCCTGACCGATTGCGCAATTGCGGGCAAATCGCCAGCACCTTGAAGACCCTGCCAAAGCGTCGCCTTGGACCGCTTGCCGAAGCTTCCGAGATCGCCGAGCGATATGTCAAAAGGGGCAAACCCCGCGCATCCACGGTCAAGGGCATCGATCACGGTATCCACCCGGCTGCCTTCCACATCCCCCAAAAACGCGAGCGTTATATGAAACGAGTCGGACGAAACATAGCGTCCTCGGATACAGCCGCGCAGCAACCCCGAGGTTTCTGCCAACGCCTCGAGAACGGCTTCGGGCAATTCCGCCGCTATGAACAGCCTCACGACGCCCCCGATCAGTCAACCCAGCCCGGACGCTCGACGCGCATCTTTTGCACGCCGTGCTTGAAGATGCCGGACGATTCGGCCCGAAGGATGGCTGCCTTGGCGCGTTCGGGGTCTTCGATAACCGAGCCGGCCATGCAGTCCACGCCGTACTCGAACAACAGCGGTGCCGGCACGACACTCGGGCCGACGAGGATGACGCTGCCATCCGAATCCTTCGATAATTGCAGCAAGCGCGGCATCGTCTTGTTTGTCAGCGTGATGCCGGTGATGAACGTGAAGTCCTGATGCGGGATGATGAACTCGCATGCTGGATCGGGATAATCATCCCCGCGGGGAACGCGCTCGAGAATCGTGAGCTCGCATTCGTCGGCCAGACGCTCGATGAGCGGGAAGTGCCCGACGACTGTCACCCGCTTGCCCGCACACAAGCGACGGTACAGCTCGAAACCGTCGTTGCTGCCCTTTTCCTCGATCTTCATGCCAACTGCCGTTGCGTTCTCGGATGTCGAGTACCAGGCATTCAACGCCGCCACGCCAACGCTTGCCTCGAGGAAATTCCAGCTTGCGCATTGTGCGGCAAGGTCGCGAAGGCTCATGTGCAGCACATTGGAACCCAGGCGATACAAGCCACGACCGCCGCTGACGACAAGCGCCATGCCACAACCACTCTCGGCTTCGACAAACACCCAGTGGTTGCCAACGCAAACGTCCTTAACGGCAATGCCCTCGGGCACCCCTTCGACTAGGCGCTTGTACATATCCCACTGAGAAGGCAGCTGTTGCATTTCTGCCCAGCCAGGAATACGTTCGTGTCCTTCGCACATGCCCATGATGAACCCCCTTTTAGCATTGCCGCTATCTGATGTCGCTCAAATGGTATATCAAACTGCGCTTCGCGTCCCGTTATGATTCGTAGACGATGGCGCCGAGCTTGCTTGCATCAATCGGCTTCAGCGAGGCGATATCTTGCTGAAGCCGCTCGGAAGCCACGAGCTCCTTCAGACGCTTGATGGCTGGACGTGATTCAGGCGTTTTGCGAACAACCAGGTCGATCCATTCCGTTTGCATGGGAACAAATTGCACGCCGCTTATGCCGTGCATCTCGCGTTCGTTGCCAATTGCCACATCTGCCACGCCGCTTGCAACATGGCGAATCGCCGTGCCGCCGACAGCATAATGCGAGTCGTAGCCCTCAATCGTCTCTGCCCGGGCCTCCATAGCGCGCAGTTTCTCGTCGAGCAGCACACGCGAACCGCTCCCTTTCGAACGATTGGCAAGCTTCACGCCATCGCGCAGCAGCGCGCCCCACGTGGTAATGTTCTTGGGATTGCCTGAGCGCACGATGAAACCCTGCGAGCGACTGTACAGGCGAAACACCACGACCGAAGCCCCTGGCGCGAGGTTGCGCACGTATGGGACATTGCAGGAATTGGATGCCTGGTCGTACAGGTGCACGACAGCAGCGTCGGCTTCTCCCGCATACAAATGAACAAGTGCGGTGTAGCTGCCGCACACCTTGCGCGCGGTCGGCATCCCAGACGAGTTCATAGCGCCCGCCAGTATGTCGGCAGCCGTATCGTCTCCCGCAATGACGAACGGCACGCCATCAAGATCCCCGAACGAAGCCGCTTCGGAAAGGCTTTCCTCGGATTCGGCAGCATCAACACTAAGGGGAGCATGCACTGGAACAGCACCCGGAGCATGATGTATGGACGAAACGTATGCCTCAACGTCTTCGAGCGTGAACTTCAGCTTTCGCCCCACATGATATGAAGCCAGTTTTCCCGTCTTCGCTAGCTGATACACCGTGTTCTTGCCCAGGTTCAGGTAGCGCGCAACATCCTCGGCATTCATGAAGTCATCTGAGCGCATGAGTTTCCCTTATTCTCTTGATAGTCTATTCTTCTTTTAGTATATTTTTAGACGGAGAGTTTTTCAACTGGCAGTGACGATGCCGGTGCCAAGCTCCTCGAATGCCATAAGGCCGCTGCCGCACTCCTTGGCCCCTTGCGAGTTTCTCCCCTTCCCTTTCAGGAATGCAGCAGCGGTCTTGGCAATGAGACGCTCCTTAGCGCTGCGTTAAACGAACCGTGACGAAGCGAGACGCGAATTGTGGTTGCCGTTATGCGATGCCATTAAAGCCCAAGCGCGGAGTCAAACTAGATGCCAGCAAAGGCACAAGCCTACTGGATATATCAAGGCACCACCGACAGAAAGGAAACACCATCATGAAGATCAGCGCACGCAACCAGATCAAGGGCACCGTCAAGTCCATCAAGGAGGGTGCGGTCAACGCCGTCGTCGTCATCTGCCGCGGCAACCACAACCCCATCAAGGCAGACATCACCATGGAAGCCGTCAAGGACCTCGGCCTGGAAGAGGGCAAGGAGTGCTACGCCGTCATCAAGGCTACGAACGTGATGTTCGCCACCGAGAAGCTCCCCGGCCTCTCTGCCCGTAATCAGATCGAGGGCACGGTTGTGAAGGTCGTGGAAGGCGCCGTGAACGGCCATGTGACCATCGAAGACGCAGACGGCGTGAAGGTCTCCGGCTCCATCACCAACGAGGCCATCGAGGACCTGGGCATCAAGGAAGGCGCCAAGGCCGTCGCCATCGTCAAGGCCACCGACGTCATGGTCGCCGTTGACTAATCTCTCGTAGAAAACCGCAAAGCGCCCGCGTACCCCGCGGGCGCTTTTTTATTTTTCAAGCGAAAGAGCATCTTCCGCTTAGGCGAACAGTAGGACTGACCGCCCTACCCCATCCAGTACATGCGAACCGACATATCGAGCGGTTTGGCAGTGAACAAGCATGTGGTCACCAGCCCATCGACGCCCGTTGCGGCATATTCCGCTGCGTTGTCGAGATTGATTCCACCCGCTGCCACAAGCGAGACACGGGGATCGATGGCGCGCAGCTCGGGAACGATCGCGTTCAGCTCCTCGGGCGTCGTCTTGTCGAATTGGATTCCATCGACACCTGCATCCACAAGCACGCGGGCTTGTGCGGGTGTCGCCTCGACGAACAGCTTCTTCTCGATGCATCGACGGCGGATTTCGGGGAGCTTTTCGACAAACACGTTGAAGCCGCCCATGAACTCCATGTGGTTCTCGAACACGAGCACGGTTTCAGACAAGCCCATTCGGTGCGGAAATGCTCCGCCCACCATGATGGCTTCGGTGAGCAGGTCTTTCACGCCTGGCATCGATTTCCTGGTGGTCAGGACTTCGCACTGCGGGTTCACCGCATGCACGTCCCTCACCATTTTGCGCGTCTTCGTGGCCACGGCTGACATGTGGTCAAGCAGGTTCAGGCCGACTTTCCACACTTGATGCAAGTCGCCCGCCTTGCCGGTAACCCTCACGATGGATTCGTTTGCGCGAACCTTGTCTCCTGACAAACGCAGGCAATCTGCCTTGCAGCCCAGTTTCTCGGCAATACGCACAACTTCCTCGATGCCCGCGACGACGCACTCCTCACGCGTGTAGTACTCCATCTCGCCACGTGCACTGGCAATGCCGAGCACCACGGTCGTCAAGTCAGCGTATGGCACATCCTCGGCCACGAAGTAGTCAAGCCTGGCATCTGGAATATGGACCATGGGGTTTCCTCTCGTATCGAGCACGCAACGTATTATATCCGTTGTTATATATTTTTATTGAAGTATATTTTTCATCAAAAAGAAAGAGCGCACCTGCAGATGCGCTCTCCCGTGTGGTATCCGGTCTTACAACCGAAACTGTCGCTTACAGATCCTTGCGGTTGGTGCCAGCATGGAAGCCCTCGAGCTTCAGGTCACCGTTGAGGGTCTTCTCGCCGATGCAACGGTCGGTGGATTCCTTGATGGCGGCAGCAAGTGCCTCAGCATGCTTCTTGGCATCGATCTCAGTCATGATGATCTCCTATCTATTCGCTCGTCTTTTGACAACCTGTCAAACCTTGATTGTCAATACTAAGGCTAATCCTCGTTTCGCGCAGTTGCAATAAGACTTGGGTGAACGGTGTAACTTCTTTATTACCCCTCGTGAAACCAGGATTGACAATCATCAAAACGCTATTTAGAGCCAGATAATGCATGGGAGTCGCCATGTATGGCGACTCCCATGCAGGGTGGAAAGGCTGGTCGGGGCCACTGAGGGGGAGAATGACCCCGACCTGACGAGTGAGGCGAGAAAACAAGGAGTGGAGGAGTAACGTTTCCTTTTCTTGCCGATTTATACTCTAGCGGAAATATTATTTGTTGTCAAGAATAATTTTCAAAATAAGATAATTATTATTCTGGTGACTTAGAAACGTGCAACATTCGACGATTGGCTGGACTAACGCCGCGTTACCCGTATCCTATTCGGGAACTTCGCCGGTTTCCAGAATGCGCAGCAGCTGACTTTCGTCGAGCACGGGAACGCCCAAGGCGATGGCTTTGTCGTATTTCGATCCGGCTGCCTCACCTGCCACAACGTAGCTTGTCTTTTTCGACACGCTGCCCGACACCTTGGCACCGCGCGCCTTAAGAGCCGCTCCGGCCTCGTCGCGCGTCATTCCCGATTGCACAAGCGCTCCGGTCAGCACGAACGTGAAGCCCTCGAGCGTCTGGGGCAATTGTCCTTCAGCATCGCCCGGCTCATCGACGAGGTTCACGCCATGCGTGCGCAAGCGATTGATGACTTCGATATTCTGCGGCGTGCGCAAGAACACGTAGATGCTGTGAGCGATCTTGGGGCCGACGCCCTCGATAGCCGCCAGGGCTTCCTCATCGGCGGCCATAAGCGCATCAATGCTCGGATACGCCGCTGCAATTGCCTCGGCCATAGTCTTGCCCACATGGCGGATGCCAATACCGAACAGCGCGCGAGCGAACGGGCGGTTTTTGCTTTCCTGAATCTGGGCCACAAGCTTTTTCGCTACCGTCTCGCCGAGGCGAATGGGATTGCCTTCCTTGTTCAAGCGGCCCATATCGAGAAGCGACAGCTCCACTTCGTCGAGCGAGTAGTAGTCGGCGACATCGGTCATGCGACCTGATTCGACAAGGCGTCCGACGATTTCATCGCCCATGCCATCGATGTCCATGGCACCACGACTCGCCCAATGGACAAGGCGCTCTTGCGCCTGCGCGGGACACTCGATTGAAATGCAGCGGTATGCAACCTCCCCTTCTTCGCGGATGACGGGAGACCCGCAGCTTGGGCACACATCGGGCATGCTCCATACCTGCGCATCAGCTGGACGCAGCGACTCCACAGGCCCCAGCACCTCGGGTATGACGTCGCCCGCTTTGCGCACGATGACCGTATCGCCGATGCGCACATCCTTGCGGCGCACCTCGTCCTCGTTGTGCAGCGTGGCACGAGCGACTACCGAACCGGCTACTCGCACGGGCTCGAGTTCTGCCACGGGTGTCAGTGCACCCGTGCGACCCACCTGCACGGTGATGTCGCGCAGCAACGTTGCCCTTTCCTCGGGTGGGAACTTGAACGCGATGGCCCAACGCGGGGCACGTGCCGTATAGCCCATGGCGGCTTGGCGGGTAAACGAGTTGACCTTGACGACCACGCCGTCGATTTCGTAGGGAAGCGAATCGCGCCGCTCGACGGCACGTTCGCAGAACTCGTGAACCTCTTCACGCGAAAGCACGCGCTTGACATCGGGATTCACATGAAAGCCTGCCTCGCCGAGCCATTGCAGGAGCTCGAATTGGCCATCGGCTGCAAGCGCCTGCTCGTCGGCCACGGCGTAGATGAACGTCGACAGGTCGCGCCCCGCCGTAATGGTGGGGTCTTTCTGGCGAAGGGAGCCAGCCGCAGCATTGCGAGGATTCGCGAAGCCCTGTTTGCCGTTGGCCTCAGCCGCCTTGTTGAGCATCTCGAAGCTCGACTTGGGCATGTAAACCTCGCCGCGCAGCTCGATCGAGCCATCGCGCACGATGCCGGATATGCCGGCTTCGCGCAGGTGCAGCGGCACGTCCTTGATGGCGCGGATGTTGGCCGTCACGTCTTCGCCGGTCGTACCATCGCCACGTGTGGCTGCACGCACGAGCGTGCCGTCCTCGTAGGTTAATGCAATGCCACTGCCATCGATCTTCAGCTCGCAGACCATTTCGGGAAACACGCCCAGGGCTTCCTCGACGCGGTCCATCCACGCATCGAGCTCGGAAGCGTCCATGGCATCGTCGATGGAGTACATGCGACGCTCGTGGCGCACGGGGGCGAATTGGTCGCCCACTGCCCCGCCGACACGCTGCGTGGGCGAATTCGGGTCCATGAACTCGGGGTGTTCCTGTTCGAGGTCGCGCAGTTCGCGCATGAGCGAATCGAATGCGCCATCAGAGATTTCGGGCGCGTCCTTCACGTAATACAGGTACGTATGATGCTCGATTTCCTTGCGCAGCGCCTCGATGCGCTCGCGTGCGTCGTCATCGAACAGGCTCATCGTGTCGCTCATCAATTACTCCATTCGGTTCTAGGCATGAGCAATGGAAACCATCGCCGTTACTCATTTCAGCACGTCGGGAATCGCCTCGATGACGTCTTCGGCGCAGACGGCAATATCGGTCAGGCGCTCAGCGGCAGCTTTGCCGGCCTTGGCGTGGAACCACGCACCTGCGAGGGCGGCATCGAACGGCTGCATGCCCTGTGCGAGCAACGCGCTTATCATGCCGGCAAGCACATCGCCTGTGCCCGCCTTGGCAAGCGCAGCCGTTCCCTCGCACATTGCCTCGGTCCGACGGCTATCGGAAACGTACGTATCGGGGCCTTTCAACACCACAATGGCGTGCAAGGCCAACGAAAGGCCGGCCGCCAGCTTCTCCGGATCGCTTGCGGGCAACCCGTACGGCGCTGACAGGCGCGCCGCTTCCCCTCCATGCGGCGTGATGACTGTGGCCAAATTGCGCTCGGCGCGTTTGGCGAGCAGCTCGACTGCTTTCGCGGAACCCAGGGCCGCAAGCCCCCCGCCATCGACCAGGACAGGGCATTTCGCCCGTTTCAGCACGCGCAACACGAGCGTTGTGGATTCGGCATCGTTTACGAAACCCGGCCCGATGCAAACCGCGCAGGGCTTCCCTTCCTTGTTCTCGGGAAGCTCTTTTGCGCTCCAATCGTCGAATGCACGCACGACGAGCGACGGAGACGCCATGCGCACGACGTTTACAGCCCCACGTGCCGTAATCACCTCGGTATAGCCCGCGCCCATGCGCTGGCTCGCACGGGCAGCCAGCGCTGCCGCGCCCGGGTAACGTGCGCTACCCGCGATGACGGTTAGCTTGCCGCGCGTGTACTTGTTGGCATCAGGCGCTGGGCGAAACGCTTCGGGGCTAAAGTTCATCGAGCATCCCCCGCACTTCCTTGAACTGCATGGCCAATTCTTCCATAGGATCCTTGCGCTTCTCGCTGGCGCGTACGGACGCTTCCGTCACGACCATGGCACATGCCACGGCATCGGTATGGGTATATGACAGCGAAATGGCAAGCTCGCGAACACCTTGCTCTTGGGCCACTTGCAGCGCGCGTCCCGATAGCTTGGCGATGGGACGGCCGCTCTTGACTCGAACGACTTCGATGTCGCGCACGCCAATGCCATCCGCGAACCCGGTGCCCAATGCCTTGACAACTGCCTCCTTTGCGGCAAAGCGGAGGGCATAATGCGTCGCGGGAGTGGCCATACGGTCGCAATACGCACGCTCATCAGGCGAGAACACGCGCTCGGCAAACGACGGCGTGCGCTCCAGGATGCGCTTCATGCGCTCGATTTCGACGATATCGACACCCAAGCCAACCGCGTTCTCATCGTAGGTTCGGGCATCGTCTGGTTGCACGGCTTCTTCTTGCCCTGCGGGGGCATCAGCACCCGCTTCTGCAGGAGCATCCTCAACTGGAGCCTCGCCGGATACGGCCTCTTGCATGATGAGGTCGCGTGCGGCTTCGATTGTCAGTTCTTCCACATGTCCTTCTATTCAACCGTCACGGACTTCGCCAAGTTGCGCGGCTGATCGACATTGCAACCGCGCATGACGGCAATCGACCGGGCCAACAACTGCAACGGCACGGTCGCCGTGATGGCAGAGAACCCATCGCGAACTTTTGGAATGTAGATGACGTAATCTGCAAGCTCGCGGATGTGCTCATTGCCTTCCGTTGCAATGACAATGATACACGCACCGCGCGCCTTGCTCTCTTGCAGGTTCGAAACAACCTTATCGTACACGGGGCTGTCAGTGGCGATGGCAATAACCGGGAAACCGTCTTCGATCAACGCGATGGGGCCGTGTTTCATCTCGCCAGCTGCGTACGCCTCGGCATGCAGGTAGCTAATCTCCTTGAGTTTCAGGGCGCCTTCCTTTGCAATGGCGGCACCCATGCCACGGCCAATGAACAGCGCACTCGTGGCGTCGACGCAAGCCGTAGCCGCCTTCTGGATATCGGACGTGTCGGCGAGGATCTGCTCGACTTGCTCGGCGGTGTCTGCGAGCTCGCGGAACAGCAGGCGAATCTGGTTCATGCGCAGCTTGCCCTTGGCTTGGGCCAGCAACATGGCCAAAAGCGTCAGGCTGACAATCTGCCCGAGGAACGACTTGGTGGAAGCGACCGCGATTTCCTTGTTGGCCTTCGTGTAGATGACGCCATCGGACTCGCGCGCAACCGGGCTGCCGAGCACGTTGGTGATGCCGAACACGCGGGCGCCCTTGATACGGGCATCGCGGATGGCGGCGAGCGTATCGGCCGTTTCACCCGACTGGGACACGGCCACGACAAGCGTCGTCGGCGTGATGATCGGGTTGCGGTAGCGGAACTCGCTTGCCACCTCGACCTCAGTGGGAATGCGTGCCCAACCTTCGATGAGCTCCTTGGCTATGAGGCCCGCATGGTAGCTTGTGCCGCAAGCGATGACGTACACGCGGTCAACCAGATTGAGCTCTTCAGACGTCATGTCAAGCTCGTCGATTTCGAGCCTGCCGCCGATGAGGCGACCAGCCAACGTGTCGCGGATGACGCGCGGCTGCTCGTAGATTTCCTTCAGCATGAAGTCGGGGTAGCCGCCCTTCTCGGCGACATCGACGTCCCACGAGATGTGCGTGAGCTGCGGTTCGATTGCGCGTCCGCGCTCGTCGGTGTACTCGGCGCCTTCGGGCGTGAGTTTGGCGTACTGCTGATCGGCAAGCAAGACGACGTCGCGCGTCGCCCCGATGACGGCGATGGCGTCCGATGCCACATAAGCTCCATCGGAAGCGACGCCGATGATGATGGGCATGTCCTGGCGCGTGACCACGATGACGCCCGGTTCTCGCTCGCACGTCACAGCCAAACCATACGAACCGACGAGGCGCGTGCAGGCAAGGCGCAAAGCTTCGACCAAGCTGATATCGGGATTTGCGACATAGGCTTCCTCGATCAGGTGGGACACCACCTCGGTGTCGGTCTCGCTGCGGAACACGTGACCACGACCTTCGAGTTCTTCGCGCAACTCGGCGAAATTCTCGATGATGCCGTTGTGCACAACCGCGATATCGCCTGCACATGATGCATGCGGGTGCGCGTTGGCTTCGGAAGGACGCCCATGCGTGGCCCAGCGTGTGTGGCCGATGCCGCATGTCCCCGTCAAGTCGAAATGTCCAACCGTATGCGCAAGCTCGGCGACCTTGCCCCTACGGCGCACGACCTGCAGCCCTTCCTTTTCGAGCACGGCGATTCCCGCCGAGTCGTAGCCGCGGTACTCGAGCTTGGCCAAGCCGTCGAGCAGGACCGGTGCTGCCGCTTTCTCGCCTGTGTATCCCACGATTCCGCACATATGCTGCTCCTTTTCCGTGGAAACGAACGCGGCAATTGTAAGGCACTAGGATGAACAGCCTGTTACAAACAAAGACAGAGAAAAGAAAAACGACCCTGAGGCCGTTGGGAGAAAGACTGGAGCGGGTGACGGGAATCCATTTCGCTGCGCGAAATAACGTCTCCGCGCTAAAGCGCTCCGACCGAAAGCCTACAAACAGCCCACTGGGCTGTTTGCTTAACGGCTTTCCACAAATCAAAGCTTGTACCTGGGGCGAGCTTAAGCTCGCCCGTTCTCGCTGAAAACAGCACACCGTGCTGTTTTCCGGGCGCTCGAACCCTCATCGGTTCGATTCCCGTGAACCAGCTGGAACAACCACAACTAGCTTGTTTATTGTCGTTGGGAGAAAACTGGAGCGGGTGACGGGAATCGAACCCGCGTCAGGAGCTTGGAAGGCTCCGGTTCTACCATTGAACTACACCCGCAATTCACGCTGGGATATTGTACCCCAACCATGCGCTAGAATTGCCATCGTCCTAGCGTTCGCTAGAATGGTCGGGGTGACAGGATTCGAACCTGCGACATCCTGCTCCCAAAGCAGGCGCGCTACCAAGCTGCGCCACACCCCGACGCAAGCAGCGTTTACGGATTATAGCACGCAAGACTGAATGTAACGAACGAAGGGCGGGAACCATGAAAACCGTCATCCTTGCAACGAACAATGCGCATAAAGCGTCTGAAATATCGAATGCCCTCGACTTTCCCGGTTGGAAATTCATGACGCTGCGCGAGGCGGGCATCGAGTCCGATCCCGAAGAGGATGCGGATACGTTTTTGGGCAATGCGCGCATTAAAGCCCTTGCCGCCCATGAGGCAAGCGGCGGCATGGCGACGCTCGCCGACGACTCGGGATTGCAGGTTGACGCCTTAAACGGAGCGCCTGGCGTGTATTCCTCGCGCTTCGCAGGCGAAGACGCGACCGACGATGACAACAACGACAAACTGCTCGCAGATTTAGCTGACGTGCCAGATGACGAACGCACCGCACGATTCGTGTGCACGCTCGTGTTCATCGACGAGGATGGTTCCGAGGTTTCATCGCGCGGCACGGTGGAAGGCCGTATCGGGTACGAGCTTCAGGGCGATGGAGGATTTGGTTACGACCCGTTGTTCTGGCCCGATGTGTTCGGTGGCGAGTGCACGCTGGCCGAAGTCCCGCAATCCCGTAAAAACGAGGTGTCGCATCGGGGCAATGCCCTGAAGGCCCTGAAGTTCAAGCTGCAAATTGCGCAAGCCAAGCGCGAAGAGCTGTAGGCACACGCCGATGGCAAAGCAAAAGGACAAAGCAAGCAAGACGAACGCGTTGCGCGAAATCGAAGCTGCAGGCATAGCGCACCGCTTTATCACGTTCGAATGTGAGGAAGCGCTTTCCGGCGTTGATGTGGCCGCTAAGCTGGGCGAAGATCCTGACCGCGTGTTCAAGACGCTTGTGACGCAGGCGAAATCGGGGCAACACTACGTGTTCATGGTACCCGTTGCTTGCGAGCTCGACCTGAAGAAGGCAGCAGCCGTCGTCGGCGAGAAAGCCGTAGCCATGATCAAGGCGCGCGACCTGTTGCCGCTAACCGGCTACGTGCACGGGGGCTGCTCGCCCATCGGCATGAAAACGGCATTTCCCACGGCAATCGACGAGACAGCTCAGCTGCATGACACCATCATGTTCTCGGGCGGCCGCATCGGCTGCCAGGTGGAGATGGCGCCCGACGATCTGGCATCGCTCGTCGGCTTAACCTTCGCCGACATCACCGTATGATGGCAGCGTGTTGACGATTGCGCACACAACGGGCGTGCTGTGCTACCATTCGTAACGCACATTGACAAGGTGGAGCTCAGCGGCTCCCCGATTTTCGGGGGCGACTGGTTTCGACATGGTGGGTCTGAGGTGAGGAGCAGGTCGTGGTCTCCTCGCCACGATAAACAGGGGTACTGTCAAAATTAATTGGCAAAACTCAAACTTCTGGGCGTCAACTCGCCCTTGCCGCATAACATAAGTCGGCACGCCAATTTCAGGTGCTTTCCCGCCCTGGATGCGGTGTCATTTTAGGGAAATGCCCTTCGGCACGTAGCCGGTATGGTCGAAGGAAAGACAGAACCGACTCGAGGTTGCGACGCACGTCGATGCGCCGATCAATCTTTAAACCCGAGCATTGACTAAGCTTGTAGAGCCTGACCAGGGATTCGCTATGGACCGGAGTTCGATTCTCCGCGCCTCCACCACTCACTCCGAAGGCCGCTAACGCGGCCTTCTGCTTTCGGGTTACGGCGCGGAGAATCGAACTCCGGTCCATACCTTGGCATCAAAATGAGATAATCAATGGGATTTAAGATACATAGAGAATGAGTTATGGACCTTCTTCCTGCGGGCAATGTGTGGACAAGCGTTTTCGTGACGGTAGCCGTCGCGCTTTTCGTGGTTGTCCTACCTGCCCTCGACATGAAAATTTGCGCCCGCATTGGCATCTCGCCTCAAACCGGTTCGGGGACGAACCCGAACGCCACGCGCCTCTTGCAGGTGCGTAAGGCGATTCTCGTGGTGATGCTCATCCTTTACGCTGCCATCTTCGCTTACATAGTTCTTTTCTCTCGTCCTATGTCAGAGAACTACAAGATCCATATCAACCTGTTCGCGAACCTGGCGAACGCCGTCGATTTCGACATCGATTTCGGTGTGCTCGGTTTCTTGCTATCGATTTTCACCGAAGGTCCAGTGCAAGCTTTCTCCCACATCAAAATAGTCAACTTCGGCAAAGTGGCCGAGGTATACCTCAACATTATGCTTTTCGTGCCCATCGGGTACCTGCTCCCCTATGTATTCCGCTGGTTCCGCGAGCACACGCGGCGTCGCACCGTGCTGGCATGCTTTCTCATCTCACTTGCCACCGAGAACATCCAACTCATATCGAAGCTCGGCTACTACGATATCGATGACCTCATTACCAATACGATCGGAGGCTTCATCGGCCAAGCCCTGTTTATGGCGTTCGCGTTTGTCGTGACGAACCCGAAATGGAGGCGGGACCTTGCGTCGTACCGCCGATGGCGCAAAACAGCCAAGCAACGGACGTTGTATCCCTTCGCAAATGGCATCGATCTTTCGCGGACGACTCTGCTTGGCACGAACGAGGATGCCATTCACGACTTTTACGTTGAAAGACTGGGGTTCAGGCAGGTTGGTCAGGTGGTTCCCCTCGATAGCCCCGATACGACGCTGCTTTTCCAGATGGGACAGCTTCAAGTCGAGATTCGATGCTCGAATACCGAAGAGACGCTCCCCGAACAGCATCTGAACATTTCCGCACGAAAACTCGAGAAGGTACGTGCGCGCTTTCTCGACGACGGCATTGACGTCGGCCCCATTGAAGCCGACGCTTTCAAGGGAACAAGGCGCTTCTCCTTCAGAGGTCCCGACGATGTCCTCATCACCATTCTGGAGAGCTATGTGAGCTGATGGGCCTGTATGCTGCCGTTTTGATTCTGGCTACGGCAAGCGACGACGGACTTTCTTAGGCACGAGGAAGCCGAAGTTCTCCATGATGTCGTTGTAGGCCTCTTTTAACTCCTTGGCGGTTTCGGCGCCTTCCTTGGCGATAGCGTTGAGGTCGGTCGTCATCTCGGTGACGTCCTCACGCGAGATGCCGATGCCGAGTTCGTCTTTCTTGGCCTTGGCTTTGCCGGCCTGCTCGGTCGCGACATCCTTCGCCTTGCTGAAGCCCACTTCGGCCTTACCGCGCACCACGTCGAGTTTTTCCTCGGCAACCTTGCGTTTCTTATTGCCCTCATGCCCCACGATGGAAGCCATCTTGTACAAGTAGCCATGCTCGACAGGCTCTTCAGACGCAGCTGCAACCGCTGGCTCAGAAGGCTCCGGTTCGCTTACGACCTCGTAGTCTTCGGCATCAAAGCCCTCGTAGTAATACTCGACTTCGCTGCCGTCTTCCTCGAGCGCGAAACCGATCTCGACACCATCCTCGTCTTCGATGTAGTACAGGATGTCATCTTCGGAATACTCAAGTTCGATGGTCTCGAATTCTTCGGCCATGTCGGTCCTTTCCATAATGCAACGGGCGCAGGGCCCCTGTTGCATTTACCGGTTCCTTTCCTTCAGCGCGCGATCGATGTCGCGCTTGGCATCGCGCTCGGCCATGGCCTGACGCTTGTCGTGTAGTTTCTTGCCGCGTGCGATTGCCAACTCGACCTTCACGCGCGAATCCTCGTTGAAGTACATCGAGATGGGCACAAGAGCCAGGCCCTTCTCGCGGACTTTTTGCTCGAGTAGTCGGATTTCTCGACGATGCAGCAGCAGCTTGCGTTTGCGGTCGGGATCGACGTTGTCCCACCCGCCGTTTCGATATGGGGCAATGTGCACGCCATGCAGCCATGCCTCGCCACCGCGAATGAGCGCATAGCAATCGGTGAGCTGGCAATTGTTCTCGCGCAGGGACCGCACCTCGGTGCCAGTCAGCACCAAGCCGGCTTCGTACGTCTCGAGGATTTCGTACTCGTGGAACGCGCGGCGGTTCTTCGCAATTGTTTTCTTTTCGCGGCGCTCCATTTACCAGTACTCCTTTGTGCGGCGCTTGCGCCGTTTTTTCTCAGGCCTGAAATCCAACTGCAGCTGGCCGTCGAGCACCTCGCTTTTGGCGGTCTTGCGTTCGACTTGCCTGATTTGCCATGATGCCGCATCTTTCCCAAACGTCTCGAGCATCTTCATGCGGGCATCGCGCAGGTTCTCCTTCGATCCCACTCGGGCGTCGCTTTCGAACTCGAACGATCCAACGCCGTGCACGTCAGCGGCGGCAGGTGATTGGTAGTGTGCGAGGTAGGTCGTCATGGTGGTGCATTTCCTGTTCGTTTGTCGATTAGGGGAATGATACCACGATTGCCTAAAACACCCCTATGACGTGCCCTAAAGCGTTGTCTTCGCGGAAAGCGGCGTACGCCTTCGCCGTCAACTGTGAATAAACGTTACAAATCGGGCCAGACTTGGCATAGTTGGAGCAAATCGGGCGTAGATTGTTACAATGGAGAATTGATTGCGAGAACCATATAACGCGAGGTAGATTAACAACTATGGGCCTGTTTAAATCAAAGGGCAAGCACGCGCAAGGAGCGCATGCCAAACCCCAATACATAGAAGTCGAAGAGGTCGAGGAGGCTCCTGCAACCGAACAGGACGCCGAGACAGCTGAAGACGCGCAACCCGAGGCAGCGGCGGAAACCGCTGAAGACGCGGCCCAAGAGGCTGTTGACCAGGCTGCTGACGAGGCTCCCGAAGCCGAAGCGGAAACGGAAGGCGCCGTCGAGACGACGGACGAGGGCGAACAGCCTGCAGATGGCGAAGCCGCCGAGAGCGAGGCTTTCGACGCCAGCGACCTGAGCAATTTCAAGGATCCCGAAACCGGGGCTTGGGCTCCCGTCACATCCGAAGGCGTGGTCCTGCAGAAGAAGACCCCCGTCGGCAAGGTAGTCGGCATCACGTTCGGCGTCATCATCGGCGTACTGCTTATTGCCTACATCGCCGGAGCCATCGTGTTCATGGGGCGCTTCTTCCCCAACACGAGCATTGCCGGGCATGACATTTCGATGATGCCCAACGAGGAAGTCGTGCAGTTGCTCGATGACGCAGTCGACTCGTACTCCCTCGACATCGTGGGGACCGAATTCAATTTCCACGCAGACGGCAAAGACGTCGGCTTGTCCATCGATTCGGAAAACGTCGTTGCAGCCATGCACGAAGACCTGAACCCGTGGACCTGGCCAGTGCTCATTTTCCAGGAAAGCCATGACGAAACCGACATGCTAACCGTTTCGTATGATCTGACGAAATACGATTCCAAGCTGATTAACGCCATTTCCGAATACAACAAAGACGCCACTGCGCCAGTCGATGCCACCATCGCTTACGACGAGAAGCAGAAGAAGTTCACGATCGTTGACGAGGTGCCGGGCACTCAATACGATTCGCACGTCGTGCTTGCCTCGATGAACGATGCGATCTCCACGCTCGAACCGAAGATCAAGCTGACGAGTGCGGATCTGATTCAACCGAACGTGTTCAGGGACGACGAGCGGCTTGTCAACTCGGCTGAACTGGCAACCGGCTTGGTCTCTGCGCATGTCACGCTGACCATGGCCGAGCAGAAAGTGGCTGAAATCGACGGCAGCAACCTTTCGTCGTTCATCCAGATGAACGACGACTTGGGCGTGACGCTTGACGAGGAAGCCCTCGACCAGTGGGTCACCGACCTTTCGAACGGATTCGACACCGTGGGCACCGAGCGCACTTACACGCGTCCTGACGGCAAGGAAATCACCATCAGCGGCGGCGCTTACGGTTGGAGCACCGATGCTCCCTCGTTGAAAGAGCAAGTGGTCGAGGCCGTGAAGAAGGGCGAGACCACCACGATCGACATCCCATGCGAGCAAACCGCCGCCGTGTACAACGGACCGGGCAAACCCGACTGGGGCAGCCGCTACATCGACGTCGACCTTTCCGAGCAATACGTCCGCTTCTATGATGGCGACTCCGTCATCTGGGAAAGCGCCTGCATTTCGGGATCGCCTGACGGGCAGCACAACACCTGGCCAGGCGTTTGGTACATCACCAACAAGGAAAGCCCCTCG
Source organism: Eggerthellaceae bacterium (assembly GCA_017511465.1). Lineage (GTDB taxonomy): Bacteria > Actinomycetota > Coriobacteriia > Coriobacteriales > Eggerthellaceae > UBA9715. The sequence continues at coordinate 19,827 of JAFWJU010000017.1, read as the reverse complement.
AAGCTCATCGGCTACCTGCCTAACGGCCAGAAGGAATACGAGACCACCGTGTCGTACTGGATGGCCTTCGAGGGCAATGGAATCGGTTTGCACGATGCCACATGGCAGCCTTCGTTCGGCGGATCGATGTACGCGAACGGCTACGGCAGCCACGGTTGCGTGAACCTGCCCTACGATGCCGCAGCTTCGCTGTACGAAATCGCCGATTGGGGCGAAGTGGTCATCGCCCATTACTAAGAAACCGAAACCGGCTAAACGCAAGCTTCGCTCGAGGCATTCCGAAACGCTGTTCGGCTCCGACGTGGGCTAACCGCTCGTCGTTCCGGCGAAGCAGCTGTGGAACTCGCCCGCTACGCGGGCTCAAACAGTCCTCGCTCCCGCTTCGCCTGCACTTCCTCGCAGCCCACGAGTCACCGAACGGCGCTTCGGAATGCGCAACGCTCGCCCTTAATTATTTCGCTAAGCGAAAGCGGAGTTGGCGTGTTCGGCGGTCGGCTTCGACGAGACGCACGGCTATGCGGCGCCCAAGGCGGAATTGCTTTCCGGAATCGGACCCGGTCAGCGTGTGCCTTACGGGATCGAGAATGAAGTACTCGTGTCCCAAATCGTCCATCTCGATAACTCCCTCGGCGGTGTTGTCAAGACGCACGAAAAGCCCGAATGTCGCAACTCCGGATATGATTGCCGAAAACGTCTCGCCGATACGCGCTTCCAGCAACTCGACGATTTTCGCCTCCTGCGATTCGCGGGCAGCTTGTTCGGCAACGCGCTCCATTTCGGACGAATGCTCGGCAATCATTGGAAGGTTTGACACTTCCTGATCGAACTTTTGGGGTCGCTTCGTCAACAGGGCGCGCAGCATGCGATGCACAACCAAGTCGGGATAACGCCTGATAGGCGATGTAAAGTGCGCGTATGCCGCGCTTGCCAACCCGTAATGCTCCGATAGGACGGGGCTGTACACGGCGCGCTTCATCGACCGCAACACGAGCGTGGTGACGAGCGTCGCCTCGGGCCTGTCCTTGCAGGCTTCGAGCACGGTGCCAATGGCGTGTAGATTGCCGGCCATGAACAAACCCGCATCAACTTGCTTGAACCAATCGAATTCCTGCAAAACGGGGACGAGGCCCTCCAGGCTATCGCGCGCCGGCTTTTCGTGAACGCGGTACAAGCATGGGAAGTCTGCATCGCGGAGCATGCGGGCCACTGCCTCGTTGGCCATGATCATGGCTTCCTCGATTAGCTGAGTCGCATCTGTCTTCACGCGCAGGTCAATGTCAATCGGATAGCCTTGCTCGTCAAGCCGCACTTTGGCCTCGACTGTGTCGAAATCGAGCCCGCCCACCTCTTTGCGCAAGGCATCGCGCTGTTTGGCAATATGGGATAACCGACGAATACGAACTTGCAAATCGGAACCCAACCCATCCGCTCCGTCGATGCACGCCTGGGCCTCGTCGTATGTAAGGCGGGCATTCGAGCAGATGACCGCTGGATACGCCTCGCTACTGACGACCCTCCCCCGCTCATCCACTTGCATGTCAACGGTCATCGTGCGCCGGTCTTCGCCAGGCCGCAACGAGCACACGTCGTTCGATAGCTTCTCGGGCAGCATGGGCACGACGCGATCGACCAAGTACACGCTGGTCGCCCGCTTGCGGGCATCCAAATCGACCGCCGAGGCCCACGGCACATAATGTGAAACATCGGCTATGTGAACGCCTATGCGCCAACCGTTACCAACGGGCTCGATTGAAACAGCATCGTCGAAGTCGCGGGCGTCGGCGGGGTCGATGGTGAAAACGAAACGATCGCGCAAATCGCGATACCCCTCGGCAAGCGCGCCATCAGCTTCCACCTCGGCAGCTTCTGCCTGCACAAGCGCCTCTGCCGAAAACGATGTCTCAAGCTTGTGGCGTGCCACGATGAGGTCGATGGCCACGCGTTCGTCATCCTCGTCTCCGAGCACTTCGACAACGGTGCCAGTTGCCGCCGTATTGCGGTCGGGCCACATCCGAATGACAACACGCACCACTGCCCCATCGGGAATTTCGGGATGCTCGGACAACTGCGTGAAAATATCGTGCTGGATTAACGGATCGACGGGTTCGACCACGCCAAACGGCTCGGCATGGCGGAAGTACCCGACCAATTCATCATGGGCCCGCTCGATAACGCGCACCACGCGAGCTACGCGTTTGCGTTCGCCTTTGCCCGGCGTACGTCCATAACGTCTTTCGTCGTTAACGGGAGCGATTTCCACAACGTCGCCGGGAAACGCACCGCGCATCTTCTTGCCGGGAACGAAGAACTCGCCTTCAGCCGTCTGCACGAAGCCGTATCCCCCACGGCGCACATCGAGCCGACCACGCGGGTTACTACGCGGCGAGCGCCGCGTGTGGGACCGCTTGCGAGCCATGGATTATTCCGCCTGAATGCGGGATGCCGCTGCTTCGATGGCGTAGTCTTTTTGCGCGTCGCCATCGCCCGAATTGTCGAGCGATACCGTTGGCGTGACGCCCGCCTGGTCGATAGCATGGCCTTCGGGCGTTAGGTAATAAGCGGCCGTGTAACGCATGGCACCGCCGAACGTCAGCTCGTGCAAAACCTGTACCGACCCCTTGCCAAGCGTGGTCGTACCAACGAGCGTCGCACGCTGGCTCTCCTTCAGGGCGGCTGCGACGACCTCGGCGGCAGCGGCTGTGTTCTTGTTCGTAATGACGACAAGCGGCATATTCGTCGCAGGTTGCCCCGATGCCGCCTTGGCCGATTGGCCGTCAACTGTTTGCACTTCGACAACCGTGCCACTGCTCATGAACAAGCTGGCGAGGTCGACAGCCTGGCTGAGGTAGCCACCGGGATTGTCACGCAAGTCGAGCACGAACGCGCGAGCGCCCTGGCTTTCGAGGTCGACAAGCGCATCCTGGACGAGCGTTGCCGAGTTTTGCGTGAACTGCTTCACCTTAATGTAGCCGACGCGCCTATCGGAATTGTATTCCGTCGTGACGTTTTCCTCGTTGTATTCCGCGCACTCGAGCGTGGTCGTGAATTCTTCACCGCCATCAGCCTCGAGCGATTCGGGTCGGCGCCACGTGATGACAACGGTCGAGCCTTCGGATTGGCTGAGCACTGCCGCCACTTCGCTACGCGACCATGTCTGGGAACGGTCGCCGTTGACCGCCACGACAAAGTCGCCCTCCTGCACACCCTCGAGCTGGGCAGGAGCTTCTTCGAACACGTCGACCACGTATGCCTGACCGTTGTATTCGGAGAACAGCACGCCGATTCCGGCATAGCCTTCGTCTTGCGTATTCAGCAAAGCGTTATACCGATCGGAAGAGTAGTAACGCAAGTAGGGATCGTTCGAAGCCGGTCCAAATGCCGATAACGCGCTTTCGGTCACCTCGTCCAAATTGTACGTGTCGAGGCTATCGGTAGATAAAATGTCCTCGACTTCGGCCACGCGCGCCGAAAGGGCGTTGTACACGTCTTTCTTCGCAGCCGCCTGTTCGGCTGTTTCGGTAGAATCGATGCCCGTTATCGCGGAGGGGAAACCGAGCGATTGCAAGAATCCGCTGTGACCGCGCACGACGAAGCCAACCGCAAAAGCAGCGCACATGAGGATGACGGCGAGAAACACCCTGATAAGACGGTAACTGCGCGCACGCCTTTTCCGCGTGCGCGCAGCTGTACGTTGGTTGTTTCCACGGTCGGCCATAAGCCAAATTCCGTTTCCGCTGTTACACCTTCAGGTAACGACGCATGGCAAACGCCGATCCGATGAGGCCGATGATCAGGCCTGCTACGAGCAGGACCAGGTAAATCAGCAGGAACGTGCTGCCATCGATGCTGATGGGCAAGAACGCGAGCGATTGCTGCAGGCGCGGCAAGGCGAACTGACGCAAAAGCTCGATGCACCCAGCCGCCAACAGGGCGCCGATTACAGCATGCAGCGCGCCTTCCATGAGGAACGGCCCGCGAATGAACCCGTTCGACGCACCTACCAGGCGCATGATGGCGATTTCCTTGCGACGCGCCATGATGGCTAAGCGGATGGTGTTGTTGATGAACACGAGCGAGATGAACACCAGTAAGATGATGAGCGCAAGACCGACGTAGCGGATGTAGTTCGTGACGGAGAACAAACGCTCAACCGTGCGCTGACCGTACTTCAGCGAATCTGCCGGGTTTTCTTCGTCCGCGATCTTGGCAAACAGCTCGCTCGACTCGATCTCGTTCGCAACTTGCTGAACCAGTTGCGGGTCGGACAGCTCGACGTTGATGGAAGCCGGCAGCGGGTTTCCGCCCAGCTCATCGACGATAGCCGCGTTTGAAGACATGTTGCGGAAATTCTCGAGCGCTTCTTCCTTGGTGGTGAACGTCACACTGGAAACGCCTTCGAGACCCTGGATGTATTCTTCGGTGGCATCGATATCGGACTGCCTTGCATCGTCGGCGATGTACGCCGTGATGGACACCTCGTTTTCGACCGACTTGACGATGTTGTCGACAACAAGTGCGCCCACGAGGAACACGCCGATGATGAACAGCGACAGGAATATCGTGATGATAGAGCCCAGCGTGGTGGACAGGTTGCGTGCAAAGCCCTGAAGGGATTGCTTGAAGAAATAGACGAAACTAGACATCGAAACCGTACACCCCCCTCTGCTGGTCGCGAGTTAGGTGGCCGCGTTCGAGCGCGATGACGCGACGACGCATGTTGTCGACCATCTCGCGGTCGTGCGTGGCGACAAGCACCGTGGTGCCCGTGCGGTTGATGCGCTCGAGCAGGTCCATGATGCCGCGCGACGTTTGCGGGTCGAGGTTGCCGGTGGGCTCGTCACACACCAGCAACGGCGGACGGTTGACGATGGCGCGCGCGATGGATACGCGCTGAGCCTCGCCGCCGGACAGCTGGTCGGGCAGCTTGTCAAGCTTGTCCTGCAAGCCGACGAGGCGCAGAACCTCGGGCACCTGCGTGCGGATGACGTTGCGCTTTTTGCCGATAACCTCGAGGGCGAACGCGACGTTTTCGTACACGGTCTTGTTCGGCAGCAGCTTGAAGTCCTGGAACACGCAGCCGATGTTGCGGCGCAGGTACGGCACGCGCCAGTTGCGCATGCTGCCCAGATCCTCGTTGGCAATGGTGATCGTGCCCGAGCTGGGACGCAGCTCGCGGATGATCAGGCGCACGAGCGTCGATTTACCCGAACCGGAATGGCCTACGAGGAAGACGAATTCGCCAGGATAGATTTGAAGCGAGATGTTCTCGAGCGCCGGCCTGTTCGGCTGGGCAGGATACACCTTGGATACACGATCGAATGAGATGACGGGGGTTCCCTGCTGGGGAATATCGTCGACTTCGAGCGCTGGCAACGCCGTCGAAAGGTCAGGCGCCGAACGCATCGACTGATTTGCAGCTGCCTGGCGCAACTGCTGAGCCCCCTGGCTGGTGGCTTCTGTCACAGAATGCTCCGTTCAGATAGTCGTTTACTGAGACAAAGGTGATTCTACCAAACCTATTTGCGGGCGATAACCGTCTTCACAGCATCAGCAATCGCAGCAGCATCCATCTTGAAGTGCGCAGACAGCTCGGCATAGCCGCCAGACTTGCCAAACTTGTCCTTCATTCCGACGAATTCGATGGGCACGGGGCAGCCAGACGCAAGCGCTTCGGCAACAGCTGAACCCAAACCGCCAATCACGCTGTGCTCCTCGGCGGTGACGACGCAGCCCGTCTTTTGCGCAGATGCGACGATGGCCTGCGCATCCAGCGGCTTGACGCTGTACGCATCGATGAGGTCGACCGATATCCCCTCTTCAGCCAGCATGTCTGCGGCGATGAGAGCTTCGCGCACCTCGAGACCGCACGCCACGATGGTGGCATCGGCGCCTTCGCGCAGCCTGAACGAACCACCGAGCGTGAGCTCGGTGTCGTCGGCGTACACGCACGGAACCGATTCGCGGCCCATGCGCACGTACAACGGACCCGGCGTGTTGGCTGCCAGGCGAATGGCGGCGGCTGCCGTCGCGTAATCCGACGGGACGAGAACGCGCATGTTGGGAAGACCGCGCATGAGCGAGATGTCCTCGAGCATCTGATGGCTACCACCGTCGGGACCCACCGAAATGCCGGCATGCGTCGGGGCGATTTTGACGTTGAGGTTCGAATAGCACACGGTGTTGCGAATCTGGTCGTACGCACGCCCGGTGCCGAACACGGCGAAACTGCCCGTGAAGGCGATGTTGCCTGCCAGAGACAAGCCGGCAGCCACATCGGTCATGTTCTGCTCGGCAATGCCGCAATTGAACAGGCGATTGGCATATTCGGGTTTGGCCGCGGCAAACTTGGCCGTCGTGGTGGAGCCGGTGAGATCGGCATCGACCGCCACGATGGGAAGCCCCTCGTCGGCGAGCTGCGCAAGCGTCACGCCATACGCCGCGCGAGTGGCCTTTTTCGGCATATCGGGGTTAGTTTGAAGCTTAGGTGCTGCGGCTGCGGAGGAGCCTGAGGAACCCTCTGAAGCTGCGACGAGCGTAGAGCTAAGCGGGAGCGAGGACTGTTCGAGCGAGCTTTGCGAGCGAGTTCCGCAGCTGCTTAGCTCGGAGCGAGGAGCGGGAGCTGAGGCGGGTTCCGAAGGCTCCTCTGCAGCAGCGTTATAACCCAAATCGGCCAAGGCCACTGCAAGCTGATCGGCATTGGGTGCCTTGCCATGCCAGCCCGCCTGGTCCTCCATGAAGCTGACGCCCTTGCCCTTGATGGTGTGGGCGATGATGACATGCGGTTTGCCGGCACGGGTTGCCTTGGCAGCGTTCAGCGTTTCGATAACCGCATCGATGTCGTGGCCGTCAACTTCGGCCACTTCCCAACCGAATGCGGCGAACTTGGCTCCCAGGTCACCCGGATCACACACGTCACCGGTGTTGCCGTCAATTTGCAGGCAGTTGCGGTCGACGATGGCAACCAGGTTGTCAAGGCCTTGATGCGCGGCGAACATGGCCGCTTCCCATACCTGTCCTTCTTGGCATTCGCCGTCACCAAGGAGCGCGAACACCGCATGATCGTCGTCGTTCAAACGCAAGCCTGCAGCCAGGCCCGCTGCGATGGAAAGGCCCTGCCCGAGCGAGCCGGTCGACACTTCGACGCCGGGCACGAGATTGGAATCGGGATGCCCTTGTAGGCGGGAGTCGAATTTGCGCAGCGACATGAGCTCTTCGCGCGGGAAGTAGCCGGCGTGTGCGAGCGCGGCATATAAAGCCGGCGCCGCATGGCCTTTCGCCATGATGAAACGGTCGCTCGGCGCCTGCTCGTCGGCAACGTCGTAATCCATCACGCCACCGAAATACAGCGCCGTCATGATGTCGGCGCAGGACAGGGATCCACCGGGATGGCCGCTACCAGCCGCACCGATCATTTTGACAATGTCTATCCGCAGGTCATTAGCGGTTTTGATCAACGCTTCACCAGACATGGGGCACCTTTCTCTCAACCTGCACATTGTACAATGCGCGTAGGCTGGGAACGCGGTGAATTAGGTCAATTGCCGATATCGTGACGTAGGTGTTGCAAGTGCAAGGCACCTGTCATATGACATGCCTACTGCGAGGCCTTCCATTTGTGGTAAGCGATGACGAAAGCATCGATATCACCTGCCAGCACGGCGTCGACGTTGCCAGTCTCGTAGTTGCTGCGCAGGTCCTTGACCATCTGGTAGGGATACAGCACATAGTTGCGGATTTGGCTGCCGAACGAGTTTTCCATGCGCTCGCCGCGCAGCTCGTCGATTTCGGCTCGGCGCTTTTGCTCCTCGAGCTCGTAAAGCTTGGCCTTCAGCACGCGGAACGCCGCCTCTTTGTTCTGAAGCTGCGACTTCTGGTTCTGGCATGTGACGATGATTCCCGTGGGAATGTGCGTCAGGCGCACGGCTGAATCCGTTGTGTTGACGCATTGGCCGCCTGGGCCGCTCGCGCGGAACACGTCGACGCGAACGTCATTTGGATCCAGGTCGACTTCCACGTCATCGGGAAGCACGGGCAAAAGCTCCACGCTGGCAAAGGTGGTATGGCGGCGCGCTTTCGCATCGGTTGGCGAAATGCGGACCAGGCGATGCACGCCTATTTCCGAGCGTAGCATGCCGTAGGCGTTGCGGCCTTCCACCTGGATGGTGGCGCGGTCGATACCAATCGCTTCGGCGTACGTCACGTCGAGCACCTGCAGCTTCCATCCCGGCTTGTCCTCGACATAGTGCGAGTACATCTTGAACAGCATGTCGGCCCAATCGTTGGCTTCGAGACCGCCTTGCCCTGGATTGACCGTGAGAATGGCATCGCCTTCGTCGAATTGGCCTGTGAACCAAGATGCCAGCTCGAGCGCATCGAGCATGCCGGACAGGCGATCGCACGCTTCGTCAGCCTCTTGGCCAAATGCATCGTCCTCGACGGCGAGCTCGAATGCCGCCTGAGCATCGGAGAGCAGCTGTGCAGCTTCGTTGTATTCGCGGATGGCATCGCGCAAATTGCCCGCGCGCTTCGACACAGCCTGCGCATGCGCCGTGTCGTCCCAAAATCCGGGAGAAGCCGTTTCCTCGTCAAGTTTTGCGAGTTCGGCAATCTTCTCATCCAGGTGCAGGTACGCCCGCGCGTCAGCGAGCCGCTGGTCTAGTTGTGTGATTGTCTTCGCGTCGATTTCCATAGCAAACATGATGCCGCAGAGCGCGTCAGGCACGTGATGTCCGACGCGCTCGAAGGGACAAAGCTCCTAATCTTGGTACATGCCGTGGCACTTCTTGAACTTCTTGCCGCTGCCGCAGGGACATGGATCGTTGCGGCCGACGTTGGCATACGGATCGTTCTTGTCCTTGACGTACGTCTTCGCCTTGGTCGTGGGTTTGGGAGCCTCGGCGGGCATGCCGCCCACCTGGCGGGGAGCAGGCGCGGGAGCGGACTCGCTCGGGGCGTTAAGCGCCTGTTCGGGGTTCGAATAGCTGACCTTGCGGCCTGCCAGCGGGTCTTCTTGTTCGGGCTCCTCGATTTGCGGTTTCGTTGCAACCTGAAGACGCAGAAGCGTGCGCAGGTAGTCCTCGTACATCGATGCCGTCATGTTCTTGAAGGCCAGGTAGGCTTCCTCGCGATACTCGGTGAGCGGGTCGCGCTGACCGATAGCACGCAGGCCGATGCCCGTGCGCAAATAGTCCATGTCTTGCAGGTGGGCCATCCAACGCGTGTCCATGATGCGCAACATGACCTGCGCCTCGAGCGTGCGCATGACCGACTCGCCGACAAGCTGCACCTTCTCGTTGTATACGGCGGTGAGGTACTCTTCGATGATCTCTGCCAGGCGGTCGGCGTCTTCGTCATGGTCAAGCTGATCGACATGGAAGCCTTCACGGCCAGTCATGCTGGTGACCCATGCGTCAATCGAAGCGACATCCCATTCATCGGCAACGGAGCGCTCGGGGCAGTTCTCGTTGACGATGTCGCGCGCGCAATCCGCGATGATCTCGGGAATGCGCTCGGTCATGTCCTTGCCGTCGAGGATGGCGTTGCGTTCCTCGTAGATGGCCTGGCGCTGCAGGTTCATGACGTCGTCGTACTCGAGGACGTTCTTACGGGCTGCGAAATGCATGCTCTCGACCGAATGCTGGGCGCTTTCGATGGCTTTCGAAACCATGCCGGCCTGAATCGGTTGGTCGTCGGGCAATTGGGTCCTCTCCATCATGCGGGAGATGCCGTCCATGCGATCGCCGCCGAACCGGCGCATGAGGTCGTCCTCGAGCGACAGGTAGAATTGCGACTCGCCGGGGTCGCCTTGACGTCCGGAACGGCCGCGCAACTGATTGTCGATACGGCGCGACTCGTGGCGCTCGGTGCCGATGACCAGCAAGCCACCGGCTTCAATCACCTGTTTGCGCTCTGCGGCGGTGATGGCGGATGCCTCCTCGAACGCTTGCTCGAGGGCTTCCTCGGTGGGTGCCGGCAATGCCTCGTCCATCTGGTCGAGCGTCTCTTTCGCTTTCGCGCGTTTGCGGGGATCGGCCGATTTGAGGTCCTCGGTGACAGCGGCGCGGATTTGCTCGATCATCTCGGGATCGGCGTCGGGGTCGAAGCCGCGGTTGCGCAGCATGTCCTCTGCCAGAACCTCGGGGTTGCCGCCAAGCAGGATGTCGGTACCACGGCCTGCCATGTTCGTGGCGATGGTGACAGCGCCCACGCGCCCCGCTTGCGCAACGATATGCGCCTCGCGTTCGTGGTTCTTCGCGTTGAGGGTCTCGTGCTTGATGCCGCGCTTGTCAAGCAAGCGGCTGAGCCGTTCCGAGCTTTCGATCGAGACGGTGCCCACCAGGCATGGTTGGCCGATGGCGTTTCGCTCGGCAATGTGATCGGCAACGGCGTTGAATTTGGCGTCGATTGTACGGTACACCTGGTCGTTGCGGTCTTCGCGGATTACCGGCTTGTTAGGCGGGATGGCCGTGACCTCGAGCTTGTAAATCTGGCGGAACTCGGAGTCCTCGGTCATGGCGGTACCCGTCATGCCCGAAAGCTTGTCGTACAGGCGGAAATAGTTCTGCAACGTGATAGTGGCCAGCGTCTGGTTCTCTTCCTTGACACGCACATGCTCTTTGGCTTCGACAGCCTGATGCAGGCCCTCGGACCAACGGCGGCCTTCCATGATGCGGCCCGTGAACTCGTCGACGATCTTGACTTCGCCGTTGGTGACGACGTAATCGATGTCGCGGTGGAACAGGTACTGGGCACGCAGCGATTGCTGCAGGTGGTTTGCCAGCGCGCCCGAGGGGTCGGCGTAAATGTCGTCGATGCCGAGGATTGCCTCGATGCGCTCGAGGCCGAGCTCGGTGGCGTTGATCGTGCGCTTGGCTTCGTCCATCTGATAGTCGACATCGCGTACGAGGCCGACGACCGCTTTAGCGAACTTGTTGTACGTGTCGGCTGCCGCACTGCCTGCACCAGAGATGATGAGCGGTGTACGTGCCTCGTCGATGAGGATGGAGTCGACCTCGTCGACGACGGCGAAATGATGGCCGCGCTGCACGCGGTTCTCGGCGCGCACGACCATGTTGTCGCGAAGGTAGTCGAAGCCGAATTCCGAGTTCGTGCCATATGTGACATCGGCGGCGTAAGCGGGTTTTTTAAGCTCGGAACGCATGCCGTTTTGGATGAGGCCCACTTTCATGCCCATGAACCGGTAGATGTTGCCCATCCACTCGCTGTCGCGTTTGGCCAGGTAGTCGTTGACGGTGACGATATGGACGTTATTGCCCGGCAGCGCATTCAGGTAACCCGCAAGCGTCGACACGAGCGTTTTGCCTTCGCCGGTTTTCATCTCGGCGATGTGACCGTCGTGGAGTGCCATGCCGCCGATCAGCTGCACGTCGAAATGGCGCATGCCCAACACGCGACGTGATGCCTCGCGCACGGCGGCGAACGCCTCGGGCAGCAGATTGTCAAGCTCTTCGCCCCGTTCGAGACGCTCGCGGAACTTCACGGTTAAAGCCGCCAGCTCCTCGTCGGAAAGCGCCATCATACCCGATTCGAGCTCGCCAATGCGGGCGACGACCTTCTCGTAGCCCTTTACCTGGCGGCCTTCGCCAACCCTCAACAGTTTCGAGAAAAACCCTGCCATGAAATGTGCCGTCCTATTCTCACGCTTCATTTGTGCAATCTTAGAAACTCTACCACACCCCCGAGTCCTGCTACCAAGCCGTTGACATGCTGCAGACAATGCGCAGACTGCCTAGGCGCCGAGCAGGCTCTCGTATAGCGCCGTCATTTCGGGAGAAGGGTCGATGCCCAGTTCCTCGGCGAGTATGCGGCGGCAGTTGAGGTACGTCATCATGGCCGCCGTACGCTGCTCCGAGGCGATTTGCGCGCGCATCAGCGCAACGTAGGCGTCTTCCCTCGTTTTCCCACGCTCGATTGCCGAACGCGCAAACCATATCCCCCACTGCGGCTTGCCAGCCTCGACCAGTCGAGACGATGCCGTCACGAGCGCGTCGATAAGGCGGTTGCGCCGGTCTTCCCGCACGCTGTCGATAAGCGCGTTGCGCTCCTCGACCGGCATGAACTCGCCTGAAAAGTCGCGATCGAGCTCGTTGTACATGTCGCGCCATTCCTCGAAATCGAGCTTGCCGAACAGCAGCTCCCGGCAGATGTCGTCGAAACGCGCGACATCGCTTTTCACGAATCGCTCGTCGAGACGGCACCCGAAGTGGTGCCGCACGAGATAAGGGCAGGTGCCATCTGAAAGCGTGAGGGCGCTGCGCAGCTGAGACCATGCGGTGTAGAAGTTCTTGCGGGCGCTGATGATGTCTTTCGTCGGCCACATGGCCTGTGCGACTGCGTCGCGCGAAAGGTCTCGTCCCCGATTGGCCACCAGCATGGCCAACAACACGCGCGCTTGCTTGCGGCCTATGAGGCTCGGGTCGACGATCGCGCCTCCAACCGACAGCTCGAGATGGCCGAACAGCTTGACTTCGAGTGTCGGCACGGCATGGGCAAAAGACGGCGTCGTGTTCGTCCTCCGGCTTCCGTAGAGCGAGCCTTCGGGCGAGAGAACGCTGCGCCTTACCTGCTCGTCGCGTCGAATGCGGTCATACGTCTGCTTCTGCATGAGCATCGCCATCTCGACGCGCCTAAGCCCCAGCAAGACACCGGCCTCGAGGGGGCCGGCTGCATACTGCATTCCCCACGTGTGCGCCGCTTCCATTGAAAGGCCGGCAGACGCGGCGAAAAAGTCAGTGATGACGGCCTCTTCGTCGGATAACCGCGACCGCACGTATCGCTCGGGACCTTCGAGCAGGTTCGCATCAGGCGGAAACCACCCATCGGGCATATCGCTGACAAGGGTGAACAGCCACGACGCCGCCAGGCATAGCACATCGTCGTCTGCCGAGGCGTCGTAGAGCGATTTCCACATGTGACCGAGTTTGTCGATGCCGCCGATGCGGGCAGCCCACACGACGACGAGCGCCTCGTGCCAAGGCGATAGCTTCAGCCCGTTTTCCGTCAGGGCGCAAGCCCAGCTCGTGAGCGCAGCCTCTGCATTGGCGCGCAATTCTCCAGGTCCAATGTGGGCGACTATCATCAAGCCAATTGCACGGGCATCATCGGACGTAGAGATCTCGAAGCCGCATTTCTTGGCATGGCGCAAAGCGGTATCCGCATCGCCGAGCATCCTGCAACACAGCGCATGCACGGCGCGGATGCGGTCCCTTCCTTCGAAACTAGCCCCTTTCAAGCTGCTTATCAACCGCTCCGTCGGTTGAAAGCAACCGTATCGGGCTAATTCGTAAGCGTGCTCGAGCAACCAGCTGGCCCGGCGTTTCGCGGGACAGAGCGTTCTCACCAAATCGCATGCCCGCGCGGCAGCAGAGCCCCTGTCCAACAGCACACCTGCCCATGCCCGCACCAACTCGTCGCGGGAGTCGCACCGAGACCGCTCGACGATGGCGTCGAAGCGCGGACGGACGGCACGTGCAAGCGATTCGGGCTCGACAACCGGCGCTTCGAAATGACCCGTTTCGACGTCAAACCCGAGATGCGGGTAATCGCAGAGCACGTCGGCGACGAGCTGCACGTCGATGGGGCCGAGCGGAGACAAATCCGCAATCGACCCTTTCTGCAGCGCGAATGCGCTCGACACCGCCAACAGCAAGTCGGCGGGCAACCCCTCGCCGAGGCATCCTGCAATAAACGCCGCCACGGAAGCGGGCTGGCCGTCCCACACCAGCACGGGAACACGGCATGATGGAGGGACGAACGGGGCTGCGAGGCGCGAGCGCTCTTCTTCGGTGCGCACGGCGTCGATTTCCTCGTCGTTCAACAACAAGTCGGCTGCGCCAATGCGCAAACGATCGATTTGCAGGGCGCCGAACAGATCGCATGGGGGTGCACACGTGACGACGACTTCGACTTTCCGGGCAAGCAGCTTGTCCACAGCTTGGGATAGCTGTTGCGCTCGTGCTGTATCAAGCTGCGGAAGCGCATCGATAACGACGAGCCTCGCGTCGGGATCGACGGAAAGGCACGCATCGACGAGCTCGCCGTTGTCAAGATCGCGTATGAAGCACGGGCTTTGGGCGTTGAACCAAAACACGTGCGTCCACTCGAACATCGTTTCCGCATAGTCGAGGGCCAAGCACGTCTTGCCATACCCGTCGGGCGCCACGATGAACCGGGCAATGGACCGCTCTTTTGCAAGGCGCGCAATAAGATGGGGCCGTTGCCTGCCCTGATGGGAAACATGCCGACTCGGACGGTAGCCGCGACAGGCGGCTTTAGAGATATACCCAGATGTACGCATGGGCGCTCCGTTCCCGGAGCCCCGGCTTTGGTCGAAGTGGCGTTATCTTATAGCAAATGCCCGCGCGAACGCAACACCCCAAATACGTGGCAAAAGGCAGATTCTCATTGACCTTGGCGAATCAACGGTGAATGCAAAACGGGGCAAAAAGCGCGCTTCGACGTTGCCTAGAACCTATTCTTCAGGCGCTTCCTGGCGGTTTTCCTCGAGATCAGCTGCGTCATCGCGGCTGCCGAGCATGGCGGCGATGCGATCGGAATACACGGCGTCGGTGATGCCCGCTTCGGTGACAAGGTCCATGACGGGAGCATCGTTCCATAACGACTCGAGGCGATAGAACTCGCGCGTCTCGGGCTGGAAGACGTGCACGACGACGCTGCCGTAATCGAGCAATTCCCACGAGCCGTCGCGCGTTTCCTCGCGGTGCAGGGGCTTCATGCCAGCCTGAACGCGTTCTTGCTCCTCGATCTCGTCGATGATGGCGCCGACCTGGCGATTGTTGGACGCCGTGACGATGACGAAATACTCGGTCACGCTGATGAGGTCCCCGACGTTCTGCACGACGATGTCCGTCGCCTTCTTCTCGTCGGCGGCACGTGCCGCGATGATGGCCATGTCCTTCGGTGTCGCGTTTTCAATCATGGTTTCGCTTCGCCTTTCAGTTATCCAGCGCCCAATTGGCGCCGTTCCTCATTTCTTGTCCTTGTCCTTATGCTTTTTCGCCGAAACGGATTCGTCGCCCGAGCCGCGTGGGCCCTTGCGGGGCAGCCGTTTCGCGTAGTCGTTCCAAATGGTTATCGTATCAGGGTGAAGTGGCTTCCTGCGCTCGAACAGTAGAAAGACCCAATATTCATAGGTTTCGAAGTAGAGCTTCTCGAGCGTCACCTTGCCGACCTTGGCGCGGAGTTCGTCGATGCGACCAAATTGCCTGTTGGGCTCGATGGCATCGGCGATGTAGAGCACCATGTCGAGCGGTGACATGTCAATCGCCGCAGTCGTATGCCGACTGATTGCCTGCAGCACATCCGCGGGAATACCCGGATACTGCTGCCCAAGGGCGCGAGCGGCCGTGATGCCGTGCAAAGTTCCCGGCATGTCCGCTACGACTTGGGGATCGATTTCGCCTTGCATGTTCAACTCGTATACGCGTGCACGCGCCTGATCGTCGTTGTAACCCTTATCCCAATCATGCAGCAGGCCTGCTAGCCGCGCCTTGTCGACGTCAACGCCGTACTGCTTGGCAAGCTGGGCGCATGCGTCGGCAACTCCCAAGCTGTGCTTGAACCGTTTCGCTGACACCCGTTGCTCGAGTTCGGCCTTGCGGGCCTCGTAGAAAGCCTTGGAGAAGACGTCATCGTCACCCGGTTCTGCCGAAGACACGGCAAGTGCCTGACTTTTGGCGCGCTCACCTTGTGACAGGTATTTGGCGCGTATCGCATCGGGCATCAGGTAACGCACCGACTTGCCCTCGGCCAAGCGCGCGCGGATATCGGTTGAGGATATCTCCAGGATACTGACTCGCACTAAGTGATAGTCAAAGGGCCCGGCGGCGGTGATGGCTTCGCGCAGCTCGTCTTCGCCAGCAGAGCCTGGACGTCCAACGGCGACGGCGAGATGGGCGAGTTTGGCGATTTCGGCACTGCCGCGCCACTTCCCCACGGTCACTGCCGAATCGGAGCCCACGATGAAGTAGAACTCGACGTTTTCGGGATAGTGCTCGCGCAGCTGGTGCAGCGTGTCAACCGTGAACGTGTCGCCTTCGCGCTGGATCTCGATAGGGCTCGCGTCGAAATACGGATTGTCGGCTACCGCCGCCCGTACCTGGTTGAAGCGCGCTTGCGCATCGGTGACGTGCTGATCGCGTTTGAACACGGGGATGCCTGCGGGGATGAACAGCACAGCATCGAGGTCATGGGCCTCGCGCATCTCCTCGGCAACGCGCAAATGGCCGTTGTGGACGGGATCGAACGTGCCGCCCATCAAGCCAAGTCTCACGGGAGCGCCGTCGGCTCCCAAGTTGTCGAAACGCTCGCTAACTACCGCCACAGACAGTTACTCCATCGCCGAATTCACTTATTCGAATATTACCAAGTCGTCGCGATGGACGAGTGGTTTTTCGGCCATTTCGGCCAACAGGCGATTGCGGGAAAGCTCTTCGCGCGTGCGCCCGAGGGCAAGCTCCGTCTCGTCGCGGCTTGCCGACACACGGCCCCGCGCGAACAGATAGCCCGACTTGTCGATGATGTCGACGATGTCGCCGTCCTCGAAATCGCCCGACACGTCGGCAACGCCCACGACGAGCAGCGAGCTGCCCTTGCGCAAGAGCGCCTGCTTCGCGCCTTCGTCGATCGTGATGGTCCCACGCGACGAATCGCCCAGGGCGATCCAAAGCTTGCGAGGCGTGATCTCATGCAACATGCCCTCAGCCGCGAACAGTGTGCCGACCTCGCGGCCAGCTGCAGCGTCCACGATGGCGCCTTCGCGACGGCCGGCGCAGATGACGAGCGGGATACCCGCGACGCCGAGGGCACGCGCCGCCTTCACCTTGGTTACCATGCCGCCCGACCCCATAGCCGAACCGGCATCACCCGCCGCGGAAATGATGTCCTGGCCAATGTGGTCGACGCGCTTGATCAGCTTGGCATTCGGGTCAACAGCGGGATTGGCATCGTACAGGCCGTCGATATCGGAAAGGATCACAGCCAGGTCTGCGCCGATGAGGCAGGCCACGAGCGCGCTGAGCGTATCGTTGTCACCGAAGCGGATCTGCTCGATCGATACCGTGTCGTTCTCGTTGACGATGGGCACGACGCCCAGGTCGAGCAAGCGCTCGAGCGTGTCACGAGCATGCAGGTACGCCGTGCGGTCGGCAGTATCGCGCCGTGTCAGCAAGACAAGCGACGTGATCATGCCATGAGCTGCGAACGCATCTCCCCAGGCGCTGACGAACAGGCCCTGCCCCACGGATGCGGCAGCCTGCAATGTGGGCATATCGTCAGGACGCTTGCCGCTCATCCCGAGTCGTTCGAGACCGCATGCGATGGCGCCCGATGACACGATGACGACTTGCCATCCCATATCGCGGACGGTTTCGACCTGTTTCGCAAATGAATCGAGGTATGCGTGGTCGATGCGTCCCTCGCCGGTCGTCAGCGTGGACGATCCGATTTTCACCACCAGACGTTTCATTAATCCTCCAGTTCGGCAAACATGTCCTCGCGGGCCATGGCTGATTCGAAATCGAACGTGTAACCCACGATACGCACTTCGTCTCCATCGCGGGCGCCTGCATCTTCGAGCGCTTTGTCCACGCCCATGCGCTTCATGCGGTGCTGCAGGAAGGCAATGGCCTCCTCGTTATCCCAGTCGGTTTGCACGACCATGCGCTCGACGCGTGGGCCGGAAACGCGGAACACGCCTTCGGATAGCTGCACAACCTGGAAAGCCGCATCGCGCGCTTCGCGCTTGTGCTCCCAAACCATATCGTATTGCGCCGTGTTCTCTTGCTGTTCGCGCGCCGCCTCACGTAGCTCGCGCACCTTCGAGCCGATGGCGTTCTTCAGGCTTTCAACACCAGCGCCCGTCAATGCGCTGATGCAGTACAGCTTGGGATCGATGGGGCTATCGGCGAACTCGTCACCGCCCGCCGCCTCGATGGAATCGGCTTTCACGCGCTCGGCTAGCTTGGCGCACACTTCCTCGGTGCCGGGAACGTCGATTTTGTTGGCCACGACTATGCGCGGACGGCGACCCAATTCGTCGGCGTACAGCGCCAGCTCGCGGTTGATGATGTCGTAATCGTTCAGCGGGTCGCGCCCTTCCCAGTCACCCGTCAAGTCGACCACGTGCACGATGAGGGCAGTGCGCTCGATGTGCCGCAAGAACTCGTGACCCAAACCGCGTCCCTCGTGCGCACCCTCGATGAGGCCCGGCACGTCGGCCACGACGAAACTGTAGTCGTCGGCTGTCAACGCCACGCCCAGGTTGGGTACGAGCGTGGTGAAGGGATAATCGGCGATCTTGGGACGGGCTGCCGAGATTTTTGCGATGAGCGACGACTTGCCAGCCGACGGCATGCCCACGAGCGCCGCATCGGCCATAAGCTTCATCTCGAGCTGGATCCAGCCCTCGCCCGCCGGCTCGCCGAGCTCGGCAAATGCGGGAGCACGGCGCGTGGATGTGACGAAGTGGATGTTACCGCGACCGCCGACACCGCCCGACATGACGACGACTTGCTCGCCGTCGTGCGTTAAATCGGCGATGAGCTCGCCGGCTTCCTTGGTCTCCTCGTCGTATTCGCGCACGACGGTGCCGACCGGCACCTTCAGGACAAGGTCCTCGCCACGGGCGCCGTGCATGCGGCTGCCCTTGCCATGCGTACCGCGCTGAGCCTTGAAGTGATGCTTGAAGCGGTAATCGATGAGCGACGAAACGCCGGCATCGGCGCGCACGATGACGTCGCCGCCATGACCGCCGTCGCCGCCATCGGGACCGCCTTTGGGCACGTGCGCCTCGCGCCGGAACGACATGCATCCGGCGCCGCCATCGCCGCCCTTGACGTGAATGTTGACTTTGTCGATGAACATAGTGACTCTATTCTACCAAGACGAGCGGAACCTAATAACCAATTGGGGACAGTCCCCAATTGGTTATTCGTAACAAAAAGCGCCCCCTGATCGTCAGAGGGCGCTTAAGCTGCGTGCGTGTGCCGCCTTATGCTTAGGCCTGGTCGGCCTCCAGCGGGCGCACATGGATGCGGCGCTTGATGCCCTTGGTGAAAACCAGATGACCATCGCACTTGGCGAACAGCGTGTCGTCCTTGCCGCGGCCAACATTATCGCCGGGATGGAACTTCGTGCCACGCTGGCGCACGATGATGTTGCCGGCCTTCACGTACTCGCCGGCGAACTTCTTCACGCCAAGTCGCTGCGCGCGGGAATCGCGACCGTTACGGGATGAACCAAGACCCTTTTTATGTGCCATCTTGAATCCCCTCCTTTATTCCTCGTCGGCCTTCTCGACCTTCTTTGCCGGCTTCTCCCATTTCTCGGAGCCGACCGACATGATGCGCACGCGGGTGAGCTGCTGGCGATGGCCGTTCAGCTTCTTGTAGCCCTTGCGCTTCTTGAATTTGAAGACGAGCTGCTTCTTGCCCTTGAACTGGGCGAGAACCTTTGCGGTTACCTTCGTGGCTGCAGCCTTTTCGGGATCAGCTTCAATCGCGTCGCCGTCGGCCACGAAAATGACCGGCAGCTCGACTTCGGCGCCTTCCTCGACATCGAGCTTCTCGATTTCGATGACGTCGCCCGGAGCGACCCTGTACTGCTTGCCACCCGTTTTAACTACTGCGTACATATGCTTTCTCCTTGCTCAACGAAAAGCTTTCCAACACGACGACACGTATGGGTGACTGACGCGCCATCTGTGCGTTGCGTGCAAAGACGCAAACCGATACTTTATCAGCCGTGAACTGCCAAGTCAACTTTGGAATGTGTGCGTTTGGTGCGCCT
>JAFWJU010000087.1 GCA_017511465.1 Eggerthellaceae bacterium | reverse complement strand
GGTTCATAAGCGAGCTCTTCCGCGCGTTGAACGACGACAAGGAGACGCGTGAAAGCGCGTTGGCCATGGGTCGGATTCCAGAAGTGGAACCTGTCGACCGCATGGCGCTTGATTCGCTGCATGCCGCTAACGAGCAAGCGGACCACAGGGTTGTCGGACTCGTCGTGGAAACGAGGCCCGACACGATTTCATGTGAGACGCTCCGCGAGTTGCGCGAACTGGGATGCACGAAAATCCAGATGGGCGTCCAGTCCGTTAATGACCGCATACTCGAGGCAAACGGGCGACGCGAGCGCGCCGACACGATTTGCCGCGCCTTCGAGCTGACGCGCCTATTCGGCTTCAAGACACATGCCCACTTCATGGTGAACCTCTTGGGCGCAACTCCGGAATTAGACAAGGTCGATTACCTCGAGTTCAGCACAAACCCCAGCTATCGCCCCGACGAGGTGAAACTGTACCCATGCGCGCTCGTCGCCGGCACCAAACTGGTCGATTGCTACGAAGACGGCTCGTGGCGCCCCTATACAGAAGACGAGCTCGTGGACGTCCTATGCGCCGACATGCTTGCCACCGAGCCCTACACGCGCGTTTCCCGCATGATCCGCGACATTTCGGCCAAGGATATCCTCGTCGGCAACAAGAAGACGAACCTCAGGCAAATCGTCGACGAGGCGCTCGAAGACAGGGCAAGCCAGGTTCACGAGATACGTTTCCGCGAGATTGCAACGGGATCAGTTGATCTGGATACGCTGCGGCTTCATACCGTTGCTTACGAGACGACGGCCACGAGCGAGCGCTTCTTGCAATGGGTGACCGCCGAGGGGAAGATCGCCGGATTCTTGCGCCTGTCGCTCCCCCACCCTGAAGCGCTCGCGCGCTATGATGGCCTTCCCATCAAGCGGGGCGAGGCGATGATACGCGAAGTGCACGTGTACGGATTCGCGACGTCGGTCGACTCGCAGGGGAATTCAGCCCAGCACCACGGCTTGGGACGCCAGCTGGTCGAGCGAGCCTGCCTGCTTGCACGCGAAGCCGGGTATGAGCGCATCAACGTCATAAGCGCCATTGGAACCCGCGAGTACTACCGCCGCTTGGGCTTTCACGACAACGGGCTGTACCAGCAAAAGCCCCTGTAATGAAAAGGCCGCAAGGATAACCCTGCGGCCTGAAGAAAAGCGAAAGCCTGGCATAGCGGCTTACAGCGCAGCGAGAATCGCGTTGAGCAAATCGTCGTAATCCTCAAACGCCTGGATATCGGGATTGTCGGCCTTGATGCCTTCTGTCGTGCAGAACAGGAAACCGGCCTTCGAGGCGCGAATCATATCCAGGTCGTTGTAGCTGTCGCCCGATGCGATCGTGTCGAAACCGCACGAATGAAGTGCCTGAACGGTCGTCAGCTTCGAGGGGATGCAGCGCATCTGGTAACCCGTGATGGCGCCGTCTTCCGCGACGTCGAGCGTGTTGCAGAACACGGTCGGCCAATTCAGCTTTTCCATCAGCGGCATGGCGAATTGCTCGAACGTATCCGAAAGCACGATGACCTGGGCGTGCTTGCGCAGCTCGTCGAGGAACGCCTTCGCGCCCGGCAACGGCTCGATCGTAGCGATGACGTCTTGGATTTCCTTCAAGCCCATGCCATGGTCGCGAAGCACGCCAATGCGCCAATTCATCAGCTTGTCGTAGTCCGGTTCATCACGCGTCGTGCGCGTGAGCTCGGAGATGCCGCTGGCCTTTGCGAACTCGATCCAGATTTCGGGAACCAACACGCCTTCCATATCGAGGCATACGATGTTCATGACAACCTCCTGTAACGTTTTTTAACAGAGGCTAGGATACAATAGCCGCAAGCAAAATGCGCGCTTATTTGGCAGGAGGCATCATGTTCGGACTGAAAACCGAAGCGGCGTTCGATTCAGCCCATTTCCTCAGCGACTATTACGGCAAATGCGAGAACTTGCATGGCCATCGTTGGCGCGTCGAGGTGACGCTCGGCCAAGACGAGCTTCAAACGGAAGGCACCATGCGAGACATGGTGCTCGACTTCGGCGTGTTCAAGAAAGCGGTGCGCGATGCTGCAGAAGAACTCGACCACGTGTTCCTCGTCGAAGAGGGATCGCTTGCACCGGCAACTATCGAAGCACTCGAGGGCGAGGGCTTTTCGCTGAAGATCCTGCCGTTCCGCACGACCGCCGAAAACCTGGCGCGTTGGTTCTTCGACAAGCTAACCGCCCAGGGCTTGCCCGTCATCGAGGTTGAAGTCGACGAAACGCCCAACAACCGGGCTTTCTACCGCGGATAGCCGCCGATACCGGCGGCCAAAAAGCTGCAAAGTCAGCTTCTATTCCACGACCTCTACGTAGCCAGTCGAGCGACGTACGCTTACTTCTTGGTTCTTCAACGACACACGGCTGTGCGGGGGAATTGATTCGGTGACGAACGAGCTGCCGCCGATTACGGAATTCGCCCCCACGACCGTCTCTCCGCCGAGGACGCTGGCATTCGCGTAGATGGTGACGTTGTCCTCGATGGTGGGATGACGCCTGACACCTGCAAGCCGCTGGCCACCGCGCGTCGAGAGCGCGCCCAACGTGACGCCTTGGTAAATCTTCACGTGATCGCCGATGACGGTCGTCTCTCCAATGACTACGCCCGTGGCGTGGTCGATGAAGAAATACTCGCCTATGGTCGCGCCGGCGTTTATGTCGACGCCTGTGCGGCTGTGCGCGTATTCCGTCATGATGCGCGGAATAAGCGGCACATCGAGCTTGTAAAGCTCATGGGCGATGCGGTACACCCATATGGCGAAGAACCCTGGATACGAGTAGATGATTTCCTCTTTCGACTGAGCAGCCGGGTCGCCTTCGAATGCAGCTTGCACGTCTTTGTACAGTAGCTTTTGAATGCCCGGCAACTTGCACAGCATTGCGGCGCAGACCTCGTGCGCGCGCGAGTCTATCTCTTCGAAGCTGAGGGTTTTCCCATCGCGGAAATACAGGGCCAGCCTCACTTGCTGGGCCAGCTTGTCTTCGACGCGCAATACCGTATTGCCGATGAAATAACTCGCATCGACGGATGTTTGGGCACCGTCGGTGAAATAGCCGGGGAACATGATGTTGCGCATGTCCTTCAGAATGTCGATGATGGCATTGCGGCTTGGCATGCGGCGATCGGGATCGGTGAAGAATATCTCCTCGCTCGAATCGTACGCGCCCTTGATCTCGTCGATGATGTCGTGTAAATCGCACTTGCGCATGGGTTTCCTCCACTGTTGTCGGTTTAGCCGAGATTGTAGCACGTCATCCGCAAGATTCTGACGCTGTGGCTATTGCAAAGAACGGACGCGTTCAATCAGGTTTTTGAAACGCTGCGAAGGCTCGATTTCGCCCTGAACTTCGGCAGGGGCGTTAATGCTCGCCTTGCTCGCCACGCGAATGGCCGGTGGGGCCTGAATGCGCTTGAACGCAGCGGTCCTCATGCCGCGAAGCACCCATTCCAAATCGTCGGCGAACGCACGCGGGTCGTAGAGCCCGTAGAAGCCAACCCACCTGCCAGCCTCGGTTCCCTCAAGGCGATCCTCAAGATAGCGCTCCAGGACATCGCATGCCGCCGCATCGACGTTTTCGGCATCGAGCAATGTGGCGATGAGCCAATCGTGATAGAACCACTTCATCGGGTCGCGCTGCCCTTCGGCAAGCTCGGCAGAGGGAGGAGTGTCCCATTCGAATCCGCCATCGGTAATCTGCGGAAGAAGGTTCTCGGGAATGACAGCGCTGCCGAATTCGCCGTTTATGGCACGCGCGAGGTCGAACAGGGCGGTTTTCGTCAAATCCCCGATGGGCGCAAGCGCCCCGATGGCGTCACCATACAAAGTGGCATAACCCAACGCCGCCTCTACTCGATTGCCGTTGTTGACGACCACACCGCCCTCGACAGCGGCGAACGTCGACAGCAAATGGCCGCGCACGCGCGCTTGCACGTTCTCGAGCACAAGCCCGGTCATGGCGTCTTCGCCGTAGCCGTATTGCGCGAGCTCTTCGCCCGTAGCGTCGACAAGCGGCTCGATCGAGCCGTTGCGTAGCGCTATACCGAGCGTTCCAGCTAACGCAGAGGCGTTGGCCTTCGTTGTTGCGGAGTTGTACCGTGTCGCCATGTTGTAGCCAATCACACGGTCGACACCGAACGCCAGCGTCAACAAGGCTGCGACGATGCTGCTGTCCAAGCCTCCCGAAAGCCCGATAATCCACTTGGGGCTCCATGGCAGCACCTGAGCATCGAAACGGCGCATGGTCTTGACCAATGCGGCCAGCAACTTGTTCTCGCACGGTTCTTGCATGCGATTGCCACCCGCGAACCGCACCAAAGCCAGGTCTTCCTCGAAGTCGTCGCGCAAAACGCATATGGGCAGGCCGTCGGCACCATACACCTTCGTGCCGCCATCGAACGCCAAAACGTTCTTGGCAACGTTGCGCATGCCTACGGGACGCAGGCAAATAGCAGGCACGAAGCCCATTTCCACCTGGTCTTCCTCGTCGGCTTCAATCGTCCAAGGTGTGACATCGCAATACACTGCGAAATCGCATGACATGTCATCGGGTTCAAGGCCGATTCGATACGATTCTCCGCACGCATCCAAATAAACTGCGTTGCCTGCGACGTCAATGCGCGAATCGTTGAGCACGACCAGGTGAACGTCATGGGGGTTTTCGAGCGACCCGGGCATGACAAGCAGATCGGCGCCTGCATCGACGGCACGCTCCACCATGCGCTCGCGCGCCTGTTCGTTAACCGACGGCTTCCCGCTTACAAGTTCGGGTTGGCCGACCGCGATCTTCAACTTGGACAAATCCCCCATTTAGCGCCTCCCGGACTTGGCGCGCGCAAATTTCAAGCGCTGCGTGATGTATTCGCGGACAAGCAAGATGAGAAGGATGGCCATGACGATGAGGTATCCGACGACCGCGCCTTCGAGCTCCATCATGGTGACCATCAGGATCAACACGAGAAGCGAGAACCCGAACGTTATGAGGTACAGGCCCATGACGACTTGCTGACGACGCAAGATGGTGATGACCTGATACAGGAAGTCGATTGCGGCTGTGACGCCGCCTGCCGCCAGCATGATGTAGGACAGCTGCGCGTACGGACTGAAATCGAGTCCGTACAAGAAGCTCATGAGCGGTATGCCGACCCACGCCATGAACGCGATGCCGATGACGGTGATGACGACGATGAAGGCGACCATGGCCACGATGAGCAAATCGAAACGACTACGACGCGATTCGTCGGCCCATGCGTTTGCCATTTTCACGAGCATGGGACGATACACGAGCTGCACGGTGATGAGAATCGCCTGGGCTGGGAAGTACAGCGCATTGAAGTACAGCTGGTTGTCGTACGGCAAGCTGGCGCCCTGCATGACGAACTTGGGCATGTTGTCGATAACCGCGTACAGGAACAGCGCCAAAAACACCGGGAAGCACTCGCGGAACAAAAGCCCGACGCTCCTCAACGACGGGGGCATCGAGCGCGGCGATTCGAACATCGTGAGCGGGAAGGTGACGAACAGGAACGTCGCAAGCGATCCGACGGCCATGGCTATCGAGGCCGTGGCGAGATTGTGCGTTATGAGCAAGAACAGGGCGAACAGGATGAAGGCGACGACGGATCGCAATGCGAGCGACACGCCGCCAAGGTACAGCTTGTCAACCTGTTGCAAGCGGCCCTCGTACACCTCGCCGAGCGCATCGACGGCGCGGTAGGCGAAAATGCCCATGCACATGGTTCCCATTTCGCCTTCGAAGCCCGCTATGCGACACACGATGAAACCGACGATGAACATGATGACGCACGTCGCTATGCGGTTTACCTGATAGTCCGCAAACGAATGGTACTCGTCGATATCGGATACCTGATATGTGCGAACGCCGTAGTTCGCCAGGATGTACAGCAAATTGGCCAACACGAACGCGAACGCGAACATGCCGGCGCGCTCGACGCCCACCAGCTGCGTCACCACGATGGTCAGTATCGGGAAGACGAGGCCCCAGGCGCCTTGGCCGATCGAATTCCACATGAAATCGCGCGACGTGCGACCAGAGTCGTATTCCTCGTCTTGCCCCGCCAAGTCGCCATCGGAGACGGCGCCCATGAGGCGGTCGAACCAATCGTTGATCAACTGGCGGACGGGGTTGACGGTTCGATAGCGTTTGTCGCGCGTCCAGCGGCCGTCATTGCGTTTGGGCTCCTCCTGGCTGACGCGACGCGAGCGGCCGGCATCGTGAATGCTGCCGGTGTCGCGCACGGTTGCTTGCGCAACACTGCGACGGGCCGCCGATGGGCGGCGCGATCGGCTATCTGATGTGTTCGAATGTCTTTCTGCCACAGTCGAATTATAGGTCGGACCCGAACTGTGAAGCCGACCTCCTCATCATCCTGTCAAAAACATCATGCAGCTATTCGGCTGACAGCAACTCGATTTCAAAGTTGAGGTCCTTGCCGGCCATTTCGTGATTCATGTCCAGCGTCACGTGCGTGTCGTCGAATTCCACCACGCGGCACGGCATCGGATGGCCATCCGTCGTCTGCAGGCGGATATACGCGCCGATGGGCACGTTCTCGATGCCCGGCAACATGGCCAAATCGAGCTTTGCGACCATCGATTCGTCGCGCTCGCCGTACGCATCGGCTGCCGGAATGCGCACGTTGACGATTTGCCCCACTTCCATATCGCGAACAGCGGCGTCGAACCCCGGAATCATCTGGCCTGCCATGCACGTGAACGCCAGCGGCTCGCCGCGATCGCGTGACGAGTCGAACTTCGTGCCATCGTCGAGCGTGCCGACGTAATGAACCTTTACATGCTTTCCTTCATTGCCCATGGTTGATCCTTTCAAGGTTGATTGCACCCGAAAGTCTACTACACTTGCAGACATGAACTGGTCTACCGATGGACAGACTCCCGAATTCCTCGCAGCCACGCGTATGGCGTCGCTTGACAACGCCATAATCGCATCCATCCTCGAACGCATTGAGCTCGAACCCGGCATGCGCGTGCTCGACGTCGGCAGCGGTTCAGGCGAATACTGTTTCAGGCTCGGTTCGGCAGTCGAAGGCGTCGATTTCGTCGGGCTCGAATATGACGCGAACTTCGTCGATTTCGCAATTGACCGGGCTAAGGGCGATGTCGGCTATCCGTTCGAAGTCCCCAATCAAGCGAACTCCTACCAATTCGTGTGCGGCGATGGCCTTTGCCTGCCGTTTGACGATGGCGAATTCGATGCGGTCGTTTCGCACACGTATCTGACGGCTGTGCCCGACTGGGCGTGTGCTCTGGCCGAGATGTGCCGCGTATGCAAACCCGGCGGCACCGTTTCGTCTATCACGTCGATGACCGACAACTTTTACGGAACCGGCACCATCGAACTGTTCGGGAGCTTGGTCGATCCCGCAAGCGCCAGTCTTTTGCGGACAGTAGAGAAAGCCAAGGCGCTGCTTTCCGAGCCGATGCAGCTGACGGCCGGCATACGCCCGCGCAAGGTACCGGTGTCGTTCGACTGGATAGGCCTTCAAGGCGTCTCATGCACGCCCCTCGCGCACTATTTCTGCATGAGCGATTCCGCCCTCGACGCGAGCGACCGCAAACGCTTCGTCGACCTCTTGTACTTGATGGAGGCAAATCAGCTGGCGCGTCTGAAAGAATGCCCGGAAACGCGAAACATGCTGACCGACGAGCAATGGGAAGAATACGCCGACTTGCTGGAGCTCCGACGTACCGCCCTTGCCGAATGCAACGAGAACCACGAGTGGAACTGGTACGGTAATGCCTCGCTGCTCGTGTGCGGCACGGTACCTGCCGACGCACCGCGCGGAAAATGGCGCGCGTACCGAGATGCCAGCGCGATGGCGCAGCGCGCGCTGGCGGATTGCGTCGACGCAAACCTGGCCGAATACGCCGACACCTCTCAGCTTGGGCCTGGCCGCAGCGCCAAGGTCGTGCTCTCGCGCTGCGATGGCTCGAAGCTCACGGTATGCGGCTTCGATCCCCCGCGTGCCCTTCTGGAAGCCTGCGGCGTGACGATCGGCAACGATGAAGCCGATTACCTGCGCATCGAATCGCGATTCCGCGCGGCCAACCAGAGCCTCGACGGCTTCCCCGTCCTTTCCAACGATGTCGTTTACGGAATCGACGATATGTGGGAAACCGTATCGGAAGCCGCCATGACGGGCATTTCGGTTCGATTCCTGGATGCTGGCATCCTAGATGGATGCCCAGTTGTCGCATGCGTTGCCACGTGCGGAGATCACACGGGCAAATCGGTGTCGGCGCATGCCGATTTGCGAGAAGCCGTCATGCGATCCTTCGCCCGAGCTGTCAGCTAACCGCGTTTGGCGGCAAGGCAGGCGGCTATGCCGCCGAGAATGAAGCGGTCAATGACAGCGCGGATGTCCTTCCACTCCTCGTCAGTCGCCTGCATGGTTCGAGCAGCCGAGAAGCACCCGTTCAACTGGAACAAGCTTACAGCCTGAGCTTCGGAATGGGAATACCCGGCTTCAATCATCATCGCGTACAGGTCGTGGCTTTCCTGGGTCCCCGTCTGGCGCAAAAACGCGTCGGCGAAACGCGGCTCGCACACGACGGGTGCATACTCGCCCGCATCGCGCACGAGCATGCAAAACGGGCGGCCCTCGGGCTTGAACCCATCTGTGCACATCACCTGGCTCATGAGCGGGGACATGCCTGACGAGGCATCGCGGACGAGTTCGTTGTACACGTCATTCGTGTTCCCGTAATGCCCGTAGAAGGTTGACCGGCTGACATGCGCTTCACGTGCAAGTTCGGAAATGGTCACGTCCTCCAGCGGTTTTGCGGCAAGCAATCTTACGAGAGCGTCTTTGATGGATTGCTCCGTCTTCGTCTTATAGGCACGTGTGCGGCTCATGCAAGACCGCCTTTCAAAACCTGGACAATTTCGTACATACTGTACGATATTCGCACCTGTTTGAAAACCTCCTGGTCACGCTTTGATACGATGACGCCGATACATGGCAACCGATGCCTATCCCACATGCAGACGACGGGAAAGCCCATGGAGATAAAGCAACAATCCCTTCTTGACCTCATCGGCGCGCCGGACACGCGGTTCTTGATTCCCAAGTTCCAACGTGCCTATTCATGGGACGCAGTGCGATGCGACGAGCTGTGGCGCGACCTGATGCGGGCGGCGCGAGCGCATCGGTCGCATTTCATGGGGCCTCTCATCTACCTCGAGGAGAACCGCGATGGAGCACGCGAGATATCCGTTGTCGACGGACAACAGCGGCTGACGACGATGACGCTCATCTTGACGGCCTTCAAGCGCCTCTTGGACGAGACGGGTGAATCGCTGTTCGGCATTGACGGCGACTACATCATGGAAACGTTTTTGAGCGGACCTGCAGAGGCGAAACTTCGGCTCTCCCCTGCCGACCGCGAAACGCTCGACGCGATCGTCGCCGGCCGCCAGCTTCCCGACCAGCCATCAACGCGAGTCGTCGAGAACTACGAGCGCTTCTGCGCAAAGATGCGGGAAGACGGCTTCGACCCCCTGCTTTTATGGCAAGGCGTGAACGCGCTGACCGTAATCTCGGCAGAACTGGACAACCGAAAGCAAGCGCCGACGGTTTTCGAGAGCTTCAATTCGAAGGGCGTGCCGCTTGTCACAGCCGACCTCGTGCGCAATTACCTGCTGATTGCAGAAAACCGTAGCGAGCAGAAGCGCTTGTTCGAAAAGTACTGGGAGCCCATCACGGGAGTCTTCGGCGACGACCCCGGCTCGATAAAACTGAATAACGCCATCCTCGGTTGGCTGGCGGTGCGTTTCAAGCAGGTGCGCAAGTTCAAGGACAGCCAGGCATTCAGCATCTTCAAGAGCTTCTGCGAAGACGAGTACGACGGCACAATCGACGACCTACTCGAAGAGCTGTACGCGTTCTGCATGGTATGGGCCGAAAACTACCGGTATCACTCGGTTAAAAAATACAAGACCGCCGACTGGGCCACGCTCGGCCATAAAACGCGCGTTTCCGACCGTCCGCGCGTGAAACTCGACAATCCCGAAAGCTACGAATACTACAAGAAGCATTTCGGCGTGAACCCACAGTGGTAAATGGAAGGCGGCTGAAAATGGAGATCAGACAAGAGAAGCTGCTCGACTTCCTGGGAACGGAAAACACACGGTTCGTCATCCCGATGTTCCAGCGCGTGTACTCATGGGACGCGCGACAGTGCACGGAACTGTGGGAAGACATCATGCGGGCGGGCGCAGACGATTCCACGGCCGATGCCGAGCCGCACTTCATGGGCATGATCCTGTACTCGTCGGAAACCGAGTCCTTCAACGGAAACGCGCAGCTCAACATCATCGACGGCCAACAGCGCGTGACAACGGCATCGCTGCTCCTGTGCGCGCTTGCGCGCCATCTCGACGAGACGGGCGCAACGGCGGACGGCCTCACGGCGCGCGACCTGTTCGAACGCTATCTGCGCGTGGGAGGCAACGCGCAGAAATCGGGCAAGCTCGTCTTGTCATTCATGGACCGCGACACGCTGTTCGCCCTTGTCGGCGCCAAAACCATGCCCGAAGAGCCCGCCGGGCGCCTCATCGACAACCTCGAGCTGTTCTACGGGCGCATGCAGGAGCCGGGTTTCGATGCGAAACGCCTCTGGCGCGGAATCGGCCGCCTGCAGGTGGCAACCGTCTTGCTCGGTCACGACGACAGCCCCCAACTGGTGTTTGAGAGCCTCAATTCAAAGGGCATGGCGCTTGTCACGGCCGACCGCATCCGCAACTTCTGCGTTGTGAGCGATGACGGCGCCGGGCAATCTGCGGATGGCGTGCTCGAACGATGCTGGATGCCCCTCGAACAGCTCGTCGCCGAAGCGAATTGCGACCTGAGCGTGAACGAAGCCGTGAACGCTTGGCTGGCAAGCAAGTACCGCGGCACGCGCATCTTCGACGAGAGCGAGGTGTATGGCGTATTCAAATCATGCCTTCGCGAGGACTACGACGACGATGTCGCCGCCCTGATCGCCGACCTGTCAGATTACGCCGCCACCCTGATCGCCGATGAAGACCTGCGCACCGAGAGCCTCGAAAACGCGGCACGGTGGATAGCCGGCAAACCGAAGGACCTCATTTCCGAATACAAGATGTTCGGCGATTAGAGAATCCGAAACAGCCGCAGCGAAAACACAGTTTGTTCGATTGACCTTCGTTCGAAAAAGTGCGAACATTTGTTTCGGTATTAAGGGAACCGCCAGAAAAACCCCTGCTCAGGGGTGGGTAGGTTGTTGCCAAAAAAGCAGGTGCGATGGACCGTGTCATTCTGCATAGCGACATGAACTCGTTTTACGCGAGCGTCGAGCAGGCCGAGCAGCCCGATTTGCGCGGTAAGCCAGTCGTCGTAGCCGGCAAGGAGGAACTGCGCCACGGCATCGTGCTGACGAAGAGCATCGAAGCCAAGCGCTACGGCATCAAGACGGCCGAGGCGTTGTGGGAAGCGCGTGCCAAATGCCCCAACCTCATCGTACTTCCGCCGCGCTACAAGCTGTACCGCCGCTATTCCGAAATGGCGCGCGCCATCTACTACCAGTACACCGATCTTGTGGAACCGTTCGGACTTGACGAATGCTGGCTCGATATAACGGGTTCGCTGCACCTGCATGGCGGCGACGCCCTCGTCGTCGCGCGCGAGATATCCGAACGCGTGAAAGCCGAACTCGGATGCACGGTCTCAATCGGCGTGTCGTGGAACAAGATCTTCGCCAAATTCGGCAGCGACTACAAGAAGCCCGATGCCATCACGCCCATCACGCGTGATAACTACCGCGATATCGTTTGGACCGCCCCCGTGCGCGAACTGCTCTACGTGGGGCCTGCCACCGAGCGCAAGCTGCACGCGCGTGCCATACGCACCATCGGCGAGCTGGCAGCGGCGCCTGACAGCTACCTGCAACGGCGTTTCGGCAAAATCGGGTTCGTCCTGCGCACGTTCGCGCGCGGCGAGGACACCACGCCCGTCAAGCCCTACGACCCGACGGCGCGCGACGTCGACCGCATCGTCAAAAGCTATGGCAACGGACTCACGGCACCGCACTCCATCACGTGCGCGGGCGATGCCAAGGCGCTCATCTGGATTCTTTCCGAATCAGTTGCGCAGCGCATGCGCGAGGACGGCGTGCGGGCGCGCACCATATCGATTGGCGTGCGCAACGACACCGACCTTTCGGGTTACGGTTGCCAGGTGAAGCTGCCCAAGCCATCGGCCGCCACGCGACACGTGGCGCAGGCGGCGTGGGCGATGCTCGTCGCCCACGAACCGCTCGACGAGGCGCATCCCATTCGCGCCCTGCATGTGCGTGCAAGCGACCTGGTAGAACCCGCCCCCTTCGAGCAACTGTCGCTGCTCGAAAGCCCCGAACCCGCCTGGGAGCAACTCGATTGCTGCATCGACGACCTGCGACGCCGATTCGGCAACACGTGCATCGTGCGCGGCGTCGAGCTCCTCGACGACTCGCTGCGCAGCCTCGACATCAAAGACGAGAACACCGTCCACCCCGTGGGCTACTTCCACAGATAGCGGGCGAACATGGTGCAGGGAATCGACAGCCGGGAAAAACGCTACGTGAAGGTGACGTCGGTCACCGACGAAGATGGATTCATCACGCCCGTATCGGTTACGTGGGAAGACGGGCGCGTGTACGAAATAGACCGAATCCTCGACCGCCGCCAGGCGGCATCGCTGAAAGTCGGCGGCACGGGCATGCGCTACCTCGTGCGCATAGGCCATGCCACAACGTACCTGTTCCACGAGGGCCCTCGCTGGTACGTCGAGGCGAAAATCCCCGATTCTGCGCATCTGCGCCCGTAACGGCAGCTTTCGAGCAGAAACGCGCGGCGCCGCTCGTGCTATGCTTTGCCCATGAGAAAGCGGCCCGAGAAAACCGAGCAGACGAAAGCCGATTTAAAAGAGGCTTTCTGGCGCCTGTATGCCGAGAAACCCATCGAGAAGATCACAGTCGGCGAAGTATGCGAGCTGGCCGGTTACAACCGCGGCACGTTTTACCTGCATTTCCAGGACCTCTACGGCATGCTGCACGGCATCGAGGATACATTGCTCGCGGGCATGACCGATTGCGTGGAAGCGTGCATGAAGCGCCTGCAGCAAGACTCCGGCAAAGTAAACCTCATCGCTGCTTGCACCGATGTAGTTCTGTATTACGAACGCAACAAACCCTATATCACCGTGTTGCTCGGCGAAAGAGGCGACCCCTCGTTCATCTACCGCTTGAAGGACAACCTGAAACCGCTCTGGCGTGAATACGTCGTCGATCCCGCCACGACACGCACCGAAGCCGAAATCGAGCTGCTTCTCGAGTACACCCTGGCTGGCACCTTGTTCATGATTTCTCGCTGGCTCAAAGACCCCAACAGCGCATCTGCCAAACAGCTCGCGCACCTGGTATACGACTTCGCCATCAAAGACGTCCGCAAGCGCTCGTTATAAGAGCAAGTCGGCCTTGCGCTGGCTCGGCTTGGCTCGGGCGAAGCGAGGTCAAGCCCGGGGAGCCGAGAAATCCACTTGCCCGCCTGTTCTTGGCGGGCAAGTTAGTTCGAGGCGGCGAAACGGCGCAAGCGCCTTCGAGCGTAGCCCAAGCCAAGCCGAGCCCGAGGAAGCCGCACTTCCCTATTTCTTCGAGAACTCGCCTGTGGTCTCGTCGTAAGCGAGCGGCTTGGTGAGGTACCCCTTCTTTTCCATCCACTCGAGCACAGGATCGACCATGGCTGCCGTGGGAAGCGCCACCATGGGATACGTGCTGATCGGATACGTATCGGCAATCTCGACCGGCAGGTTGGCGTTGTCGATGAGCACTTCGCGGTACGACTCGGGATCCGCGTTGACCATTTCCGCTGCATCGTTCCAGATGCCCTCAAGCGCGGCAACCGCCTTCGATCCCTCCAGCTCGCCGAGCAGGCCCCGCGACACGATCATGACCGATTGCGAGAGGTTGTCGCCCTGCGTGTCGTCGGCGATAAGCTTGCATCCGCTGGCCTCGCCAAGCGCAAGCAACGTGCCGGGAAGCGCCGCGGCTGCGACTTCTCCCGATGCCATGGCCTGATAGCGCACGGGCAGCTTCTGCAACTCCTCGACGACAATTTTGTCGTCTGACACGCCGGCGCCTTCCATCAGCTTGTCCATGACGTATTCGAGAATGGTGTTGCTGCCAACGCCAATGGGAACACCCGCCAAGTCGGCCAGCGTTTTGATTTCGCTTTCGGGACCCGCCATGATGCCGAAGCGCCCCTGGTCGGGCGTCGCGCCAAGCGTGACCCATTTCATCTGCACGTCGACACCGCTCGCGAACATGCTGGCAGTCACCATGATGTCGGTCATCGCCATGTTCACTTCGCCCGAGGCCACACCGGCGATAAGCTCGGTTGCGGATTGGAACGGGACGATTTCTATGCCGAAGCCCTTTCCGTCGAACAGGCCCTCTTTCTGCGCTGCCCAAAGCGGCAAGATGTCCTCGGTCGCAAGCGTGCCGATAATAAGCTTTTCGCGGAACATCCCATCGCCGTCCATGACCTGGCCGTCGCTGGAATCGTTAGCAGAAGACTCCTGGCTGCTGCTTGCGCTTGCCGATCCACCACTTGTGCAGCCGCTTAAAAGGGCCAGCCCCGCAAGGCCCGCCACGCTGAAGAACGACCGCCTGTTCACGTTAACCGTCATGAAAGCCCCTTCCATATGATGCAGGACGAAACGTCGTTGCTTTTAGATTGGCGCATCGACCCGCAGCCTTCAATGAACAACAATGCCCTTCGTGTCGATTTACGGCAAAAGGCATTTACCCGATAAGGGGAACGGCAATCAAGTACACGATGAACGCTATGACCCATGCGATGACGCATTGCATTACGACGATGCCAAGCGCCCACTTTCCGCCAAGCTCGCGTTTGACGGCGGCGATGGCAGCCACGCACGGCGTGTACAGCAAGCAGAACACCAAGAAGGAAATCGCGGCGGCGGGCGAAAGCGCGGCTACCAAGGCACCTGTGCCGTCGAACAGCACCGAAAGCGTCGACACCACCGTCTCCTTGGCCATGAAGCCTGCGATGAGCGCCGTCACGAAACGCCAGTCGCCGAATCCCAGCGGCGCGAACAGCGGCGCGATCCAACCGGCGATCAAGGCCAAGATGCTGTTTTCGGATTCGGTTTCACCCAACAATTGAAGTTGCGGCGAGAACGATTGCAGGAACCACACGATGATGGTCGCCACGAAAATGACCGTGAACGCGCGCGATATGAAGTCCTTCGATTTGTCCCACACCAACCGTCCGACGCTCTTCGCCGACGGCATGCGGTAATTGGGCAGTTCCATGACGAACGGAACGGCCTCGCCTTTGAACGCGGACTTGTGCAGGATGGCTCCGGCGATGACGGCGAGCAGGATACCCAGCAGGTACAGCCCTATCATGACCCAGCCGGCATTCCGCGGGAAGAACGCCTCGGCCACGAACCCGTAAATCGTGAGCTTCGTCGCGCAGCTCATGAAGGGTGTCAACAGCACGGTCAGCTTGCGGTCGCGCTCGGAAGGCAGCGTGCGCGTGGCCATGATGGCCGGCACCGTGCATCCGAAACCCATGACCATGGGCACGATCGAGCGACCCGACAAGCCAATACGGCGCAGTGCGCGGTCCATGAAGAACGCGACACGCGCCATGTAACCCGTGTCCTGCAACAGCGATAGGAAGAAGAACATCACGACGATGATCGGGAAGAACAAGAGCACCGTGCCCACGCCGTTGTACACGCCGCCGATGATGAACGACTGCACAACGGGATCTGCTCCCCACGACTCGAGCGCCCCTGTGGTGGCTTCCGTGGCCGCATCGATACCCATCTGAATGAGGTCTTGGAAGAACGGGCCGATGACGTTGAACGTCAGCAAGAAGATGATCGCCATGATGACGATGAACATGGGAATGGCGGTAAACCTGCCCGTGAGCAGCTTGTCAATGGTGGTGCTGCGCGCACGCTCGCGGTTCACATCGGGTTTGACGACCGTGCGGGACACGACTTTGGCTATGAACGTGAAGCGCATGTCGGCAATGGCGGCTGCGCGGTCGAGGCCGCACTCCTCTTCCATCTGCTCGACGATGTGCTCGATCATCTCCCTCTCGTTCTGCGAGAGCATCAGCGATTCGGCAACGCGCTCATCGCCTTCCGCAAGTTTCGTGGCAGCGAAGCGCAAGGGAATCCCCGCCCGCTCGGCATGGTCCTCGACCAGGTGCATGATGCCATGCAGGCACCTGTGCACTGCGCCGCCGCGGTCATGGACATCGCAGAAATCCTGGCGTCCCGGGCGCTCCTGGTAGTGGGCGACATGCAATGCGTGGTCCACGAGCTCGTCAACGCCCTCGTTGTGCACCGCGGATATGGGCACGACGGGAATGCCGAGCATGGCCTCCATCTCGTTCACGCGGATGGACCCGCCGTTTCCCTGAACCTCGTCCATCATGTTCAGGGCCAGCACCATGGGAACGTCCAATTCCATGAGCTGCATCGTCAGGTACAGGTTGCGCTCGATATTGGCCGCATCGACGATGTTGATGATGCCCGTCGGCTTCTCGTCGAGTATGTACTGCCTCGAGACGATTTCCTCGCTGCTGTACGGGGACATGGAGTAGATGCCGGGCAGGTCGACCACGCACGTGTTGGCATGGCCCTTGATTGACCCCTCCTTGCGGTCGACCGTGACGCCGGGGAAATTCCCGACGCGCTGGTTTGCCCCCGTCAACTGGTTGAACAGCGTCGTCTTGCCGCAATTCTGGTTGCCCGCAAGCGCGAAGGTGAGCATCGTATCATCAGGCAGGGGATGCTCGTCTGCGCGGGAATGGAAACGGCCGCCTTCGCCGAGGCCGGGATGGTCGACGTCGCCATCTGCCACCTGGGCATCGAATGCCGACACATGGTGTTCGCCATCGGACACGCAATCGATCGCTATCTTGCCTGCATCTTCGCGGCGAAGCGTCAGCTCGTATCCGTGGATACGGTACTCGAGGGGATCTCCCATCGGGGCGCTCTTCACGAACTCGACCGACGCGCCAGGTATGACGCCCATGTCGAGGAAGTGCTGGCGCAACGCGCCCTCGCCTCCGACTTCGCGCACAATGGCGCGCTCGCCGGGCTCGAGGGCATCGAGCGACAGCCGATGGTTGTCTATGACTAAATTGTTAACCAAAGCATCCATTTTCTTGAGCAGATTATTACACGAGACGGCCCAATCTACGTGTAAAAAGCGCGGCGTTCGATACAATATCGACAAGAGGCAAACAAAGGAGGGCTTCATGGGTTATCTCGGTCAGGATATTGGCAAGCTTGGATTCGGGCTCATGCGCCTTCCCAGGCTCGAAGACGGTAGCTTCGACCACGAGCTCATCTGCCAGATGGTTGATCGCTTCCTCGAGAACGGTTTCACGTATTTCGACACCGCGTGGATCTACACCGGAAGCGAAGACGAAATCGCGAAGGCGCTCGTGCAACGCCATCCCCGCGAAAGCTACACGCTCGCCACGAAGGCCATCTCGTGGATCGGCTGCAAGACCCCCGAAGAAGCGCAAGCGCAGTTTTACCAGTCGCTCGAACGCACGGGTGCGGGTTATTTCGACTACTACCTGCTGCATATGACGGGCGGTCCCCGAACGCAGGTGTTCGACATCCTCGGAATGTGGGATTTCGTGGCTCGCATGAAGGAAGAGGGCCTCATTCGCCACGTGGGCTTCTCGCATCACGGCACTGCAGAAGAGCTCGACGAGATACTGACCGCGCATCCGCAGGCCGAGTTCGTGCAGCTGCAGGTAAATTACCTCGACTGGGAAAACCCCGTCAACCAAAGCCGAGCCACGCTCGAGGTCGCAGTGAAGCACGGCGTTCCCGTCGTCGTCATGGAACCGCTCCGCGGTGGCTTGCTGGCCGAACCGCCCGCCAACGTGGCCCGCGTGTTCGCCGAAGCCGAACCCGCGCAGTCTCCCGCCGCGTGGGGCTTGCAATTCGTCGCAAACCA
This sequence comes from Eggerthellaceae bacterium, assembly GCA_017511465.1. Taxonomy (GTDB): domain Bacteria; phylum Actinomycetota; class Coriobacteriia; order Coriobacteriales; family Eggerthellaceae; genus UBA9715. The sequence continues at coordinate 13,688 of JAFWJU010000087.1, read as the reverse complement.
ACCCAACATCATCACGGTGCTCTCGGGCATGAACTCGCTCGAGCAGATGGACGACAACATCGCGGCATTGAAGGATTTCAAGGGCTTCGGACCCGAGCAATCGGCTGTCATCGACGCTGCCCTGGCAGCTTTCGACGAGTTCGACCTCGTCCCATGCACCGGTTGCAACTATTGCGCGAAGGTGTGTCCGCAAAACGTCGGCATATCAGGGGCTTTCCTGGCCATGAACGCCGACATCATGTTCGGTCGCCACGTGCAGGAGTGGATCAACTGGGGCTCTGGCAGGAACAAGCCCAGCGCATGTATCGAATGCTACGCCTGCGAGTCTGCTTGCCCCCAGGGCATATCCATCGTCGAAAAGCTGAAGGAAGCCGCGGAGCTCATCGGATAGCAAACGAGCCTGGCGTCCCCGAATGCAAGCGCATTTCTCAACGTCAACGGCAAGGCCTTTCGGCTAGCCGTTTGCCTCGGCTTGCGCCTCTTCTTGCTCGCGCCGACGAAGCTTCAACAGCTCGGGAATGATGAACGCCGCCGTCGTCAGAATGGCGAGCACGTCGGCCGTCGGATACGTGAAGCAGACGGCCTGCAGCGACGTGACGTCTATGAAACCGGGCAGGAACGGCGGCAGCAACAGCAGCAGGGGAATCAGGAACAGCACCTGACGCGTGAGGGTCAGAAGCGTCGCCTTCAGCGGCTGGCCGGTCGATTGGAAGTAATTCGAGCTCATCATCTGGAAACCGACGAGCGGGAACATAGCCGTCATCACCTGCAATGCGAAGATGCAGAACTGCTCGAGGTCGCCCTCAACGCCGAACAATTGCACGATTTGCTCGGGTATCACGTGAATGAGCACGAAGAAGGACGTGATGATGATGGTTGCGAACAGCACGCCAAGCCAGTATGCCTGGCGAACGCGTTTCCATTTACGCGCACCGTAGTTGTAGCCGATGAGCGTCTGCGCGCCCATGAGAACGCCGATTGCCGGCATGAACGCGAAGCCGTTGATACGCCCGGCAACGCCGATTGCCGCCAGGGCTCCGCTGGCACCGATCGGGTCCATGGCGCCGTAATACGTGAGCGTCTGGTTGAGTATCACGTTGATGATGGCATTGGCCACCTGCATGATGAACGACGCAACGCCAAGCGACAAGATAGTGCCCCACAACCGAACATCGGGCTTCATGCGGCTGAGACGCAAATGGAACGGAGCGTCCTTGCCGCGGATAAGGTACCAGATGACTGGCACCATGCCGCATCCCTGTCCCGCGAGGGTTGCGATTGCGGATCCCGCGACGCCCATGCCCATCAGGATAACGAGCAGGTAATTGAATACGATGCACATGACGGTGCCGAACACGCTGGTGCCCAAGGCGAGCATGGGCTTGCCTTCGGTTCGTAGGAAATTGTTTGCGCCCATGCCGATGCATTGGAAGATGAAGCCGACCATCAGGATCTGGATGAAGGTCTTCGCCATCCCCCACAGCTCTTCTGTCGTGCCCACGAGCGCGAGCAGCGGGTCGATGAAGAAGATGCCGGCAACGGCGATGATCGCCGAGATGATGATGAGCAGCAGCACCGTGTTGCCCAACGTGCGCTCGACTTCGTCAAGCTTGTCTTCGCCGAGCTGGATGGCGGCGTACGCATTGCCGCCCTGCCCCGCCAGGGCCGACAAGCCCATGAGGATGACCGATATGGGAAACGCGAGCGTCGTGACGGCAATACCCATCTCGCCGACTGCTTGCCCGAGGAATATCGAGTCGACAATGTTGTACAGGGCATTGAACGTCATCATGATGATGGCGGGAATGGAGAATTCCAACAGCAACTTGAATATGCTGTTCGTGCCCAGACGGTCGGTCGATAGCGCCTTGCGCTCTCTCGCATCCGCCTTATCGGCGATTTCCATTTGCTCGTCTACCATGTTCTTAAAGCCCCTCTTGCCTATGCATAGCGCATCCGAGTGATTTTACCGTTATGCACCATGTACCGCTCATAATTCAACTTGGCAACACATTTGGGCAACAGCTGCGATACAAATGCATTCTGATGGGCGCGAACTGCCGCTTCCGCTTATAATCGAACCATCTCTGAAACCGTCGAAAGGACATCGTCATGGCAGAGCAATACTCCGAGGAATGGGCGCGCAACGTAATCGAAAACGGTTCCGAAAACGCTGAGACCGTAATCGGCGATCCCGCGCAAGTCGACGAACTACTGGGCCAGGTTCAGGATAAGATCGGCGGTTTGCCCGACACGGTCACAACAGCGTTCAAGAACATCCCGCTCATGGCCAAAATGGTCAAAAGCTACGTCACGGGTGAATACAAGGAAGTTTCCCCGAAGGTCATCATCTCGCTCGTGAGCGCGTTCTTGTACCTGGTGAAGAAGACTGACATCATCCCCGACAGCGTCCCCGTTCTCGGGTTGGCCGACGACCTGGCCATCATCGGCATCGTCATGGCCATCAACGAGCCCGAGCTTGCGGCATTCGCAACCTGGTGCGAGCAGAACGAAGCTGCCGCACCTGCCACCGAAGCTGCCGAGGCCACTGCACCTGCACCTGAGGCTGTTGCCGAAGCTCCCGAGGTCAAAAAGGAGGACAACACCTTCCAGCCGACGATTCACCGTTCTTCTGACTATCGTTAGAACTCAAGCAAACCGATAAACGAAAGCCGATGGTCCCTCGTGGACCATCGGCTTTTTTGCGCATTGTCGAAGAGGCGGCGCCCATGCCCGTGTATTAACCGCCTGCCGAGGCGAAGCGCAACGTGAACAAGCGCTCGAACTCTTTGAGCGCGGTATCGTCGCCTTCTGCGGCAAGCATCGTGCGCTCTATCGAGTAGGAGCCGAGCAAGCGGTTCTCAAGGGGCTCGAGCGTCACATGGCACGTAGCGTCCCCGTGGCGAAACGCCCATCCCTCTCCTTCATGATCGAGGCATAGCTCTTCGTCGAGCCACGCGGCAAGTCTCGACATGCTTATGCCGCAATCGAACTGCATCGCATCTACTCGTAATGCCTGCGCACGCGACCGGGCTGGTCGACCCGATATCCGCCAAGGCTTTCGATGCGCGTGCGGAACTCGTCGCTGCGCAAGGTGGCGATAAGCGCCTGCACCATGGGCGTATCCCATGCGTAGTCGGGAACCAGCAAGTCGTACTGCTCTTCGCAAACCGGCACAAAGCCGAGTCCGTACATCTTGGCTGCCGAATAAATGCCCATGCCCGCATCCGCCGAACCAGCTTCGATGAGCGCAGCCACGGCCGTATGGGTGAATTCCTCGTGGTCGTAGCCGTAGATTTTCGATGGGTCAATGCCGTCTTGCTTGCAGATGTAATCAGCGAGGATGCGCGTGCCGGAGCCCTTTTGGCGGTTGACGTAGCTGCGCCCCTCGCAGGCCAGGTCGGCAAGCGATTGGATACCCAGGGGGTTGCCGGGCGCCACCATGAGGCCTTGCTGACGGTACACGCATTCAACTTGCCGCACGCCGCCATGGGGGAAGTGCTTTTCGAGATACGGCTCGTTGTACACGCCCGTCGCCTCGTCGAGCAGGTGGATGCCGCCACAATGGTTCTCGCCGCGCTTCGCCGCGACGATGGCGCCCATCGATCCCACATGGGTCGATGCCACCGACGTCTCGGGAGCCGAGGCGTGCATCAGCTGCGCCACCTCGTCGATGAGCGGATCGTGGCTGCCTATGACGACGAGCGACTTCTCGATTTCGGCAAAGGGACGTAGCAAGCGAACCTGCACGCTTTCCCCCGTCTCGTATCCCTCGCTGTTCTGGGGCACCGTCATCATGCCGTCTGCTTTCACGAACGACGTGACCACGCCGGCGCCACGCGAAAGCGGCGTCGCTATGGTCTTTCCCTCAACGACGCCCAGGCGCACGCGCACGAACTCCTGGTATTTCAATGACGAGGTGCACGGACGCGCCAACGTGGCCTCGACGGTTTGCGATTGGTCGACCGCACAGCCGAATAGCTGCTCCAAGATGGGCTTTACCAGCGCCTCGACGACGACGATACCGCTGACGGGATAACCCGGCACGCCCACGATGGCGGTGTTGCCCGCGCAGGCCAGAATCGCCGGCTTACCGGGCTTGATGGCGATGCCGTGGTACAGAAGCTCGCCCACCTCGCCGGCAACGCGCGAAGAGTAATCGTCGCGCCCCGCCGACGAGCCCGCGTTCAGCAGCACGATATCGCATTCGTCAGCTGCTTGCTGAAGCGTCGCACGGACCAAGTCGGGCTTGTCGGGCACAATGGGGTACACGACGGGCTCGGCGCCCCATTGGCGCACCATGCCCGAGAAAATGGTCGAGTTGAATTCCATGACGTCGCCCGGCTTCGGGTTGGCGCTCGGCGGCACCACCTCGTCGCCCGTCGGGATGATGCCGACCTTCGGACGCGCGATCACGCTCACCTGCTGCACGCCTGCTGCAAGCATCGCGCCCATGGCAGCCGGCATAATGCGCACGTTCGACGTTAGCAGCATCTCGCCTGCGCAGATGTCCTCGCCGATTTGGCGCACATTACCCCATGGCGCAACGGACGAGTACAACGCGACGGGGCACGTCCCCAGTTTCTCGACGCTGTCACCCTCGGCGTATACCAGATCCTCGACCATGACGACCGCATCGCACCCCTCGGGAAGCGGGTCGCCCGTGTCCACGACGATGTAGTCCCGTGGCTGCACCACGACCGGCGTGGTGGCCGTCGCGCCGAACGTGACCGCTGCAGCCACGGCGATGCCATCCATGGCACATGCGTGGTAGTGCGGAGCCGATATCGCCGCATAAAGCGGCTCGGCCGTTATGCGCCCGAGCGATTCGCCCACAGGCACCATCTCTGCAACGGGTTTCATGCCCCGGTCGCGAAGGGCCCCGATGAACCCTTCGACAGCTTCTTCCAACGGAACGTTGCTGAGGTACTCGAATGCCATATGACCCTCCTATCGCCCAACGGCAACGTGCGGTTTACTGGAACAGCTTCACATTCACATCAGCGCCGGCGGCAAGCCCTTCTTGGTTGCGGCCGATCTCGATAAAGCCATCAGCCATGCTGAGTTGCGAGATGAGGCCCGACTTGCCACGGACGGGCACTGCGATACGCCCGCCGTCTTCCCATTCGAGGCTGACGGGGACAAGCTCGCTCCGTCCATGATTTGACGGGATGCCCGCCGATATCCTCGCTTGCACGGTCGCCACCCCACAGCCTTGCGCAAACAACGGCGCGACGAGCTGCAAGAACATGAAATACGCCGCCACAGGATGCCCTGGCAGGCCGAACACGGGCGTGCCATCGACATCGGCACACATCGTGGGCTTGCCGGGCTTCACGGCAACACCATGGAACAGCATGTCGCCATGTGCTGCCAAAACGCGTGCGGTGTTGTCCTTCTGCCCCGCCGACGAACCTCCCGAGACGAGCACCACATCGCATGCCGCAAGCGCCGATTCCACGGAAGCAGTCAGCGCATCGTAGTCATCCGGAACGATGGGAAACCTCATTACCTCGCCGCCAAGCGCCTCGACCGCAGCAGCCAAGACAGGCGCGTTCACGTCTCGCATCTGCGATGCAACGGGCACGGCGGAAGCTTCGACGATTTCATCTCCCGTCGAAATGACGGCGACGATTGGGCGTTTGCGGACGGCCACCTCGACGATTCCCAAGCTCGCGAGCGTGCCGATGTGGTGCGCCCGCAGCGCGGTTGCAGCGGGAATCAAGACCTGGCCGGGTTTCACGTCGTCGTTTTCGAAGACGATGTTGTCACCTGGCGCGACGGCACGGGATATACCCACCGTGCCATCCCCGTATTCCTCGCAGTATTCCAGCATGACGACGGCATCTGCGCCTTGCGGCAGCTTACCGCCAGTGGGAATTCGCACGCATGCGCCTTCGACGCACGCGCAGGTTGGCTCTGCGCCCATCTCGATTTCCCCGACAAGGTCGAGCAGCGCAGGCAAGGCTTCGGAACAACCGAACGTATCAGACGCTATGACTGCAAAGCCATCTACCGTCGAGCGGTCGAACGCAGGCACGCCCTCTGTTGCCACGACATCGCGCGCGATGACCCTTCCAGCCGCTTCCGAGAGCGGCACGTTCTGCACATCTTGAACAACCGACGCGAAACGGTCCGCAACGGCGGACCGTGCGTCTTCCAACGCCACGACTTCTAGCATCGAGCACCCCTATCGCCAGGCGACCACTCCGGCAATTTCCCACACCCGACTAACAGACCCCATGATACGACAATAACCATTTGGGGACAGTCCCCGAATGGTTATTACAAAGCAGAAGAAGCGAAAACCGCAAGGCAGAACACGACGGCGAACGCGCACACGACGACGCGAAGCGGCATCAACAAGCGATTGCTCAAGCCGATGTCGTCGAGCAGGGACTTCATCCCGACGCAGATATGCCACGCAAGCACCGCAGACAAGACGACGATCGAGAGCCCGGGCAAGAACGGGGCGGCGATGATTATTGCCGGCACGCGCCTGCTTAGTATGTGCGCAACGATTGACGCGGCGAGCAACGCGCCCGTTGCCCACTTCAGCGCCAGATGACGCTTCTTTCGAGAGCTCGGCGGATGCTCTTGGTCGTTGAGTTGCTCAAAGCTCGTTACGACGCTTGCAACGACGTGCACGGCGACGACCGCAACGCCCACCCACACGAGCCACATGAACGGGCTTGTGTAGCCTACGAGGCTCGACAGGCTACCCAATGAGGCATGGGCGAGGAAGAACACCGTGATAACCGCGGCGATCACCCCATTTGCAAAACGTTTCTTCGAGCCTTTGGCCGACATGCATCCTCCTGTTTTTCCTGTTGACGGCTTCATGATAGCCCACAATCCGCCGATTTGCTCATTCAAGCAGCTCGCTTGCAGCCGCAGCGCCCAGGATGCAGGCAGCGCCCAGCCAGCCGAGCGCCGATAACGGCTGACCCAACAGGAACACGGAACAGAGCACCGACACGACCGGCTCGATATAACCCAACACGGCGATCGATTGAACCTTCAACGCGCCGAGCGCCGAAAACCAAAGGCAGTACGCAAACCCCGTGTGCACCACACCCAACATGACGACAAGGGCAATTGAGGCCGCATCGGGCTGCAGGGCGACTCCCCAGTTTCCCACGACGACAAACGGCAGCGCTGCCACCGTGGCGGCGCACAGCTGAACAAGCGCCTTGTCGTAGACGGGCACCTCCGCCAGCTTTCGGTTGCATACGACTACCCCCACGAAACCGACCGCAGCGAGCAGGCCCAGCGTCACACCCCAGGCGTTAACGCCCTCGGCTCCGCCTTCCACAACACCCGAAACCAAGATCATCCCGATAAACGCTACGGCCACGCACGCTAGGCGCCTGGCACTCAGCCTCTCCCCAAGGAGTGGCGCAAGAAGGACCAGGATAATCGGCGCCATGTAATTGCACAGGCTTGCGACGGCAACCGTGGTCACGCGGTACGCCTCGAAAAGGAACACCCAGTTCAAGCCCAGGCACAAACCCGACACGACGAGCAAGACGAGTTTCGAGCGCACGAGGGCGGCGTCGAAACGCCTGCGCACTGCAAAGACGATGACGGCGAGGAACAGGGACCCAAGGAGTCCGCGGCACAGCACGACGACCTCGCTCGGCAGGTTGATGAAGCTGAGCACCCAGCCGATCGTGCCGTAGATGCACAGCGATGAGACATATGCTATGGTCGCGCGGGCTTCCAAGTACACTCCTTCTGAAAACGTTGCAGAAGGATACCACTTGAACAAGTCCGTTACACGGACCAATACGACAGGAACTCTTGTCCTTCGGGGCTTTCGGGGTTTGACAAGACGCGCTCGGTCGGGCCGAATTCGACGATGCGCCCCAACGCGAGCATGACGGTGTCAGCAGCGATGCGGCGTGCCTGCGAAGGAGCATGCGTGGCAACCACGAGCAGGCAGCCGGTTCGTTCGCGATACCGCTCGAGGGCTTCTTCGACGAGCAGCGTGCCCGCGATGTCCATCGAAGCAGTGGGCTCGTCCAGCAGCAGCACATCAAGATCTTGCACGAGCATGCGCGCCAACGCGACGCGCTGCGCCTCGCCGCCGGAAAGGCCGCTTCCCCGCGTCTCGGCGAAAGTTTCCATGCCGACTTCGCTCAGGGCTTTGAGGGCGCGCGTTTGGGCTTCTTCGCGGTTGACACCCCTATCCTCCAAGACCATGCTCACGTTCTTCAGGACCGAAAAACCGAACACGTAGCTTTTCTGGGGCATATAGCCCACCGCAAGCGCATCGCGTTCGACGTCGCCCGAAACGTCAACCGATCCCGACGTCTGGTCCATCACGCCCGACAGCACCTTTAAAAACGTCGACTTCCCGCTTCCATTCGGTCCGACGAGCGCGTAAGCACGCCCCGATTCAATCGTCAGACCATCAGCATCGAGGACCGTGCGCTTACCGTAGTCCTTGCGAAGCGAGTTGACGGTTATCGAAAAGCGGGCACTCATAGCGTGCCTCCGCCAAGCTTGCCGCCGCGCGTGTGGCTGCGCGCGCCGCCAGCTTCAGGTGCCGAGGTGCGCTCTTGCAATGTGAGGGCGATGGAATTGATGACGAACGACACGACGAGCAACGCCACGCCCAGCGCCACGGCGTACTCGAAATGCCCCATGTTCGTCTCGAGCATGATGGCTGTGGTCATGACGCGCGTCTTGTATTGCACGTTGCCGCCGACGAGCATGACGGCGCCGACCTCGCCGATCGAGCGCCCGAACGCCACGAACAGAATCGACACCAGCTGCGAACGGCATTCGAACAACAGGCACAAGAGCTCGCGGCGACGGGTCAGCCCCATGCCATGCGCCGTCTCGTGCACGAGGGGCGCGACGCTCGAAATGGCCGTTGCAGACAAGCCGCATACGATGGGGGTGATCAACACGACCTGAGCCGTCACCATGGCGGGCAGCGTGTACAGCAGGCGCAGCGATCCAAGTGGGCCTGACCGTGACAGTATGAAAAACACGACAAGGCCCGCCAGCACCGGGGGCAGGCCCATCAGGGTGTTCAGTATGCGCATGACGAGGCGTTTACCGGGAAACCGATACAAACCAATGCACACGCCGAGCGGCACGCCTATCACAGTCGAGATGACCGTCGAGAAGGCGGACATCTGAAGGGTCAGCAGAATGATCTGCGATAGCTCGCTGCCCGGCGTGAACATCAGCGTAAACGCCTGGATAAGCTCATCCATAACGGAACACGGCCGCGGGGACTTCATTCCCCCGCGGCCGCTTGTCGCAAGTTACGCCGCTGCGGAGCTTGCAGAAGCGGAGGCGCTCGATGCCTCAGCGCTTGCCGAAGCACTCGATGCCTCAGCGCTCGCCGAAGCGGAGGCGGCCGAATCAGATGCCTCGATCAGGAAGAACAGGGGCTCGCCATACTCGGCAACGCCGTACTCGGCGATGAGCTGGGCAGCCTGCTCGCCCGTCATCCACTCGATGAAGGCGTTGGCGCCGGCGATGTTGGTGTCGGGCCACTTCTCGGGGTTGATGGCGATCATCGAATACGTGTTCTTCATGTCATCGGACTCACCCAGCAGGATCTGGAGCTGATCCTTGGCGTCGTTCGACAGGAACGTGCCCTTGTCGGACAGCGTGTAGCCCTGGCGCTCGGCAGCCTGGGTCAGCGTGGCGCCCATGCCGGCGCCGGCGTTGACGTACCAGTCACCTTCGGGAGTAACGCCAGCGGCTTCCCAAATCTGCAGTTCCTTCTTGTTGGTGCCGGAATCGTCACCGCGGGAAACGAAGGTCGCGCCAGAATCGGCGATCTTCTTGAACGCCTCAGCAGCGGTCGCGCAGTCCTTGATGCCAGCAGGGTCGTCAGCAGGGCCGACGATCACGAAGTAGTTGTACATGAACGGAATGCGCTCGATGCCGTAACCGGACTCGATGAACTCTTCTTCGCTGGCCTTGGCATGCACGAGCAGTGCGTCAGCATCGCCCGTCTCGCCCTTCTTGATGGCGGCGCCAGTGCCGGCAGACGTGACTTCCCACTGATAGCCGGTGGCCTCTTCGAAGTACGGCTGCAGGTACGGCAGCAGACCCGAATCGTTGACCGACGTGGTGGTCGAAATGCGGATGACAGGATTCTCGATAGCGGCGGAGCTCGAAGCAGACGCCGACTCGCTCGAAGCAGAGGCGGAAGCGCTCGATGCGCTACCCGAACCGCTCGAGCATGCGACCATGAACAACGCGAACATCGCGGCGAACACGGCGGCAAGCAGTACCTTGAACTTGGTGTTCTTCATAGTTTCCCTTCCCTCGGTTTTACCCACAGCGAAACCCGAAACGACGTGACCCTTTACACCGTTTCGTACCGTTTCAGTTTATTTCGTCACCATGAGGGAATGCAAACTGAATTTACGTTATTTGCCTAATATTTTGTCCGTCGCGTTACTTCTTGCGGTAGGCAGTCGATCGCCCCGCCCCAACCTTCTCGACTGAGCCTTCCTTGACCATGGCGCCTAACGCTGCCTCGACAGTCGCCTCGCTGATGTCGGGAAGCGCATCGCGAATCTGGCGCTTGGAAACGGGGCCCGAAGCGCGCAAAACGAACAACCTCACGCGTTCGGTCTTGCCTGCCTTGGCACCCAAGCCGGTACCCACCATCTCGAACAACCTTCCGTGCGCCTCGTGCAGTACCTCGAGCCAATACAGGGCGAAGGGCGCATAGTCGTTGCGACCCTTGTCCCAGCCTTCCACGCACGCGTTGAGGGCATCGTAGTAGTCCATCGCCGATTCCTCGATGATGCGGTCCACGCTGACGTAGCGCCATATGTCAAAACCAGCCTTCGCCAGCAACAGCTCGGCAAACAGGCGAGATATACGACCGTTGCCCTCGTCGAATGGGCGGATACACAGGAAATCGACCACGAAAACCGCGCCCTGCACAAGGGGGCTTCGAGCATCTGCAACCATGGCATCGGCAAGCCCGTCGCATGCGCCGCCCAGCACGAGCGGCGTCTCGAACGCCGTGATGGGGCTGACGGGCATGGCCTGCATATGGCCGTCCACCTGAACATACAGGTAGTCCTTCTTGCGGTAGCGGCTTTTGCGCCCCAGGTTGCGGTGGGCGTACAGCGTCTCGTAGAGCGCCACGATGGTGGAAGTCGAAACCTCCAATTCGTTCGCATGGTCCTCGATAAGGGCGAGTGCTTTGGAGTAGCCGCAAATCTGCGCTTCAAGGTCGCTCGTCGGCTGAGAGCCATCGAGCAGCTGGCGTGTGCGTTCAGCGCCGACATACATGCCCTCTATACGCGTCGAGGCATCCACGTTGTCGAAATGGGCGCGGGCCGTGAGCAATGCGAGCTCATCGGCATGCAGCTGCTGCAGCATGTCGAGCTTGCCCTTGTCCTCGAATACCTTCAGGTTGGCCTCGCCGACCTTGCCGCCGATGAGCCCCTTGGGCAAATGCCCATAATCGAACGTGCGCATGATTATCCGCCCCCCACCATTTTCCCTTAGGCAGAAACCGTTTGCTTTTCTGCCTAATTGTATGCCATAAACAGGTAGAAATACTCAAGTTCACCTAGGTTAATTCGCTATTCGCGCGTTTTCTGCCTAATTCGCATGGTTTCATGATTGTGGGTGTAAAACGAGAGAAAGGGGTGGTTTATGGCTAAACAGCTAGTCGTAGACCCGAAGAAGTGCGTCAGCTGCCGCACGTGCGAGCTCGTGTGCTCGTTCAGGCACAACGAGGAGTTCAATCCCCGCCTGAGCAACGTCACCGTGTTTCACTATGAAGAAGCAGCTATCACCGTGCCCATCATGTGCATGCAGTGCGACGAGGCCTGCTGCGCCGCCATCTGCCCGACCGGTGCGCTCAAGCGCAACGCCGAGGGCGTTATCACGCACGACGCGAACAAGTGCATCGTGTGCAAGATGTGCGTGAGCGCTTGCCCGCTCGGCAACGTGTCGTACTCGGTTGCCAAGAAGAAGATCTTCAAGTGCGACCTGTGCGACGGCGAGACGTGGTGCGCCGTTCACTGCCCGACGGGCGCGATTTCCGTCGTCGACCCCGATGAGGTCCCCGACAAGAAGAAGGTCGCCGCTGACAAACTCAAGGCTGCCGTCGAGGAGGTGTGCGCATAATGACACGTGGAAACGGATGGATCGGCACTATCCTTCGCGTCAACCTGACCGAGGGCACCATCAAGAAAGAGCCGCTGAACATGCAGGACGCGCATGACTTCGTAGGCGCGCGCGGTCTTGGCACCAAGTACTACTGCAACGAAGTCGACCCGAAGGTCGACCCGCTGTCCCCCGAGAACAAGCTCATCTTCATGACGGGCCCGCTGACCGGCACCGCCGCTTGCTCCGCCGGCCGTTACGAGGTCGTTTCCAAGGCCCCGCTTACCGGCATCATCGGCGCCGCCAACTCGGGCGGCCATTTCGGCCCCGAGCTGAAGTACGCCGGCTATGACGGCATCATCTTCGAGGGCAAGGCCGCCGAGCCCGTCTACCTGCACATCGACGACGATCTGGTCGAGCTGCTTCCCGCAGGCGACCTCTGGGGCCAGGGCGTGCACCCGGTCACCGAGGCGCTCGAGGAAAAGCACGGCAAAGTTCACGTGGCCACCATCGGCCGTCCCGGCGAGCGCATGATGCTGTTCGCAGGCGTCATGAACGACAAGAACCGCGCTGCCGGCCGTGGCGGCATGGGCGCCGTCATGGGCTCCAAGAACCTCAAGGCCGTCGTCGTGCGCGGCACGGGCGGCGTGAAGGTCGCCAATCCCGAGAAATTCATGGAGGAAGCCACCAAGGCCCGCACCATGCTGCGCGCACATCCGGTCACCGGCGAGGGCCTGGCCGCGCTGGGCACCGAGGTCCTGGTCAACATCGTCAACGAAGTCGGCGGCCTGCCGCTGCACAACGGCCGCGACGGCTCGTACTGGGACAAGGCCGACGACACGTCGGGCGAGCGCCTGGTCGAAACCCATCTCATCAAGAACCAAGGCTGCTTCGGCTGCACCATCGCCTGCGGTCGCGTCACCAAGATCGAAGGCCGTGGCGACCTTGACGGCTTCGGCGAGGGTCCCGAATACGAGGCCGGTTGGTCCTACGGCGCCGCCTGCGGTGTCAACGACATCGGCGCCATCGTCAAGGCCAACTTCATCTGCAACGAGGAGGGCATGGACCCGATCACCCTCGGCAGCACCGTCGCCTGCGCGATGGAGCTGTTCGAGATGGGCGCCATCCCCGAGAGCGACATCGGCTTCCCGCTGCGTTTCGGCGACGCGGAGGCCATGGTCAAGCTGACGCAGATGTGCGCCGACGGCGAAGGCTTCGGCAAGACCATCGGCCTGGGCTCGTACCGCCTGGCCGAGAAGTACGGTCACCCCGAGCTTTCGATGTCCACGAAGAAGCAGGAAATGCCCGCTTACGACGGCCGCGCCATCCAGGGTATCGGCCTCGAGTACGCCACGTCCAACCGCGGCGGATGCCACGTGCGCGGCTACATGATCTCCCCCGAGGTCCTGGGCATTCCCATGAAGCTCGACCCGCAGGTCACCGAGGGCAAGGGCGCCACGCTCAAGCTGTTCCAAGACCTGACCGCCTTGTGCGACTCCACGGGCATCTGCCTGTTCACCACGTTCGGCATCGGTTTGCCCGAAATCGCCGGCCAGTACCGCGAGGCCGTGGGCTCCACC
>JAFWJU010000016.1 GCA_017511465.1 Eggerthellaceae bacterium | reverse complement strand
GCCCCTGAATCGTGCACTTCCGAAATATCTGTCCCTAAATGGCCGAAAAACCGCGCACTTCCGTCAAAGCTGTCATCGAAAAATCAGGAATGGACGGAAATGGCGGAAGTGCTTGATGCGAGTGGACGAAAAGGCCAGAAGTGCGAGAGCGCGCAGCGCCTGAGCACAAAAAACGGGGCGCCTTCTCATTGGAAGGCGCCCCGTATAACGCGTCGGTTCGATGCGGTTATTCGATCCCCATCGACCTGTTGGTCGCGGCCTCGTACTCAGCGAACTTGGCCTTGAGCTCCTCGCGGCGCTCTTCGCGACGTGCGGCCTTCTCGGCCTTGCGGTCTGCGCGCAGCTGCTCGATGGCCTGGTTTTGCAATTCTGCCTGAACCTCGTAAGCGCGGTCGACGTCGTCAATGATGTCGGCGGCGTCGAAACGCATGGTGATGGTGTTGAACTTGGCGAACGCGGCGTCGAATGCGGGCTCGTCTTCCTGTACCAGCGCGATGATGGCCGTTTCGCCTTCGTAGATCTTGCCTGCAAGAATCTCGACCGCGGACAGTTGGTCAAGGGCGACAGCTGTGTCTGCGGTGCTGCCGACGATTGCCCCGTAGCTTGCTCCGAGCAGGACGCCAAGCGGACCACCCAGAATGCCGACGAGCGACCCGATGACGATGCCCCTGGTCTGACCGGCATCCATGGATCTCATGCCAAAGCATTCCTTCATGGTCGTGATGCCGTCTGCGTTCTTGACGAGCGCGAGTTCGGCGACACGGTGATCCCGCTATGCCTAAAGCTTGCCGCCTCGCCGTTCGGGTTCGAGTTCCAGTTCGACATCATGCCCGACGGCTCTCTCGGCTCTACAGTCGGCGTAAGTGCGCGTTTCGCCTGCCCCCCCGGGGAAGAGCAACTGGCCCTCGTTTAACCCAACAGGCGCTGCGGGCGAGCTCATGCGCCACATCGAGGCATGCGGATTGGCGGACGGGCGCTGGAAACTAATCGCGGATACGACGTTCGCCAAGCGGGTGGCTTGGGATGGCGGCAGCTGCGCGCTGTTCTGCTACCCTGATTTCGTGAAGCTGCGCTGACGCTCGGGCGAGCTGCTCGATGCGAAAGCGTATCTTATAGCAGGAGCGCAGGACGTTTCTGCCGTCTAAGACGTCTGACTAAGAGGATGTGCAGTGCAAATTCCCAGTCATCCAGATGCGTTTGAGACCCTTTGCCTTCAGGCCGCCGACGACGGACGCGGAGACGCGCTCTTCGGCGAGTGCCTTAGCCGCGCCCGCAAGGTGGCCCGTCCGTTCATGGTCGGGGAGGAGTTCCCCAGCGTCTATTTGGAATTCCCTCTTATAGGCGATCCGTTTCTCGACGTCACCGCACTCTATCGCGAGCTGGAGCCCGAAACGCGTATCGACTCGAAGGCGGCTGGGGGAACAGGTCCGCTGATCGACTGGTATACCAGCGAAGGATCGCAAGTCGAAGAGGTGAGCTGCGGTTTCGAGCTTGACGTGAAAGACTCCGATCTTCCTCGGGCAGCTGTCCATTTCCAGCCACGACAACACTGGGAACTTGTCGAACCGTTTTGCAAGGCAATCGGCGAACCGGATCGCGCTGCGCTGTACCTTGACCTTGCAAGACGCATGCCACAGGGTTAGCCGCTGTCGTTCCTCGGCTTGTTCCGAGGCAGGGCGGGATCTCCCTTGCGTGTTTGCGGCTACCTCGACAGCGACGAAACGCGAACGTGCGCCGAAGACCCCAAACGCATTGCCGAGGCATTCGACCAGATAGGCTTCAGCGCATACGACGACGCCATGCTCGAGCGTGTTTCCGCGCTCATGAAGGCTGCTTCCGAATCGGTTGACTTCCAATTCGACGTCTTCGATGACGGGCACATCGGCGAAACGTTCGCCATCGACGTCCAGTTCGGCATCGAGCAGCCCGAAGACGTGCGCGCGTCGTTCGAAAACGGTTCTGCCGCGCTTGCCCTGAACATGTTGGAAAGCTGGGGAGCAGCTGATAGACGGTGGAAGCTTGCCGCCAACGCTGCGTTCGCGCGAGCAATAAAGGTAGAGCTCGAAAAAGGCGAAACGGGCAGATACGCGTTCGTCCTCAAGCCCCAATGGGCGAAAGCGCGCTGGAGCACAGGGGTTCTGCAACCTGCCAAGCTGTACTTCCTGGCTCATGCCGGACTGTTAGTGTGACGGTCAGGGCCAGGTTTACTACAATAGAAGCACAGGTTTCAACCGCGATGGGCGAAGGGCAAAACCATGCCGGCACCGCGATTGGGCCCAGGCGGCCCGGGTGGTCAATACTTGACCGATGAAGAGAAAGCGAACATGCCCAAGCTGACGAAGGGCTTGCTCGTGCGCATCCTTTCGTACCTGAAGCCGTACGGCTTGCAGTTTGCCGCGGTGTTCGTCGCCATCATCATCGCCGCCATCGTGGGGCTCGCGCCGTCGATCGTCACGGGCATGATCGTCGACGAGGCGCTCGTCGGCGAAGATTTGCGCTATCTTGTGCAGCTGCTGCTCATCGCGCTGGCGGCCATGGTTGCCAGCCAGCTCATAGGCGTGCTCGAGAACTATATCAACGCATGGATTTCCCAGCGCATCATCTACGACATGCGCAACCAAATGTACGACCATCTGCAGCACATGCCGCATTCGTTCTTCACCACCGAAAAGCAAGGCGACATCATCACCCGCATGGACACCGACATCAGCGGTGTCAGCTCGGTGGTCAGCGGCACGCTGTCGAAGGTGGTCAGCAACATAGCCACCATCGTCACGACGCTCGTGGCGTTGTTCACCATGAGCTGGAAGTTGGCCATCGTGGGGCTGGCGGTGCTGCCTCTGCTCATCCTGCCCACGCGGTCGGCCGGCAAGTCGCGCCTGAAGTACGCCACGCAGACCCAGGCCAAGACCGACGAGATGAACCAGGTCATCAACGAGACGCTTTCTGCAAGCGGATCGCTGCTCGTGAAGATGTTCACCCGCGAGAAGCGCGCATTCGAGGATTTCGAGCGCGTGAACAAGGAAGTCACCGACCTTTCGATGAAAGAGACGAGGTCGGGTTCGCTGTTCAGCGTCGCCATGGGCATGTTCACCCAACTGGGTCCGTTGCTCATTTACTTCGCAGGCGGGTTGCTGATAATCGAGAAGTTCGACCCGACGCTGACGGTGGGCACCGTCACGGCCATGGTGGCGCTCGTCAACCGGCTGTACCGCCCGGTTGAGTCGATTCTCAACCTGCAAGTGACATTCACGCGCTCCCTCGCGCTGTTCACGCGCATCTTCGACTACCTCGACCGCGAGAACACGATTGTCTCGCCCGAAAACGGGGCCACGCCCGATGTCGAACGCAAGCCCATCCGCTACAACCATGTGGCGTTCGGCTACGAGCCCGGGTCCCTCGTGTTGGAAGACGTGGACTTCGAGGTGCCTGGTGGCGCAATGTACGCCATCGTGGGACCCAGCGGATCCGGAAAGTCGACGGTCGTCAATCTGATACCGCGCCTTTACGACGTATCGGGCGGGTCGGTCACCGTTGCGGATGTCGACGTGCGCGATTTCGACCTGACGTACCTGCGGCAGCAGATCGGCATGGTCACGCAAGAGGCGTACCTGTTCAACGGCACCATCCTCGAGAACTTGCGCTATGCGAACGAGGACGCCACGCTCGAGCAAATCGAGGAAGCGTGCAAGGCCGCGAACATCCACGACTACATTTCGGCGCAGCCGCTTGGATACGACACCCCAGTTGGCAACCGCGGCCTTAAGCTGTCCGGCGGCGAAAAGCAACGCTTGTCGCTTGCGCGCGTCATCCTGAAAGACCCGAAGATCCTTATCCTCGACGAAGCCACGAGCGCCCTCGACTCGATTTCGGAACACGCGATTCAGCAGGCGCTCGAGCGGCTCATGGTGGGACGCACGAGCATCGTCATCGCGCACCGTTTGTCGACGATCCTCAAAGCCGATTGCATTTTGGTCGTGAAAGACGGGCGCATCGTCGAGCAGGGAACCCATGACGAGCTGCTGGCGATGGAAGGCGTCTACCGCGAGCTTTTCGACACTCAGTTCGACAAGGTCATCAACCGCGATGAATCGCCAGGTTTGGATATCCAGGCGCTGGGAACCTCGTACGACGTGCGCCGGATAACAGAAACCGACATCTCCGATGTCGTGAGCCTCGCCAGAACGAACGGTAGATACTACCGTTCGTTAGGCATCCGGCCATCTCGGTCGCGGCTGACCGAGATCGTGAGCGACATCTCGAAAGGCTCAGAAGATGCGGCGGCAGCCTCGACGCATTTCGTCGGCTTCTACGACGAGGACGAGGGCTTGGTGGCCGTGCTCGATCTTATATGCGGTTATCCTGAAGCCGATGATGCGTTCATCGGCTGGTTCATGGTTGACGCGAACCTGCAGGGACAAGGTGTCGGCTCGAGCATCTTCGCCGACGTGCGCGCGTCGATGAAAGCCCAAGGATACGACCACCTCGAGCTTAAATGCCCGAAGGCGAGCGGGTCGGCTCGCTCGTTCTGGGAAAGCCAGGGTTTCATGGCAACGGGAGTCGAGGAATTCAACGGCTACTACGACGTCATGGACATGGCCCGAGACATCTAGCGAATTGCCATTCGAAAAGGGTGTCATGTACCCGAGCCCGTTCCATTGCGCTCTCGTCAACACCATGCGCTGTCGTTCTTGCCTTATCATAAAGCTGTCCGTCTTTATAAAGGGAAAGGAACGAAAATGAAGAAGGTTTCGCTAGGGCGGAGGCTCTTCCTGCTTGTTGCAGCGGCCGTGCTTGTCGTCGGCGCGCTCGCGCTCGCAAGCTGCTCCTGCTCGAACCAGCAGGGCTCGACATCGGGGTCAGGCAGTTCGGCTTCCGGAGACGTCATGTACACGGTTCCCAA
This sequence comes from Eggerthellaceae bacterium, assembly GCA_017511465.1. GTDB lineage: Bacteria > Actinomycetota > Coriobacteriia > Coriobacteriales > Eggerthellaceae > UBA9715. The sequence continues at coordinate 30,484 of JAFWJU010000016.1, read as the reverse complement.
CGTGGTGTCGTTAACGCAAGCCGACGCAGAAAAGGCCGTTCTCGCTTCTGGCCTGCAGGTGGGAACCATCAAGCAGGAGGCATCCGATACGGTTCCGTTGGGTAGCGTTATCTCGCAGACCCCCGAGCCCCTGACAAACGCGAAAGCCAATTCCAAGGTCGATTTAGTGGTGTCGTCCGGCAAGGCGGAGCTCAAAGACGTAGTCGTGCCCGACTTGAAGGACAAGACGCAAAATGATGCCGAGAAGGCACTGAGCGACGTGGGCCTCGTCGGCGTGGCTTCGAACCCCGAGGAGACTAGCGAGGTTCAGCCTGGTCACGTGTTCAAGCAATCCGTTGCAGCGGGCACCAAGGTGAAAGAGGGCACCAAGGTCGCATTCACGGTTGCCACCGCCCCGGGTGAGGCGACGGTTCCCAATGTGGTCGGCATGACTCGCGATGATGCGAAGAAATCCATTTCGGATGCGAAGCTCGGATTCGACAGCACGACGGCGTACAACGACAATGTGGACGAAGGCAAGGTCATTGCCCAGTCCCTGCCTGCGGACTCAAAAGTCAAGCAGGGCACGACCGTGTCCGTCCAGGTGTCGCTTGGCCCGAAACCGGTCGAGAACGTGACAGTTCCCGATGTGATGTCGTTCTCTTGGAGCGACGCTGAAGCCTCGCTGCATTCTGCGGGTCTTGCGGCCCGTTATACCGGTGACCCGGCGGGCGTTGTGGTGTCGCAGGACGTTGCCGCAGGCACGAAGGTTGCTCCCAACACGCTTGTCACCGTGACGCTGAGCGCGCCAGTGCAATACGTCGAAGTCCCCGACCTTACCGGCATGTCCCTTACCGCTGCCGAGCAAGCAACTGACGCGCTGAATTTGGCGCTCGACGCCGACGGCAGCGAGGGCACGGTTGTCAGCCAGTCGCCTACAGCGGGCACGCAGGTCACACCGCGAACGACCGTTAACGTGTCCTTGAGGTCCCATGAAACGGAAGAGATCGAAAAATACTTGGGTTCGTGGCAAGACGACAAGGCCTCTCTGAAGGTTGATACCGTCGGCAGTGATGTCATAGTGACCATCGAATGGGATCAGGGCTCTGGCGAGACGTATTCGTGGAAATACACCGTCAAGGTCAAGGGCGATAAGCTGGTTTGCTCCGATGGCGGTAGCAAGTTCGTGAGCGAGGACGGCGGCGATCCCAAGACGGTGTACACCGACGGAAGCGCCGAGTTCTCCATCAACAAGGATGGCATGCTGATCTGGAAGGACAAGAAGGAGGATGCAGGTAAGGGCTTGAAATTCGCCAAGCTCCTCCAGTAAAGCTTGTCTTGTCAGTTGGTTGAAGAAAGCCGCCGGCGAAAAAGCCGGCGGCTTTCCCATTGCGGCCAATGTGGCGGATTCCAAACATCCGCCGCGTTCTACGCGCCCGTTTGCCAAGACGAATTCTCGAAACGGCGCGTATAAGGTAGCATACGTGTAAAAGCGGTCAGCGCGGAAGGAGGCGACGTGGAAGACTGGGATTTCGAGCGCATGCTCGAACGAGTACTGGAAAAGGGGCTTCCCGCCAGCTCCGAAACCTTTCGCGACGAGCTGCTCGAGCGTTGCCTGTCTGTTCTGGACGCAGATAACGAGGGCGTGTGCATCGACGATGACGAGCTCGATTTGATTGCCGCAGCCGGAGACATTAACGCTCGTCTGAAAATGTGACGCGCGTCAGGCGCCCTTCGCTTTCGTTTCATTCGATTATCCTGCCCTTATCAGGTTTTTCTATCCTAATTTATGCAGTAAAATTGACGGTTAGTGTTCCGTTGACGGAAAGGGCTTTTCACGAACGGAAAACCGCGGCTTATACGGGCATCGTTTACTGCAAAGAGCGCGCGCGAGCTCGAATTCGAGAGGCTTTATCTGGAAAGCTACGGGCTCGTATATGGCTTTGTGCGTGCCCGAATGTCGTGCGACGCCGATGCCGAGGATGTCGTAGCCGAAGCGTTTCTGAAAGCCGCTCGATCGTTTGCAGCGTACGACCCGACGCGTGCAAAGTTTTCCACGTGGGTTCTGGCAATAGCAAAGAACTGCATGGCTTCGCACTATCGAAAAGAAAAGACGACCATCACTTTGGATGAGATACCGCAATCGGCTTCAGCTATTTCGGGCGGACAAGATGCCATCGACGACCAGGACTTGGCACGCCGGTTGCTGGCGACAATCGACGACGAAGAGTGCGAGCTCGTGTTGCTGAAGTACCGTGACGGCATGCGGAATGTGGATATAGCCAATAAGCTGGGAATGAATCCCTCTACGGTATCGACAAAGCTCGCCAACGCGCTTTCCAAGATGCGCGAGGCGGCTGAGAGGGGCATGCAATGGCCGACATGACCAAACCAATATTCAACCGTGCGGCGACCGACAAGCTCCGCAGCCCCGATGACCTCGACAAGTACGTACGCGTGACGAACCCCAGCGTGTGGGTGATCCTGGCTGCGTGCATCGCGTTGCTGGTTGGATTGCTGGCATGGGGCGTTTTCGGGGCTGTCACTACCAACGTGTCGGCAACAGGTGTTTCAATAGATGGACGCGCCATGTGCTTCTTGACTGCCGAAGATGTGGCAAAGGTCCATGTTGGCGATAACGTGTCCGTTAACGGAGAGGGGATGACGGTTGCGAAGGTGGCGACTGTGCCCGTATCTCGCGACGAGGCCCATGGCATCATGAAAAGCGATTACCTTGTCAGCACGCTTGTAAATGGCGATTGGGTCTATCAGGTGACGTTCGAGGGCGATGCGAGCGACTTGCCCGACAGCGTGCCGCTGTCCGTGAACATAACGACCGACCAGATTCCTCCTATCAGACTCATTCTCGGGGGCAATGCGTAAATGGCAGGACGAGTTCCAAAAGTCCCCCAAGTCATGCAGATGGAGGCGCTGGAATGCGGTGCCGCCTGCCTGACGATGATTCTCGCGTATTACGGCAAATGGGTGCCTCTCGAAAAGGTGCGTGCCGATTGCGGCGTGTCGCGTGATGGGTCGAAGGCCTCGAACATCCTGAAAGCTGCCCGCAGTTACGGGCTGACGGCTAAAGGCATGACGTTCTCGACCGAGGCGCTTCGCAAGAAGGAGCCGTTCCCCTGCATCGTGTTCTGGAACTTCAACCACTTCGTGGTCGTAAGAGGCTTCAGAGGCAGGTACGTGTACATAAACGATCCGGCACGTGGCCAGGTGAAGGTGCCTATCGACGAGTTCAATCAAAGCTTTACCGGAATCGCGCTTGTATTCGAGAAGACAGACGCTTTCCAGGAAGGCGGCAGCAAACCCAATACGGTTGCCTTTGCGCGCAAGCGCTTGGAAGGCCTTGCGCCTGCCATCGCGTTCGTCATGCTGACAGCTGCTATCACATCGATTGTCGCCATTGTAAACACGTCGCTTGGCCAGGTGTTCCTCGATCATATCCTTACAGGAGATAACCCCGATTGGCTCGTTCCGCTGACGGCGGTGATGCTGGCGCTTGCCGTTGTGACCGGCATCGTTTCGATTCTCAATGCCGTGTATCTCGTTCGCATCCAGGGAAAGATAGCCGTCGTCTCGTCGTCGCGGTTCATGCGCCATCTGCTGCATTTGCCGGTCGGGTTTTACGCGCAACGCATGGTCGGCGATTTGCAGCAGCGGCAAGCCATGAACGAGACCATTGCGTTTTCGCTGGTGGGACAGCTGGCTCCCGTGCTCATAAACACGGTGATGCTCGTGCTGTACCTGGCCATAATGCTGAACTACAGCGTGCTGCTCACCGTGGTGGGCTTGCTCACGGTGATACTCAACGTGCTGATCGCCCGCTATATTTCCCGAAAACGCGTGAACATCGCGCGTGCGGGCGCCATGAACGAGGGCAAGCTGTACGCAACGACCGTCGGCGGCATCCAGATGGTCGAGACGATTAAGGCGTCCGGTGCCGAGAACGGTTATTTTGGCCGATGGGCAGGATACCAGGCAGCCGCTAACGAGTCTGCGACGAATGCGACGCGCCTCAACTCGTACTTGGGCGCAGTGCCGCAGGTCGTAGCGCAAATGGCCAACATCGCCGTGCTCGTCTTGGGCATCTGGCTCATCATCGAGGACGCGTTCACGCCGGGTGCGCTGCTGGCGTTCACGGGCTTCCTGGCATCGTTCATGGCGCCGGTGAGCGAGATGATCAACCTCGGGCAGATGGTCCAGGAAATGCAGACGCAAATGGAGCGAGTCGAAGACGTCATGCGCTATCCGGCCGATGTGCCCGAAGATTCCGAACCCCCCGTTGACGCAAAGGCCCTCGATCGCGAGAAGCTGTTCGGGAAAGTCGACCTCGAAGGCGTGACGTTTGGATACTCGCCGCTCGAGCCACCGCTCATCGAGGGATTCGACATGCATCTGCAGCCCGGCCAATGGGTGGCGCTCGTGGGCGGTTCGGGTTGCGGGAAATCGACCATCGCAAAACTGGTCTCCGGACTTTACGAGCCATGGTCTGGCTCGGTTAAGTTCGACGATGCCCCGATAGGCGATATCCCGAGGCCAGTGTTGCGCGGGTCATTGGCCGTTGTAGACCAGGATATCGTCACGTTCGACGATACGGTGTCAGACAACATCAAGCTGTGGGACCGGTCAATCGAAGACTACGAGGTTATCATCGCTTGCCGCGATGCCGGCATACACGACGACATCGTCAGTCGCGAAGGCGGGTATTCCAACCGCGTCTTGCCCGACGGCCGTAACTATTCGGGTGGCCAGCTGCAACGTCTCGAGATTGCGCGCGTTTTGGCCACCGATCCCACGGTCATCATCTTGGATGAAGCCACGAGCGCGCTCGACGCGAAAACCGAAGCCGAGGTCATGCGGCATATCCGAGATCGGGGCATCACGTGCATCGTCGTGGCGCACAGGCTTTCGACCATACGCGATTGTGACGAGATCATCGTGCTCGACGAGGGCAAGATCGTCGAGCGCGGCACCCATTCGAGCCTCATCGCCGCTGGCGGCGCGTATGCGGAGTTGGTGAGCAATGACTAGGTGGATGGAATCGCAAATCGAGGCGCGGTCGAAGCTCGATGCCAAACTGACGGAGCGCGCCTACGCAGAGCTTGCGGCAAGTGTAACCGATAGCCGCCGTGCGCCGGCCTTCACCATGGACGACGTCGAGCAGGTCGATGGCGCCGCAAAGGCATGCTTGAAATACATTGGCGTCGAGCCAGGATCGGTGCCGCCGGACATAAACGATGTCGAGGAGCGCATCGAGTGGCTTTGCCGCCCGACTGGCACGATGCGCCGAAACGTCCGCTTGGAACCAGGCTGGTACAGGCAGGCCTTTGGGGCTATGGTCGGCCACTTGGATACAGGCGAAGCCATCGCGTTGCTCCCGCGTGGCATTCGCGGATACTACTACTTCGACCCTGTCAGCAGAAACAAGGTCAGGGTGACCCGCGACGTGGCTGCGCACATCGGCACGAATGCCACGCTGTTCTACAGGCCGCTGCCCGCCAAACCGCTGTCGTTGCGCGACTTGATGGCGTTCATCTTCCATGTGTTCGACCGAAACGATTACCTGCTCGTGGTGATTGCGGCTTTAGCCGTGACGCTCATCGGGTTGGTTCCCGCATGGGCCAACCAGGTGGCCTACGGCGTGGTGGCGCCTTCCGGCCAGGCGCGTTTGATTTTACCCGTGGCTTCGCTGCTTCTCGGCGTGGCCATATCGACTGCGCTCATCAACGCGTGTCGGAGCCTCGTCATGGCCCGCGTGTCGACCAAGCTCGACGTGGTGACCGAAGCGGCAACCTTCGCGCGCGTCTTGGCCTTGCCGCCCTCGTTCTTCAAGCAGTATTCGTTGGGCGACTTGGCGAGCCGCGTGTTTAACGTGCGTCGTCTGACGCAGACGCTCGCCGCGGTCATCCTGGGTTCGAGTCTCTCGGCTTTGCTATCGCTGGTTTACATCGTGCAAATCGGCGCTTACGCGTCGGCACTCGCGCTTCCCGCATTGGCCGTCGTGATCATCCAAGCGGTGTTCACGGTATTGGTCACGTTTGCGACCATGCGCTTCGAACGCGATTCGATGTCGGCGAGCGTCAAGCTGTCGGGCACGGTGACGGCCCTTCTAAGCGGCATCCAGAAAATCAAGCTCGCGGGTGCCGAGGACCGCGCGTTCGCCAAATGGGCGCATGGTTATGCGGACTACGCCCGTGCCGCCTACAACCGTCCGACCCTTTTACGGGCACTGCCTGCAATAGTGGGACTCGTCGGACTTTTGGGCAACATAGCGATTTACTACCTGGCTGGCAGTTCGGGGGTGTCGGTTCCCAATTACATGGCATTCAACGTGGCTTACGGCCAAGTGACTGCCGCCATAATGGCACTTGCCGGAACCGCTAGCCAAATAGCGCAAATCAGCCCCATGCTCGAAACGGTAGAGCCCGTTATGCAAGCGACGCCCGAAATTGCCGAGGACAAACCGTCGGTCGAATCGCTTAACGGCGGAATCGAGGTTTCGGGCGTCTCGTTTAGGTACGACGAGAACGGCCCGTACATATTGCAAAACCTGTCGTTCAAGGTGCGTTCGGGCGAATACGTGGCCATTGTCGGCAAGAGCGGTTGCGGGAAGTCGACCATCATGCGCCTGTTGCTGGGGTTCGAGACCCCCGAACGCGGTGCGATTTTCTATGGGCCACACGATGCCACCAAAGTCGATTTGCGCAGCTTGCGCCAGCATATTGGCGTAGTCATGCAGGATGGCAAGCTCTTCATGGGCGACATAGCGAGCAACATCACGATATCGACTCCGACCGCGACGATCGATGACGCTTGGGAGGCGGCTGAGATTGCGGGCATTGCCGACGACATCCGTAAGATGCCCATGGGAATGCAAACCTTCGTGACAGAAGGCGGAGGCGGCGTTTCGGGCGGCCAGCGCCAGAGGCTGATGATAGCGCGAGCCGTGTGCGGGAAGCGTCGCATCCTCATGTTAGATGAGGCTACGAGCGCGCTTGACAACAAGACGCAAAAGCACGTGAGCGAATCGCTCGATGCGCTAAAATGCACGCGAATAGTGGTAGCTCACCGCCTATCTACCGTGAAGCATTGCGACCGCATCCTGGTGGTGGATGGGGGGACGATTGTCGAAGAAGGCTCGTACGAGGAGCTCATAGGAAAGGGCGGCATTTTCGCCGAGTTGGTTGAACGGCAGCGGTTGGACAAGGAGGCGTAACGCATGGACGTCAAGACGACTGTAGATGGGACCAAGGCCCGCATTGAGTTAACTGGCAAGCTAACGGTGCAAACCTCACCCGATTTGACGGTTGTTGTCGAAGGACTGCCGGCTGAAGTGCGCGACTTGGACATAGACCTGACGGATGTCAGCTACATCGCTTCGGCAGGATTGCGCGTGCTCGTGACGGCCGACAAGCTTGCGGTCAAACACGGCGGGGTCATGCGGCTGCTGCATCCGTGCGATGATGTGTTGGAAGTGCTTGACATGACAGGTCTTTCCGAAGTTTTCACCATCGAACGCTAGTGGCAAAGCGAGAAGCAAGGTTTCATGGCAACTGAAGCTGCAACTAAGAAGAAAAAGGCGAGGATCTTAAGTTGGCGTGGCGTCCTGGCCAATGACAGCCGCGTGCTGAGGTGGATGATCGCCATCGTGCTCACTGTGGCGGGCGCTGCGTTGACGTTCACCCAATTGGGCTTCGTGGACTTGGTCATGCCAGATGGAACCGTCGGGTACATGGTCGTGCTGCTGCAAGTCGTGGCTTTGGGCGCATTGCTGCTGGGCACGCTGCCAGGCGTGGCGATCGGTTTCATGACGGGCAGCGTGCTGTTGTTGCATGCCCACGTTTTCCCCCTCGACCATTACGAGTTGACGTTCGTCAATCCAATGACATCCATAGTCATGTTCAGCGTGTGCGGGTTGCTGTTGGGCGCCTTGTTCGCATTCGTATTGCGCAACAATCCTTCTTCGAAGATCAAACGCGCAATTTACATCATCATCGTGTGCATAATCGTATCGTTCCTGTACAGCGTGGGATTCACGATCAACGTCTTTATCCAGCTTGTCATCAGCATTGCAAATGAATTGGGACCTGATGCCAGCGAAGCCGGCATACGGACTGCTTCGGTGGGCATGGCCTTACAGCTGGGCGATTTGAGCCTGCAGGGTCAGTCGACGGCTTTCGTCATGGCCGTGTTGTGTATTGCCGGCGATCTTGTGGCTTGCAAGATTAGGGAGCGCGTGGACGTCCCGGGGCTACGTACCGTGTTCGGGACGTGGCTCGCCGTCGTGGTGGCTCTTGCGTTCATGGTCATGTCTGCTGCAAGCTTTGCGGTTTCGTCGGTTGACGAGCTTCGAGATGCAGAAGATCTCCTGAAGAGCGAAGTGAGCTATATCGGAAACCAGCTAAAATTGACGAACACCCAAATTGATTTGATTTCGCGGGTCTTCGAGCAATACGACGTTGACTACGATACGGTTGACACCAGCATCACCGACAAGCTCACCGAAACCCTTCAAGACGACATGGTGCTAAAGGGTTATACCGTTAAAGACGATGGAACCGTTATCACCACGCTCGATGACTACATCTTCGCAACCAATGACGATCGCTTTGCAACTGCCCAGCAACTCAAAAACGTATTCAGCACGCAAGTACTCGACGCTATTGACCGCTCAATTCAAACGGGGGAGATGCAACGCGTCGTATTTGAGGATGCCAAAACCCTGGATTCTGCCCTCGAGGGAATCATCAACGTGAAAACGCGTACGTTCATCGCGTATGTGTACGCCGAGGAATTCGCCGTCGAAGGGGTTTTGGCGGAATCCGGAGCCCAAGAGCAAACGACGGAAAACGACGGATCCAGCGCGGTTTCGACTCAAAAAGTCATCATGATACAATCCTCTGACCAGGTGTTCGCCAAGCGCAGCTCGGTAATGGTCTGGATGACCCTCTCGGCGCTCGTGCTGCTGCTCGTCGTGTTCGCGCTCGTTTCCCAATTGCTGAACCGCGTCGTTGCGCGTCGCGTTGACGAGACGAACGACGTTCTTGCACGCGTTACCGACGGTGATTTGGACGCTCGTGTCGATATCCACGACACCCGCGAGTTCGGTTCGCTTTCGGATGGCATCAATACCACGGTTGACGCCCTGAAAGGCTGGATTGCCGAAGCTGAGACGCGCATGGATGCCGAGCTGGCAACGGCGCGCGCCATTCAAGAGGCCGTGTTGCCGCGCACGTTCCCGCCTTATCCGGACGTTTTGAAGTTCGATATATACGCGTCCATGAACGCGGCGAAGCAAGTGGGGGGCGATTTCTACGACTTCTTCTTGATCGGCGATGACTGCGACGATAAAACCGGCAAGCTCGGGTTTGTGGTAGCCGATGTGTCGGGCAAAGGCGTGCCAGCTGCATTGTTCATGATGAGGGCCAAGGCGTTGCTGCGCGATTTCGTGGCAAGCGGCATGGAATTGGGCGAAGCGGTGGCCGAGGCCAACCGGCAGCTCGTCGACGGTAACGATGCGGGCATGTTCGTGACAACTTGGGTGGGCGTGCTCGATTACGGCTCGGGGCACGTCGACTATGTGAATGCGGGCCACAATCCACCACTGCTGTGGCAACGCGAAGGTGGCTGGCGTTGGATGCGCGACAAGTCGGGTCCGGTACTCGGCTTGTTCGACATGACCTACCGCGCGCATTCGGTCGACTGCAAGCCCGGCGATATGTTCCTGCTGTACACCGATGGCGTGACGGAAGCGTTCAACGTCGACGAAGAGCTTTATGGCGAAGAGAGGCTGATGACCGTGGCGGAGGAAGGGTACCGCTTGCACGCGCGCGAGCTGCTGGAATCTGTACGCAAAGACGTTGCTTCCTATGCGCAAGGCGCCGAGCAGTCAGACGATATCACGATACTCACACTCGAGGTGGGCGTGCCTCCCGAGGTGACGGGAGTGCTCGAGGTCCCAGCAGAGCTTGCGCAGCTAAACACGGTTAACGACTTCCTGCACGAGGAGCTCGACAACAGGCTTTGCCCCCAGCGCGTCCAAAACCAATTGGATATCGCCGTCGAGGAATTGTTCGTCAACGTGTGCAAGTACGCCTATGCCGATGCGGCACCCGATGTGCCGCGCATCGTGAGGATTTACAGGACCTATACTGCGGACCCGCCGTCCATCACTGTCGTTATCATCGACAAGGGCGTCGCGTTCGACCCGCTTGCCAAGCCCGATGCGGTGACGCCTGACAACATCATGGACGTCCCCATCGGCGGTTTGGGTATTCTCATGGCCAAGAAATCTGTTAACGAAATGAGCTATGAGCGAGAAGGTGGCAGTAATGTCGTAACGATAGTGAAAAAGTGGTAAAAAGCTTGTATTAAGTGCAGGAGAAAGGACGATCAATGGAAATCAAGGTACTGGAAGAAGGCAAGCCGTATGCCATCGCCCTCGTGGGCCGCTTGGATACCAACACGTCGCCCGAGCTCGAAGAGTTCGTGGGCGAACTGTACGACAAGGGCGTAAGCGACATCGCCGTCGACATGGCGGAGTGCTCGTTCGTGTCGTCGGCCGGGCTGCGCGTGATCGTCGCCATGCAGAAGCGCGCTGCAACAGGCGGCTCGCTCGTGTTCAGGAACGTCGTGCCCGACGTTATGGACGTGTTCCAGATGACCGGTTTCGACAACATCCTCACTTTCGAATAGGGATAACGACATGACAAACCTCGAGCCCATCGAGACGCCCGATGTTCCCGAAATGCCCGACGAAGGCGATCTTGCCGACAATGACATCGATGAGCGCCTAGCGTCGCTTGACGATGAAGTTGTCGATGACGACCTCGACGCAAAGCTTGCGGCGCTTGAGGGTGCCGAGCGTGCCATCGACAGCGCATATTCCACGGGTAAGGCCGAGCGCGCCAAGATAACGCAGATGGCGCAGCTCGATGCTGCCGAGGCAGTTGCCATGGTGGGTGTCGCCATGGAAGCCGACGAGGCTGCCGACGAGGCTGCCCGCATTACCGTCATTGCCGAGCAAAGCGGTAATCGCGAGCAGGCCAAAGCTGCTCGCAAGAAGGAGCGCGAGGCTCGTAGGGCGGCAAAGGCCGACCATGCGGCCGCCACGAAGTCGGCTAAACGCGCCTACGAGGCCATCAAGTTCAGCGCGCCCAACACGATGGGCTTCATGCGCGTCGTGCAAGTCCTGTTTGCTTGCCATATCGCCGTATACCTCGTGTGGCTTATGCTGACGTCCCGCGATGCCATGACCTACACCGTCACCACTATGATGGACTGGGTCATGGTCATTCTCGAAGGCGTTGCCTTCTGGATGTTCATCAACCGCTACAAGATCGGCCGCCCCTTCTGCATTGCCATGGCGGCTATCGGCATCGTGGTGCCTGCGTTTGTCGATATCGCGGCCGGCCATTTCAACTTTATCGCGTTGGTGACAAGCGGCGCATTCTACATTTTCCTGCTGTTCTACTTCATCTTCTCGAAGCGCGTGAAGGCCACGCTGGTCAACGACTTCGCAAAACACGATGGCGATTTCGAGAAGGAAGACTTCGTCATCAACCGTCGCGGATGGCCGTTCTACCGTAACCTCATCATGTACTTCATCCTGTTCTCGGTTATCGGGCACTGGATGGAAATGGGCATGTGCCAGTTCATCATCCTTGGCATCGTGCAGGGAGAATACGACCCGTCCAACACCTTGCTGTGGCGCGACTGGCTGTACCCGTTCCCCATGGAGGGCGCGGCGGTTGTCATCATCGCGCTGGTGCTCTATCCGTTCTTCGTGTGGCTGAAGAAGAAATTCTCCGGCAAGAAGCGCGTGCTGGCATACGTCATTAGCTTCTTCGCCGGCGCCTTGCTGTGCACGCTCATCGAGTTCTCGATGGGCCTCATCGTGAACGCCGATTTGCAGCTATGGGATTATCGCGACAACTTCTGCAACATCATGGGACAGGTGTGCCTGCAAAACACCACCGCGTTCGGCGTGGTGGCGGCCATCATCACCTGGTGGGTGTACCCCTTGCTGGAACGCTGGATTGCGCGCGTGCCGCGTGACATCATGAACATCGTGTTCGTCGTCGTGGCCGTGTTCGGCGCCATTATCTGGTCGCTGTACATCATCAACCCGCCGGGAGTCGATGAGCAGAACAAGCATCCCGAATTAGCCGGGGTGATAGCGGTGCAACAAGAGGAAGAAAAGATTCGTGATGAGCGCACCAAGATAGATAGCGCGTTCGACCTCTTGGGAACCATGACAAGTACGGAACGCGAGGATGTCGCCAATTCCGGCTATTTGACTGATGCGGAGAAAGCGAACATCACCGCAGAGCTCGACAAGATCGATGCGAGCGTCAAGGTCATCAGGGGTGAGCTTGCCGAAACCGATGAAGAAATCTGGTCTTCGGTCATTGCGTCAAGCGGCGCGTCGAGTGCATCGTCAAGCGAGTCGTCTTCAGCTAGCGCGGAGGCAAGCGAAGCGTCTGTTTCGGCAGCTGCCGCTTAAGGTGTCTTTAGCAGGGCTCACGTGGGTGCGGAAAGTACGCAGAGCAAAGTAGGCCTCGGGCCGATCGTGCGGATCATCGAGGTCTACTTCATTTTGGTCATGGTGACGGTGCTCGGTTATGCGCTGCTGATGCCGGCGGGTTCCTTCGAGTACGACATCACCCTGCTGCGCATTCTCGTGGTCATGGCCGCTGCCGCACGTTCGGTCTGGCTTATCGAGAGACGCTCCGATGCCACGCGCAAGTACGTCATCGTCTCGATGACCGTCGTCGTCATCCTGTCAGTCCTCGACATGGCATTCGGGGGTGAATACGACCGTATCGCAGCAGTCGTCAGCTGGCCCGTGCTCATAGCGGGCGGCGTGCTGTATTTCGGCGGATCGCTGTCCATCATCGGCTATTTCGCGTTCTCGCCCCATGTCAAAGAGGTGTTCGTCAACCATTCGGACCCGTCGACCAAGCCCACGCACGACCCCGACGAGAACATCTACGAGAAACCCCTCACGTGGCCGTGGCTGCGCAACCTCGTCATCTATTACTGCACGTTCTCTATTGCCGGGCATTGGGCCGAAATCGGTTTTTGCTGGCTTATCGTGCTGGGCGTGGTCATGGGCGATTACGACTTCACGCATGCGCAACTGTGGGACTGGTGGCTGTGCCCGTACCCGGCAGAGGGCATCGCTGTGGTGCTCGTGGCGTTGTTGCTGTTCCCGTTCAAGGAATGGGTGCTCAAGAAAACCGGCGGGCGCGTGTGGCTGACGCTGATCATCAGCTTCCTCGTGAACATGCTCGTGTGCGCCACGATCGACTTCACGACCGGCATCACGGCCAACGCGAACTACGAGCTGTGGGACTACAGCGACTTGCCGTTCAATTTCATGGGGCAAATCGTGTTGCAGAACACGCTGGTGTATTCGGTGGCCGCCACTTTCATCGTGTGGGTGATCTACCCGCTTATGGCCAAATGGCTGCATCGCATGCCGCCGCGCTATGCCAACGGCTTGTTCGTGGGTTTCGTCGCGTTTTACCTGTTCCTCGAGGTTCTGTACTACGTGCACGTGGGTCCCGACGGACTGATATTCGGGTAATGGCGGTTGGTGGTTGCCATGGCGACAAGATGAGCGTGCGCGAGCTGTTCGACGCTACGGGAACCGCCCTCGAAGACGCCGACGAGACGCTTGGCTTGCTCGCGCGCTACACGAACACGGTGCCCGATGCCAACGCCACGATGATCGCCCTCCGCGAACGCCTGAATAACCAATTGGGGACAGTCCCCAATTGGTTATTCGAAGGTGCCGAGGTAACGCCGTTCACGTCGAAGCTCAAGTACTCGCAAGTCGTTGTCGACGGCAAAACGCTGAGGTTGGGCGCGCCCGAGTTCATCCTTTCCGAAACCGCCATGCAGGCAAGTCGCGAGGCGATTGAGGAACGCGCCGGCGCGGGGTTGCGCGTGCTGGCGTTTGTCGAGGTTGACGATGGCGAAGCGAAGCCCCTGCTGTTCGTGGCCCTTTCGAACGGGGTGCGCGAGAACGCGCCCGAAACGTTCGAGGAATTCGCCCGCCAGGGCGTCGAGGTGAAGGTCATATCGGGCGACAACCCCCTGACGGTTTCGAAGGTTGCGCTTGAAGCCCGCATCGAAGGGGCAGAACGCTACGTGGACGCGTCGACGCTCGACACGCCCGAAAAGATCGCCCAGGCCGTGCGCGATTACACTGTGTTCGGCCGCGTGAAGCCCGAGCAGAAAAGGCAGTTGGTCGAGGCGTTGCAAGCCGAAGGCAAGCGCGTTGCCATGACCGGTGACGGCGTGAACGACATTCTTGCCATGAAGAAGGCGGAGTGCTCGATAGCCATGGGCACGGGAAGCGACGCGGCGCGCCAGGCGGCTCAGGTCGTGCTGCTCGATTCCGATTTCTCGCACATGCGTCAGATCGTCAGCGAGGGCAGGCGCGACATCAACAACATCACGCGTTCGGCCACCCTGTTCCTGTACAAGAACATCTTCTCGCTCTCGATGGCGTTGTTCGCCATCTTCGGCGCCTTCGTGTATCCGCTCACGCCCAATCAGGTGTCGCTCATTTCGCTGTTCAACATCGGCCTGCCGGCGTTCCTGTTGACGTTCGGGCCAAACGAGAAAAAACAGGAAGGACGCTTCATCGTCACAGTGCTCATGCGGGCGATACCCGCTGCGCTCACCTCGTTTATCGCTATCGCGGACATGATGTTGTTCGCGGAGTTGTTTGGCATATCGAAAGCCGACGTGAGCACGGCGAGCACCTACCTGCTTTCGGTGGTGGGATTCCTCATTTTGGTGAATCTTATCCAGCCACCGACCAAGTACCGGGTTCTCGTCTTCGTCGTGTGCGTCATCGGCCTGATAATATGCTGCGGTTTTTTGTGGGAGCTGTTCGATATCTACAGCTTGTCGCCGCGCGCCCTGGTGTTGTGCATCGTGTTCACGCTGGCGCAAATCGGCGTGCTGCAAATGCTGAGCGTTGCCATTAGCTGGATCTATCGGCAAGTTATCGCCCGTAAGCAAGCCGAAAAGCAAAGCGCATAGCCGCGTTTCGTCATGCGCTTCGCGTTTCGTGTCTTAATCGGGTAACAAAGAGATGACGGCAAGGCCTCGGCGAGGCTCTTGGCGCTTGAAGATGAGTATCAAGTACCAAGGGAATCGCTTGAAAGGTTCTTGCATGATCGAAACGCATACTATTTCGAAAGCCACCGTTTCGGAAACCGCCAGTTTGCCGGTCGGCATTCGCCTGTGCCAGGCGTACTTCGGCTTTGCCATGGCCCTGACCTTGGTGTTCGGGTTTTTGTGCTCGCCGCATATGTTCGAATACGATATCAGCATGGTGCGCGTTCTGCTGCTCATGGCGGGTGGCACGGTGACCATGTGGCTCATGTCGCAACGTGCCCGAAGTGCGCGGGTGGTCGGCGCGATCACGGCATTTTTGGGTGCGACGCTTGCAATGGTCGACCATGCAGCATTTGGTGCGATGGACGAGCTCGCGATGTACATCGGCCAGGCGGGTACGATGGTCATTGCCGCCATGGAATACGCGGGCGCCGTTGCGGTCGCTGCATACCTCATGCTCTCGCCCCAGGCTAAGCGCGTGCTTTGCAAGCCGCCCGACCTGGCGCCCGGGGCAGCCGAAGGCCACAGCTGGGACAAGCCGCTACGCGAACGCGTCCGCACGCGCACGTTCTGGCGCGACCTGATGATCTACTTCGTCTCGTTCTCGATGCTGGGCCATTGGGCCGAAATGCTGTTCTGCCAACTCATCGTGGCCGGCGTCTTCATGGGCGATTACGACCCCACGAACGCCATGCTCTGGAGCCAGTGGCTGTTCCCGTTCACGGCCGAAGGCGCGGCGGCGGTCATGATCGTCATCGCGCTGCACCCGGCAGCGCGCTGGCTGCTGAAGAAGACGGGCGGTCGCGTGTGGCTCGCCGTGCTGCTCAGCTTCCTGCTCAACGCGGCGGTTTGCACCTGCATCGACTTCACGACCGGCATGGTCGCCAACCAAGATTACAGCCTGTGGGATTACCGCGCATTGCCTTTCAACTTCATGGGGCAAGTGTGCCTGCAGAACTCGATGGTCTACAGCATCGCGGCCACGCTCATCGTGTGGGTGTTTTATCCTCTCATGGACAAGGGCTTGCGCCGCATGCCGCGAGGCGTCGCCAACGCCCTTGCGTTCGGGTTGCTGGGCATGTACCTGTTCTTGGCCATGCTGTACTTCTTCGACATCGCCGCAGCGTTCGGCGGATGGCAAATCTAGCGGTAGTCGGATGTTTAAGGACAAGGTTTAAGGGAATCTTGCGAGAGTCGAAGGAGGCGGCCTGATGTTGGGATCTTGGTATGCATATGCAGCGGCTTCCGATCCTGACAAGCTACCGTACGACGCGAGCTTCTGGCGCGTGGGGGCAAGCACTATCGGAACGGCGATGAGCACTTGGCTTGCACATAGGCGCTCGCCAGCCGCGTTGCCGGTTGCTGCCGCCACCGCCGTGGGCACTGTCGCCCTCGGCGTGCTGAACAAGCGATCGAAAGGCTCGTACGTCACGCGTACGTGGAGCAAGGACTCGCTTAAGGAAAAGGCGTTCAACAAGGTCATGCCCATCGCGCACGCCGTCGAATCGGTTGCGTTGGTGGGTTTGGGCGTGTTTTCTGAGTACAAGCGGCGAAAAGGCGCGCTGCCCACGCTGCGGGGACCCCTGCTTTCGGCTGGGTTTTATCCGCGGGCTCGTAAGCTGGGCTTGTACTTCATGACGTTTTCTATGCTAGGCCACTGGGTCGAGATGCTGTTTTGCACCGGCATCAAATACGGCATATTCAAGGGCGGCTATGACCGGGGCAATCATATGCTTTGGGACCAATGGCTGTTCCCCTTCCCGGCAGAAGGCACGGCTGCCGTGCTTGCGGATTCGTTGCTCGTCCCTGCCAAGCATGCAATTGAGGCTGCTTTGGCTTCCAGCCCGGTTCCAGCTGCATTGAGCAAGCCCCTTGCCATGGGGGCGAGCTTTCTAGTCAACCAGGTTGCCTGCACATCTGTCGACTTCGGCACGGGGATGGTTGCGAACCGCAATTACGAGCTTTGGGACTACCGCGACATGAAGTACAACTTCATGGGACAGGTGTGCCTGCAGAACTCCCTGTTCTATTCCATCATCGCCACATGGGGCGTTTGGCAGCTGCTTCCTGCGCTCGAGAAGCTGATGAAGCGCGCGGGCGATACCAAGCTCGACGGGCTTTTGGTGGGGATGGGGTCGCTCTTCGTGTTCCTCGAGCTGCTGTATCAGGCTGTTCCGCCAAAGCCGAAGCTTCCGGCGGCTGACAACGCGTCCGCGTCGCCCGCTAGCGCCTGAGGTACTGCGACGAAACCGGGAAGTCGAAGTACGTGTTGGGATACGGTTCGTCTGCCAGCGTGAAGTGCCACCATTCGCAATCGATCGGCACGAAGCCGTGGCGCATCATGGTCCGTTGCAAGAGCATCCTGTTGTCGTATTGATCGTCGGTGATGCTGCGGTAATCGGGATGCGATATCTCGCCGAAGAAATCGAAGGGGCTTCCCATGTCGAGCTCTTTGCCGGTGGTCATGTCCAACAGGGTCAGGTCGATGGTGCTGCCCCTGCTGTGGCTCGACTGGCTGGCGATGTAGCCCTTCACGAACAGGTCTTCCTTGTCCAGGTCGGGGTAGAAGAACGGCTTCATGCGCAGGTCGAGATCCTCGATGCCCCATAACACGAAATGCTTGACTGCCGTGGCCGGACGGTATGCGTCGAAGACCTTAAGGCGCAAGCCCTGCACCGCCACCTCGTTGGCGACGGCCTTGAGGGCGCGTGCGGCTTCCACCGTCATCAGCGCGCATGGTTCCTCGTATCCGTCGATGCGGTCGCCGATGAAGTTGTACGTCGAGTAATAGCGAATCTCCTGGATGATTCCCGGCACGTGGTCTGCCAGTAGCACGAATCCCGAGGGGTCTTTTTCCGCCATTGCCTTGAAATCGGGTTCCATTGCGCATTGCCTTTCGTATTGAATCGCTTGAGGCCATTGTACGCAAAAAGGGGATCAAACCGCGTCTCGTGTTCCACTTCGCTCGGCTTTCCGCTTACGCCGAAAAAGTAAACCGAGGAAAATTTTTCGTTGACATAAGAGTTACCAATGGTTAACCTTAAACAGAACGTTATTGAGGAGGAGACCATGACATTAGACGAAGTTGCCGTCGGCAGTACATGCACCGTCAGCAAGCTCGGCGACACCGGCGAGATTCGCCGGCGCATCTTGGACATGGGCATTACCGAGGGTGCGCACGTTACGGTAGACAAGATCGCGCCGCTCGGCGACCCCATCGAGCTAACTGTGCGTGGCTACCAGCTGTCGCTGCGCAAGTCCGACGCTGCGAGCATCGTGGTGCAGCCGGCATAACGGAACAGCCAAGCTCGGGCGCATCCGCCTAGCACGCAAATCACAAGGTAAGAAGCGGCGAAGAGCCGCACGGAGAGGCCTCCCTCGAGAGGAGTGGTAAAGTCATGTCAACAACCATCGCCTTGGTCGGCAATCCGAACTCGGGTAAGACGACGCTGTTCAACCAGCTGACCGGCAATCACCAGTACGTCGGCAACTGGCCGGGCGTCACCGTCGAGCGCAAGACCGGCACCCTCAAATGGGATAAGGATGTCGAAATCGTCGACTTGCCGGGCATTTACTCGCTCACGCCGTATTCCAGCGAGGAAATCATCGCGCGCGATTATCTGGCTGCCGGTAGCGCGAATGTCATCGTGGACATCGTCGACGCGTCGAACCTCGAGCGCAACCTGTACCTGACCACGCAACTGATGGAATTCGGCGTGCCGGTCGTCGTGGCGCTCAACCAGATGGACATCGTGGCCAAGCGCGGTTATCAGATCAACTCCGCATTGCTCGCGGAAAAGCTGGGCTTGCCCGTGGTGGAGGTTTCGGCGCTCCGCGGTGACGGCATCGACGACGTCATGGACGCCGCCCTCAAAGCTGCAAAGGACGGCAAGGCTCCTAAGGCGATCCCGTTTTCCGACGATTTGGAGCAGCTGATCAAACATCTCGAGTACGACCTGCCCGAAAACGTGCCCGCGCATCTGCGTCGTTTCTACGCCATTAAATACCTCGAATGCGATAGCAAGGTCATCGCCGATATTGGCGAGATCGGCGACTTGGACACCCATGTGCGCGCCGTCGAAGCCCGTTTCGGCGACAAGGCTGACGCTGTCGTCGCCAACGAGCGTTACAACTTCCTGACCGCCTTCATGCCCAACGTGCAGGTGCGCCCCGAGGGCAATAAGAGCGCGACGGCGAAAATCGACCGCGTGGTGCTCAACCGCGTGCTTGCAATCCCCATTTTCGTGGTGATCATCGCGGCAATTTACTACATTTCCATCTCGACGGTCGGCACGGTTGCGACTGACTGGGCTAACGATGGCGTGTTCGGCGATGGTTGGTACCTCGATCCCGTGGCCATCGTCAATCCGGATGCAGGCGCCCAAGCTGCTTATGACGAGGCTGCCGAGCCGTATGACGAGGCCCAGGAAGCCATTGCGAACTTCCTTGACGCGGCGGCAGAAAAGGGAGTCGAAACCGATTTGGTCGCCGCCAACTTCTTGGCCGAGCCGCCCGAGGATGTGGTGGAGGCGCTTGGCGAGGACTTCGAGGCCGATCCCGAATCGGCTGGGGCCCAGGCTGCCTTGAAGGAATTCGAGTCGCAGGCTTCGAAAGCCGGCGTCATCGCCGAATACAACGTCGTCGACGAAGAAGAGGCCTTCGAAACCGATTACTTCGTGTACATGGGCGCAGAGAACGAGGCAAAAGCCCAGGCGCTTGCCGACGCCCGCAATGACGAAATCGCCTCAGAGGGCAGGGAGGGCGCTGCCGAAGCGGTCATCTACCAGTTTGACGGCGAGGCTGTTGACGAAGAATCCGGCGAGGCCGTGCCTCAGGGCATCCAGGTTGCTGCTCCCGAGGATCACAGCGCGTACGGCCTATGGGTTCCCGGTATCCCGGCGCTCATCGGCGGCGCGCTTGAAGCGGTTGGCTGCGCCGATTGGCTGTACGACCTGATCATGGACGGCATCGTCGCCGGCGTGGGCGCCGTGCTCGGCTTCGTCCCGCAGATCATGATCCTGTTCTTCCTGCTGGCGATTCTCGAGGGTTGCGGCTACATGGCCCGCGTCACGTTCATCTTGGACCGCCTGTTCCGCCGTTTCGGCTTATCGGGTAAGACGTTCATCCCCATGATCGTCGGCACGGGCTGCGGTGTTCCGGGCGTCATGGCTTCACGCACGATCGAATCGGAATCGGCGCGTCATCTGACCATCATGACGACCACGTTTATGCCGTGTTCGGCCAAGCTGCCCATCATCGCCCTCATCGCCACGGCAGTGTTCGGCGGTGTGTGGTGGGTCGGCCCGACCGCGTACTTCATGGGCATCGCCGCCATTGTCATCTCGGGTATCATCCTGAAGAAGACCAAGCCGTTCATGGGCGAGACCGCTCCCTATATCATGGAGCTTCCCGAGTACCGCTTGCCGCGCTTCGTCGACTTGCTGCGCAGCATGTGGGAACGCGCTTGGTCGTTCATCAAGAAAGCCGGCACCATCATCTTGCTCGCCACGGTTGTCGTGTGGTTCCTCTCGGGATACGGCATCTACGAGGGTCAGTTCATGTGGGTTGGCGAGGACTTGATGGACTACTCGTTCCTGGCGTACTTCGGCAACGCGTTCGCATGGATCTTCGCGCCGCTCGGGTTTGCCAACTGGCAGTCTGCATCGACGGTCATCACGGGCCTCATCGCCAAGGAGAACGTCATCGGCACCATGGCGGTCGTTTTCGGCGGCGGCGAGCTGGCTTGGTCGGGCGAGTTTATGCAGTCGCTCGCGATTGCAAATGGCTCCGCGGCGCTCGTTCCGGTGGCGGCGTTCTCGTTCATGACGTTCCAGCTGCTATGCGCGCCGTGCTTTGCGGCGATGGGCGCCATCAAGCGCGAGATGGGCGGTTTCAACAAGTGGTTCTGGGCCGCCATCGGTTGGGAATGCGGGTTCGCTTACGTGGTGTCGCTCATCATCTTCCAGCTTGGCAAGGTGTTCATCCTTGGCGCATTCGACATCTGGACGGTTGTGGCCATCGTTCTGTTGGCATTGATCCTGTTCGGGCTGTTCCGTCCGGCTGGAAAGCGAAGCGCTGCCAAACTGCAGGTTGCCACGGCTGAAGAGTAAAAACGAATTGGCATGGGGCGCAAAGCGTGGCTTTGCGCCCCATTCGCGAAAGGAAGCGGTGTAGGTGAACCTTGCGAGTTGGATAATCCTCGCAATCGTCGTGGCGGTGCTCGCGCTGGCGGTGAAGGCGACGTTCTTCAAGAAGAAATCGCGCGGTGGCTGTTGCGATACGGGCGACAAGCATGATGACGACTTGGACCTGAGCGGTCTTATGTGCTCGGCCAGCTGCGATGGATGCTCTTCCTGCAAGGACTGTGCTGCCGCTCGCAACAACCTGCAGCCCACCTATAAACCCCTTCGGTAGACGCACGCTCCTTAACTTGCAGCATCTCAAGTAGAATAAGGTCATGTGAAAGCCCGCCAGCGAGGAGGGAACCATGGCCGCCGACATCACCCGCAGGAGATTCGTCCAAATCACGACCGCCGCAACAGGGGCTGCAATCGGCGCTGCGCTTTTCGGTGGCTGCTCGACGAGCTCGACAAGTACTACTACGGCTACCGAACGAGGGCACATGACGAACGGCGGGCCGCAATACCAAAACGCGATGAACAGGGCCCAGAGGATCGAGGAGACCCCCGACGAGAGCGAGGCCCTCGCCAAGTTCATCGTAGTCAGCGACACTCATATGACGCTGGATTACCAGCCTTACGTCGACCGCGTGCAGAACATGTTCGAGGACATTGCCGAGTTTTGCCCCGATAACGATGCGATCATCGTCGTCGGCGATATTACGAACAGCGGCACGCCTGAGCAGTATGCGAAGTTTGCCGAGTTGGCCGAGGCATCGGGCTTCAAGTTCCCCGACGACTTCGTATTGGTCATCGGCAATCACGACCAATATGATTCGACTGAGGGCGCTCAACCCGTTTCGAACCTCACCGACCTGTTCAGGGAGCAGGCGGGCATTTCCGATCAAGTGCACCCGTACTATGACCGCACAATCAATAACGTGCATCTCATAGTCCTGGGTCCCGACAGCTATCCCAGTGACAATTGGGCGCATTTCGGCATTTCGGATGAGCAAATCGAATGGATGGACTCCATGCTCGACGCCGATTTGGATAACAAGCAGCTTTCGTTCGTGTTCATGCACGAGCCGCTATACCAGACTGTGCGCAATACCGAACCGGGCGATTTCGGGCATGAGTGGTCGCTTTCGGACGAGGACAACGAAAACCTGCACGATTGCCTGAAGAAGCATCCCAACGTCATCTTCTTCACGGGGCATACGCATGCGCTGCCCGATACCGTGCAGCTTGAAGGCGAAGATCCGTTGTATGTGGGCACGGGGTCGGTCGCCTACTGCATCGACGATATCGACGATGACGAGTCGGGTGAGGCGGACATCAGCACATATGGGTCGCTCGGCTGGGAGGTCACGGTGTGGACGACGTGCATCCGCTTCCGCATGCGCGACTTCCTGAACCGCGAATACTCATCGCTCGAAGAGGCGATTTACCAATTCTAGCGATAATGGCCGCGTGCTGAGCGCGGCTATTATGCCACCCAGGGTTCGGATGTCAGGCTTTGGGCCTGTTCTTGACGAATCGCTTGATGTACCAGGCAAGGCGCTCGTCGGCTATGCCACTGAGCGTGGCACGCTGATCGTCAGTTAGGTCTTGGCGCTGGTCGATGCGTTTTTTAAGCTCGCCAATATACTTGCGAGCGGTGCCTTCACCCGGTGCGGGACAACATGGGCGCACGGCGAAAAAGCGTATCCACATGACGTCGTTCCCGAGCCGGGAGACCACCTCGTCGTAGCTTCCGTCAAGCGCGCTCCAGTCAACCTCTGGAATCTCGCAGCTCTCAACTGGGTTCGTGCTGTCCATCAGCGTATCTGCCATGGGAGGTTCCCTTCTTCAGGTTCGCATGCGCGTAGTGTTGCCATGGTTTGGCGTTGCTCACATCCTAGCAGATTGCCGCAACGCGATAATCGTATCCGTCAGGCATATCGTAACGTCTGGTGAAAACTGTTTGACATGGGCAAGGCCACTGCATCTGCTTGTATCGCATATCATGAACCGTTGGAAGCATTCGGTCAGGAGGAAAAAATGGGCAAGCTTTCGGGAGAAGTCGCAATTGTCACGGGAGCCGCACGGGGCATTGGCCGCGCGTTGGCACTGAGGTTGGCCGATTTGGGCGCCGACGTAGCCATCATCGACATCGACCTGCATTCGTACAAACAATTCGAAGCAGAAGAAGCGCTCATGACTGCCGATACGACAGTCGATGAATGCCTTGCCCGCGGCGTGCGCTCCATTGGGATTGAATGCGATTGCACCGATCAACCCGCTGTCGAGGCAGCGGTAAAGCGCGTGGCAGAGGAATTAGGCGACCCGACCATCTGCATCGCGAATTGCGGCGGCGGTGGTGGCACGTACGAGCAAACTGCCGCTTCCACGCTCGATTGGGAGCTGTACCATCAGATCATCAACCGCAACCTGCATGCCACCACGTACACGACGAACGCCGTGGCTCCCTACATGAAGAAGAACCGCAAGGGCAAGATCGTGACGTTGGCGTCGATTGGCGGCATCGGCGTTCACGATGGCGGCGATTACGTGCCATATTCCATCGCCAAAGCAGGCATCATATTGTTCACGAAGTACTTGGCTGAAGACCTGGGCAAGTATGGCATTAACGTCAACTGCTTGGCGCCTGGTTATATCGCAACCGGTCGCCTTGTCGCGTCGATTTACGGTACCGAAGCCGGCAAGAAACGCGCCCATGTTTCCAGCTTGCGCCGTTTTGGCACCGTCGAGGATTGCGCCAACGGCATGGAGTTCTTGGTTACCGACCAGTCAAGTTATGTGACGGGGCTCGTGCTGGAGGTCAGCGGCCAAACTACGGGTAAGATTCACGTATACGGTCTCGAAGACGGCCTGGATTAAAACGGGAAAGGAACCGCGATGGCAAACGATAAACCGATCATCCTCGTTGCCGGCGCAGGCACGATGGGAAACAGCATTGCGCACGTGTTCGCGGCGCGCGGGTACACGACGTACATGTCCAGCCGCCATCAGGAGACGCTCGACCAAGCGCTCGGGCGCATCGGCGAGGCAGTTGCCGTGCTGAGGGCCGAGGGCATGGCTGACGACGCGTACGAGGCCGCATTGCACGAGAACCTGCATCCCATCCTGACCGATGAGATTCCATCAATCGCCCCGCAACTCGACGTCGTGTTCGAGACCATCATCGAGAACCCCGATTTCAAACGCGAACTGTACGGCATGCTTAGCGACAATTGCCGCGCTGACTGCATCCTTGCGTCGAACACGTCGGGCATGGACGTGTTCTCGGTGTGCGAGGGCACGGTCGAGCACATGGAACGCCTCGTCATCGCACACTGGTTCAATCCGCCGCATCTGATGAAGCTCGTCGAGATCGTCAAAGGCCCCAAGACGTCGGACGATGTGGTCGAGCGCATGCGCCAGTTGCTGGTTGCCGTCGGTCGCAAGCCGGCGGTGCTGAACGTGTTCGTACCCGGGTTCATCGTCAATCGCTTGGCCACGGTCATCAACCGCGAGTTGTACTACATGATCGACCAAGGCTGGATTGATGCCGCCGATGCCGAAGACGCCATCAAGTACACGCATGGCTTGCGGTTTGGATTCGAGGGTCCGTTGGAGCTGTGGGATTTCGTCGGCTTGAACATCCCCATGACAGTTGCCCGTGGTGGCGTGCTTGCGTCGTTGTGCAACGACACCGATACCCTGCCGCTGGGCGAGAAGCTCGTTGCCGAAGGCAAGACGGGCGTGCGCGTTGGCGAAGGAGTGCTAAAGTACGACGATGCCGGCGAATACGCTGCGAAACGCAGCCGCCGCGTTATTCAGATGACCAAGGTCGTCGAGGAATGGGATCGCGAGGATTCCGGGAGCAAGTGATGGTTGATCCTAACATCGAACAGTTCGCCATGCATGAAGAGGATTTGGGCGACCACTCCATCGCGGACGTCGCCTGCATTTCATGCCGTCCGCTCTGCACGAGCAAGATTATCCGCCGCTATCACGGCGGCCCGCTGTTCATGTGCAAACGCAAAGAAGCGACTGTCGAGGTTCTTGCTAACGAGTTCGCACGCCTGCATCCCGACGGAGCAGATGATTTCGAGCTTCCCAGCGTGGAAGCCCAAGTCGCCGATTCCGATTCTGAAGGCGGTGCCGAAGCTTAAAGCGGGCGCGTTGTAGGAGCGCTGCCGCCCTCCAACACGAACTTGATGCGCTCTTCGAGCCTCTCAGCTGTCACGACTTCGTCGAACAGCGGGGTCTTCATGCCGTCAGCCACGTACACGATGTAGGGGAAGGCGGCGACTGCGAACTTGATGCGCAGGCTCTTCTGCAAGTCGGTGTTGACAAGGCAGAACTTCACGCTGTCGCCGAACTTTTCCGCCAACCCCTCGAACGTTGGGACCATCTCGTCACACCAGGTGCACCAGCCCGCCGTGAACTCGATGACGCACGGAACGGCGCTGTTAACTACTTCTTGCTCGAAGTTCTCGTCTGTGATCTCGTAAACCATACAGCCCCCCATGTGCAAATCGTCGCCAATGTCAGGATACCCAAAACGGTCCTGAAAGGAAAATTGTCAGTTTTTTTGTCAACAGTTAACCGAACCTAAATCGCCGATTTCATAGTTGAGATTTCAGGTATGAGAAATGCGTACAATACAAGCAAGCAAAGCGGCAAGCAATCGCTTGGAGTAATAGGCAATGTCAGGTGTTTCTCTCGAATACCAGTTCCATGGCACGGTCGTACTGGTGATCCTGCATTTGCGTCGCGTTGCGCACTCGAATGACCTCGAGGATGGTTTCGAAGCAGCCCGCGAGCTCAGGATGATCACGCCCGAACACGAGCAGTTCATTCGCTCGTGCCTCGTGCTCGATGAACAGTTGCAGGCAGGTGAAAAGCCTGCCAAGCCTGTCACGCGCGAATTGATTCAAGAACTGCAGGCCTGCGCTTTGTACCTTAACTCTGCCGATCCAGCTTAGCGCATAGACTAATGAGGGCATATGACAGATCGATTGTGGACAAAGGGATTCATTCTTCTGATAGCCGTTCAAACGGTTGACATGCTCACGTATTACATGGTGGCGCCTGTCATTGCGAAATACGCTCTCGAGCAGGGCGTCATCGTGGCGCTTTCGGGTTTGGCTGCAACGATGTTCGCCGTCGTTTCGATAGTGGCACGGCCGATAAGCGGTGTGCTGTCCGATAGCGTTGGCCGAAAACGTATACTCATTGCTGCGCTCGCGGTCAGCTGCCTAGCGCAATTGGGCTATGCGTTCGTGCCGACTTTCGAGCTCCTGCTGGTCCTGCGCGCCGTCCACGGGTTGTTCTACGCGCTGTTCGGAACGGCCATATCAGCCATGGCCATCGACTCGCTTCCCGAATCACGCCGAAGCGAGGGCATGGGATGGTTCGGAACTGCATATGTGTTCGGTTCCGTGGTGGGGCCGTTGTTGGGAGTGTATCTCAGCGATGAATTCGGGTTCCGCGTCATGTTCTTAACGGCATGCGCGATGGCAGCTGTTGGTTTCGTGATGGGCTTGTTCCTGCGGGGAGGCGAGTTACCGAATCGGGACGCAAGTCAGGTGCGCAAACGATTGACGCTTTCGAGCTTTTTCAGCGTACGTTGCATTCCTTATGCGCTCATCATGTGCCTCATCTCCATCATCTGGTCGGTTGTAACCACCTACATCGTCATCGTAGCCGACGCACGCGGCATTGTGGGCGCTGCCGCATTCTTCGCGGTCAATTCGATTGCGCTGTTCGTCACGCGTCCGTTCTGGGGCAAGATGGCTGACAAGCACGGCATCAAGGTGACGTTCCTGCCTGCCGTGGTATTCGAGGCTGCCGCGCTCATTTTGTTGGCTGTGTCGCAACAGTTGTGGGTCATGTTGCTGGCTGGATTCGTCAAAGCAGGCGGGACAGGCGGCGTGCTCCCGTCGCTTCAGGCAGAATGCGGCAAGCAAGAACCCGAGCGCACGGGCGTCGCCATGTCAATGTACTACCTCGGCGGCGATATCGGTTATGCGGTTGGCCCGCTCATCGGGGGAGTATCGCTCGACATGGTAGGTACTGACGGCTTGTTCTGGACCATGTTGCCCTTTGTCGCGATGTACGGCATCGTGTTCGTGTACTTGACTGTTCGCATGCGTCGCGAGAAAGCCCGGTAACGGTTCTGGTTCCTTTTAGTTTCACCCCGCACTTCGGGCATTCCCGTCCATGCAATTACGCACTTCTGGGAAATCCGTCCATTTCAGATTTTTCACTGACAGAATTGACGGAAGTGCGCGGCTTTCGAGCCGTTATTGGACGGATTCTCCAGTTGTGCGCACTTCGAGGGATCGATTTCCACGCACTTCTGGGAAATCTGTCATCGAGATTTTCGAAATGGACAGTAATGGAGGAAGTGCTCGATTTCGCTGTCGGGAAGAATCGGAAGTGTTGGGCGCCCTGGCAGAATCGCCAGTTGTGCAAGATAACGCGAAAGCGAAGAGGGGCGTACGGCCTTTTTTAAGCAATTTTTAAGCAAAGCGGAATATAGTTATCGCATCCTGCAAGACGGAAGGATGTGGTTATGGAAACTGTAAATTCGAAAACGAGACTATCGGGCATCGTTGCGGCAATCGTGTGCGCGTGCTTGGCGCTGACGTTGACCGCATGTGGCGCAAGCGGCACGTCGGCCAGCGCGTCGAGCGCATCGAGCGCCGCACCGAGCAGTGCGTCGAGCAGTGCCTCGAGCAACGAGCTGCCCAATCCCTCTGGTGGCACCGCCCCTGAAAAGAGCGACATCACAACCAACGAGACGCTTGCCAACTCGGTCGATGGCGAACACGCTATCGAGGCAAGTGGAACGACCGACAGCTATTCGAACGTCGCAGTCGAAAAGACCGGCGATTCCAACAGCGGTGATGAAGCGGACTTCTACGGAGACAATGCGACAGTGTTCGCCACTGACGGGGCGACGCTGGATCTGACGCAAATCGTGCTGGAGTCAGACGGCACGCATGCCAATGGCGTGTTCAGCTACGGCGAGGGCACGACGGTCAACATCTCCGACTCGGTCATCGAGACGTCCGGCAATTGCTCTGGTGGCCTGATGACCACGGGCGGCGGCACGATGAACGCGAAGAACCTGCGTATTTTGACGAGCGGCAACTCGTCGGCGGCCATCCGGTCTGATCGCGGTGGCGGAACCGTTAATGTCGACGGCGGCGTGTACGCAACGAGCGGCACGGGTTCGCCGGTCATCTACTCGACTGCCGACATCACCGTGAACAATGCCTATCTCGAGTCGACCGCATCGCAGGGCGTTGTGGTAGAGGGCAAGAACTCCGTGACGTTGATCGATTCCGATCTCGTAGCTGACAACAACACCAAGAACAGCGACAAGTCCGCATACTACCAGGCTGTGATGATCTACCAGTCCATGTCGGGCGATGCGGCAACCGGCGAGGCTTCGTTTACCATGGACGGCGGAAGCCTGACGAATGCGAACGGTGACGTGTTCTTCGTGAACAACACGATCGCGACGATTGCGCTGGACAACGCGAACATCGTCAATAACGGCGACGGCGTGTTCCTGCGCGCTGCAGCAGCCGGTTGGGGTTCCGAAGGCTCGAACTGCGGTCAGGTGACGCTGAAAGCCTCGAATCAGACGATTGACGGCGACATGATCGTCGACGATGTCTCCAACCTCAACCTGTATCTGGCCGATTCGTCGACATTCGAAGGCGCCATCAACTCCGACGGCGCAGCTGGCGACGTGTACGTGGAACTCACCGGCGGCTCGAAGTGGGTGCTCACCGGCGACTCGTACGTCAAGAGCCTGACATGCGATGCCGATTCCATCGACTTGAACGGTCACACGCTGTATGTCGATGGCCAGGCCTACACGGCTGGCGCGGCATCCACGGGCACGGCGATCGAGCACGTCGTGACATCCTCTGGTAGCCACGGCGGTACTCCCCCCGACGGTTTCGGCGGCGGCTCTTCGAGTGGTGGCCCTTCGAGTGGCGGCACGCCTCCTGACAAGCCGTCTGGCAGCAGCTCGTCTTCAAGCAAGTCAGCCAGCTAAAGACGCCATTCCCTTTCCAAGTCGCCCCTGCACATGCAGGGGCGATTCCTTTTCGGGCGACTTCGCTCTTGTCCTGTGCCGTTACAGAACCGTTTATTGCATGCGCGTGCCCGCGCGCGTAGGATAATCACTGCTCAAAGGGCCGCCTTCGCGTCAAGGCGGCTTCCAAATCAATCTCGAATGGATAAAGGCTTGGTTTCGTGCGCCCCGCGCTTGGTTGCGCTGCGCACCAACGCCTTTTGGCTCCTTGACAGAGGAATAGCGAAATGAAAGGCCGGACGTGCCGTTGCGCTTTCGCGGCTGTTTTCGAGAGAGCTCGAAGAAAGGAGCATGCCCATGAACGAATGGTCAAAGGATTTCAACAACATCAGCCTGGGCGTCACGCTTGGAAATCGCGTCGATACCGGGCAACAGGTGTTCCAGTTCAACGAAGATCGTTTCCGCCACACGATTGTCATCGGGCGCACGGGCAGTGGAAAGTCGAATCACGTATTGCAGATGGAACGCGAAGACATCCGCAGCGGTGCGGGATTGGCGATCATAGCGGCTCACGAGGAAGACGCGGTGTACCCCTTAACGTGGGTGCCCGAAGACCGGATGAACGATGTGTACCTCATCGACGCGTCGAACACGGCGTATCTGCCGCGATTGAATCCGCTTGCCGTGGACAGGAACGACCCCGATGCTGTCGACAAGGCGATAGCCGATTCAATTGAGCTGCTGACGACGGGCGAATACTACCAATGGGCGGGAACGCGGTTCAAGCAGTTCGTGCGAACGGGGCTGCAGCTGATGCTTCATCCGAGATTCCCTGACGAACCGCACTTGGCCCTGCTCGGCAGGCTGTACACCGACCCCGATTATGTCAGGTATTGCCTCGATTGCTGCGACGACGAGGACCTGCGCACACTTTGGCGCACCGAGGCCAGCGCACGGCGGTCGAGCGACCACGAAGATGCCGTCCAGTGGTTCTTGGCAAAAGTCGAGCGCATCACGGGCAGCGAAGCGCTGCGCCACATGTTCGGGCCAGGGCCGTCGACCATCGACATGCGCCGCATCGTGAACGAGGGCAAGGTCTTGGTGGCGGTGATACCCGAAGCCCGCATCGGCGCCGATGCAGCGGAAATCATCTCGTCATACCTGCTGTCTCAGCTGCATGATGCCATTC
>JAFWJU010000086.1 GCA_017511465.1 Eggerthellaceae bacterium | reverse complement strand
TGGACCGATTTGCCAGAAGTGCGCGATTGGCTTGACAAAATTGCCAGAAGTGCGGGGTCTGATGTCGGGAAACGGCGGAAGTGCATGGTCCGATTGGGCGCTGATGGTCGGAAATGCCGAAAGCGCGCGGTTTGGGCGAGGGCTGGTGGACGAATATGCCAGTAATTCGGGATTGGATGCACGGAACTATGAGAGATGCTGGAATTGGAGAACCCCATGGATAGAATTGTCAGAAGCGCGCAACTCTTTCGTCAAGAAACCGTTAATGTGTGAAGTGCAGGCTCTTGTACTATGTGGGCGATGCCTGCAGAGGGGCTTCAATCGCCGATGGGGCGATGACGAGATGGGAGGAATCATATGAAGGCATTTGGGAAGATTGCCGCTTTGGCGCTGACGCTGGCCATGGCTTTGGTGCTGACGGCATGTGGCGGCTCGGGTTCGTCGAGCTCGGCATCTGCTTCAAGCGGAAGTGCTGCTGCATCAAGTTCTGCCGTATCGGTATCTGCGGCTGAAGCCGGTTTCGAGCGCGGCGCCATCCAGGGTGACACGTATACCAACGAGCTCTTCGCCGTGCAGTTCGTCTTGCCCGAAGGATTCGCGTTCCTTGATGACGAGCAGATGGCCAGTTTGAACGAGGCAATCGGCACGGTGCTGTCAGACGACGACGTCCTCGCCGCACTTGAAAGCGGGACGGTGTACTACGATATGGCCGCTGCCGCCGAGGACGGCGCGAATATCAACGTCGTCATCACTTATGCCGGTACGCCCGAAGCCGAGGCTATCGATGCAGCCGGTTTTCTCAAGGCTTCCGAAACGCAATTGAAAAGCCAGTTGGAAGCAGCGAACATGAAGCTGGGCGATATCGAGTTCGGAACGTACGTTAACGCCAAGACCGGCGACGAGTTCCCGTCCATGAAGCTGTCCGTCGAGGCGCAGGGTGCGACGCTGTACGAGGAAATGGTGTGCCTGAAAGCCAAGGATTACTTCATGCTGGCAACGGCGTCTTCGCTCGACGAGGCTCAGATTGCCCCGATTCTCGAGAACCTCACGTTGGTGAAGTAGAAGGCGGGTTCGGTTACTGCAGCACTTCGCGAAAGCGCCCCTCGAGGGCGCTTTCGTGTATGATGGGCAAAACGAAGGGAGCTTTCATGGCGTTTGTCGAATTCCGCGATGTATGCAAGATCTACCAAATGGGCGAAGTCGAGGTGGCGGCTGTCTCGGGGATGTCGTTCGACATCGAGCAAGGCGAGTTCGTCGTGGTCGTGGGCCCATCGGGTGCGGGCAAGACGACGCTGTTAAACATGCTTGGCGGTATGGACAACGCCACGTCGGGGACTATCATGCTCGACGGACGCGAGGTGAGCGCTTTCAACGAGAAAGAGCTCACGTTCTACCGTCGCTACGACATCGGTTTCGTGTTCCAGTTCTACAACCTCGTGCAAAACCTTACGGCCAAGGAGAACGTCGAGCTGGCGAGTCAGATTTGCACCGACCCCCTCGATGCGGCAACCGTGCTCGAGCAGGTGGGGCTGGGGCACCGGATGGACAATTTCCCCGCGCAGCTTTCCGGTGGCGAGCAGCAGCGTGTCGCCATCGCGCGCGCCTTGGCAAAGAATCCCAAGCTGCTGTTGTGCGACGAGCCCACGGGTGCGCTCGACTACAACACGGGCAAGGCCATCTTGCGCCTGCTGCAGCAGACATGCTACGACACAGGCAAGACCGTCGTGCTCATCACGCACAACCAGGCTTTCACGGCCATCGCCGACCGCGTCATCCATGTGCGCGAGGGCCGTGCCGACTCTGTGGTGCTCAATGAGCATCCCGCTTCAGCCGAAACACTGGAATGGTAAGTCGGAACCCATCATGAAGTAGGCGTTCCCCATGAGCGCATTCGCCAAAGAATTCCTGCGCACCATAACCCGCAAGCCGGGCAGGTTCTTGGCGCTCATGGCCATCGTGGCGCTTGGCGCGGGCTTTTACGCGGGATTGCGCATGACCGCGCCGGATATGAACCTGGCGCTCAACGGTTACCTCGATTCCACGAATGCCTACGACATCCGCGTGGTGTCAACTTTGGGGCTAACCGATGACGACCTGGAAGCCCTGCGCGAGGTCGAGGGCGTCAGCCAGGTGACGGGCGCGTTCGAATGCGATGCCGAAGCCGCCATGAACGGCACCGACTACACGATGCGCTTCCATTCGATGCCAGACGGTTTGGCAGAAGGCGACAGCTCCAGCATCAACCAGCTCGTGTTGGCAGAAGGGGAGTGGCCCCGGAAGAACAACGAGTGCGTCATCTGCGCGGACCGCGTCATGGACGCCCCGTTTTCCGTGGGCGACACCATCGTCGTCAACGAGCACGTTGGCAATGCCAGGTCGTTCCTCGAGGAACGCGAGTACACCGTCGTGGGTCTCGTGCGCTCGCCATACTACGTTTCGCAAGTCAGCTTGGGAACGAGCTCGGTCGGGTCGGGGCTCATCCAGCAATATGTCTATGTGCCCGCCAGCGATTTCAAGCGCACAGTGCCTTACACCGAGGCGTTCATCACGGTCGAGGGCGCCAAAGACGCATTCGCAGACGGGCCCGAGTACTGGGAATTGGTCGGGCGCGCAAAGGACAACATCAACGCGATCGCCGACGAACGTGAGCGCATCCGCTACGACACGCTGGGCAGCCTTTCCACGATGCGTTTCAGCGACGAGTTGCCATCGTACGGCGGCATGCTGGATATGCTGGAATACAGGCTCGACAATCCCTCGTCGTCGCTTGACGACATCGACGAGTGCGAATGGCTCGTCATGGACCGCGACAAGAACACCGGCATGGTCAGCTTCACGTCAGATGGCGAACGCGTGGACCACATAGCCAGCGTGTTCCCGTTCGTGTTCTTCCTCGTGGCAGCGCTTGTTGCGCTGACCACGATGACGCGCATGGTCGACGAGGAGCGCTTGCTCATCGGCACGTACAAGGCCCTGGGGTACGCGCGCGGGCGCATCACGGGCAAGTATGTGGGCTACGCGCTGCTCGCCAGCGGCATCGGCTCGATCATCGGCATCGCCGTGTTGGGCCAGCTGCTGCCCGCCGTCATCATGAACGCGTATTCCATCATGTACTGGGTTCCCGCAAGCGGCTATCCACTCGACGTGCCGCTCTCGCTGCTGTCGGCGGGACTCAGCATCGCCATCACGTTGGCAGCCACGTGGTTTTCCGTATCCCACACGCTGCGCGAGCGCCCGGCTGCGCTGCTGCTGCCTCCCGCGCCCAGCAACGGCAAGCGCATCCTGCTCGAGCACGTGACGCCGCTGTGGAACCGCCTCTCGTTCTCGTGGAAGGTGACGTGCCGCAATCTGTTCCGCTACAAGAAGCGCTTCGTCATGACGCTCATCGGCATCGCCGGGTGCACGGCGCTGTTGCTGACGGGGCTGGGGCTGCACGATGCCATCAACGACATCATCGATGTGCAGTACACCGAGATCGTGCATCACAATGCCGCCATCACGGTCGATAACAAGGTCGACGAAGACGACCAGCGCGCCATCGACGCTGTGCTCGCCGACGACAGCCTCGTGCAATCGTCGACGCGCGCGCATGTCGAGACGATGCTTTCCAGCGGCCCTAGGATGACCGACAAGCGCACTGACCTTGTCGTACCCGAAGACGAGGCAGCCTTTGCCGAGATGATCACGCTGCGCACCCGCGTAGGGCACGAGCCCTTGCAGTTGCAAGACGGCGAGGTGATCATCAACGAGAAGCTGGCCATCGACCTCGGGCTTTCAGTGGGCGACACGTTCACCATGGCCGAGCAGGACGCCATGGGAAACGCGACGTCGACGACGTACGAGTTCACGGTGGCGGGGCTTTCGGAAATCTACATCTACAACTACGTGTTCGCCAACGAGAACACGTACAAGCAAGCGACGGGGCAAGACCCGGTGTATTCCGCGTACTACTGCAACGTGACAGACGATCCAGCTGGCCGCGACGAGCTCGACGACCGTTTGGAAGCCATCGATTCAGTCAAGACGGTGGCCTATAACGACGAGACCATCGAGACGTACCGCACGATGCTGCGCAGCGTCGACCTCATCGTGGTCGTGCTCGTCGTGTCGGCGGCGGCGCTCGCTTTCATCGTGTTGTACAACCTGACGAACATCAACATCGAGGAACGTGTCCGCGAGATAGCCACGCTCAAAGTGCTCGGGTTCACGCGGCGCGAGACCAACGCGTACATCTTCCGCGAGGTGGCGCTCCTTTCCATCATCGGCTGCCTCATAGGCCTGGCAATCGGCGTGCCTTTGGAAAACTTCGTCGTGACGACGGCTGAGGTCGATCAGGTCATGTTCGGCCGTTCCATCCACATGGCCAGTTTCGTGGCGGGTTTCGTGCTGACGCTTCTGTTCTCCGCCGCCTCGATGCTGCTGATGCTCCCGAAGCTCGTCCGCATCGACATGGTGGAATCCCTGAAGTCGAACGAATAACGGTCGGTACGTGAATTGGATGTGGGCAGTGGAGCGCGGTTAAGAAAAATTTGACGAGAGACCTTGGCTCGAGCAAATTTTGCCTCGAGCGCAACTGCCCGCATCCAATTGTCCCCGAACACCCTGAAATGCGCTACAATATCCGCTTGCGTATTCAAACCCTAAGGGAGGCTATACATGAAGGTAGTCAAGAAAAAAGGCGAGAACGGGTTTTTGCAGTATGACGTCACGGCGTCGACCCAAGAGGTCAGCAAGGCCCTGAACCAGGCATCCGAGCAATTCTGCATGCAGATGGGCATCCAGCCCGTCGCGGACAAGACGCCTGCGCAGGTCGTTTCCGAGCGCCTTGGCATCAAGGACCTCGATCAGGTCATCGCCGCCCAGGCCGCCGAGATGCTTATTCCGCCTGCCATTGACAAGCAGGGCATCGTCCCCGCGTTCGTGCCCGACATGAAGGCCAACGTGCCGCTGAAACGCGGCAAGGCGTACTCGTTCACGCTGCAGGTCATGCCCAAGCCTTCCTACGAGCTTACCGATTACGGTCCCGTCAAGTTCACGGTGCAGCCGTTCGAGCCCGACGAGGAGGAAATCGACCGTCAGATCGGCCTGATGGCCAAGGAATACATGACGTTCGTCCCCACCGAAGAGAAGCCCATCCACAAGGGCGACAGCTGCAAGCTGAAGATGGAATGCACGAAGGACGGCGAGCCGGTTCCCGGCCTGTCGTTCGATGGCCGCAGCTACACCCTGGGCGAGGACCTCATGCCCGTGGGCTTCGACGAAGGTCTCGACGGCATGGTCGTCGGCGAGACGCGCACGTTCACGTTCGAAGGCCCGGGTCTCGACGATGATTTCAACGAGATCATGGAAGAGTACGAGGTCACGGTCACGCTGCTCGAGAACCAGAAGGAAATCGTGCCCGTCGTCACCGACGAGTGGATCAAGAACAACGTGCCCATGTACAAGGACGTTGCCGATATGCGCGAGAAGATCGGCAAGGAAGTCAACACCGAGCGCAAGAAGTACTACGACGACTACGTGCGCAACACGGCTGCCGCCAAGCTGGCCGACCGTTTTGACGGCAAGATTTCCGACGAGGTGTACGAAGGCGCCATGCGCGACGAAACGCGCACGCTTCGCCAGCAGGTCGCCGCATCGGGCCAATCGTGGGAAGACTTCGTCGAACAGCAGGGCGGCGAGCAGCAGGTTTCGATGGTCATGATGATGACCATGCGCCGCAACCTCGCCCAAGGCTACGCACTCGACGCGTACTACCGCCACCACAACCTGTCCTACACCGAAGACGACCTGAACGAGGCCTGCTTCCAGATCAACCCGCGTGACCCGAAGTTCGCGCGCAAGCAGATGGAAAAGAACGGCCTGGGTTATGCGCTGCGCGAGGCTGCCGAGCGCCTGCGCGCCTGCAAGCACTTGGTCGAGACGGCCGACATCACCGTCGCAGAGCAATAGCACCTCGCCGACAACCGCTAAGCCAGCGCCCCCGCACACGCGGGGGCGCTTCTTTCTCAAACACGAAACAATGCAATGTGGGCAGGTTGTGAACGTAAAACGCGTTCTTGAAGTGCCTGCAGGTCACCCCTATAATGTTACTTTGCGTCTGACTGTGTATGGACACACCCGGGCGCGTGGATTACGGAGTCAGGGCGTTTGCCTCCTCAGGCGCCATCTGGCAATCGCGATCCACGAAGTGTAGGGGCCCTTGGGGTACGACGAGGCGTGCGAGCAAGGGTCTAGGTTAGGGAAGGCGTCCTCCCGCTACGGGGATGGCTTCCAAGAGTAGGAAGAGAAGGACATGGGAGTCAAGCAGTACAAGCCGACATCTCCCGGGCGTCGCTTCATGATGGTTTCCGACTTTGCGGAAATCACGCGCAGCAAGCCCGAGAAGTCGCTCCTCGCGCCGCTGCACAAGCATGCAGGGCGCAACAACAAGGGCCGCATCACGACCCGCCATCAGGGCGGCGGCCACAAACGTCGTTATCGTATCATCGACTTCAAGCGCAACAAGGACGGCGTGCCCGCCAAGGTCGCAACCATCGAGTACGACCCCAACCGCACTGCCCGCATTGCGCTGCTGCACTACCTCGACGGCGAGAAGCGCTACATCCTGCACCCCAAGGGCCTGCATGTTGGCGATATGGTCGTTTCCGGCCCCGACGCCGACATCAAGCCTGGCAACGCGCTGCCGTTGGCCAACATCCCCGTCGGTACGCTCGTGCATGCCGTCGAGCTGCAGCCCGGCAAGGGCGCTGCTCTGGCTCGCTCGGCCGGCACCAGCATCCAGCTGATGGGCAAGGAAGGCAAGTACGCCATCCTGCGCATGCCGTCTTCGGAAATGCGCCGCGTGCTGCTCACCTGCCGCGCCACGATCGGCGAGGTCGGCAACGCCGAGCATTCCAACATCAAAATCGGCAAGGCCGGCCGTAACCGCTGGAAGGGCATCCGCCCGACCGTCCGCGGTACCGTCATGAACCCGATTGACCACCCGCACGGCGGTGGCGAGGGCAAGAACAAGTCCTCGGGTCGTCATCCGGTCAGCCCGTGGGGCGTTCCCACGAAGGGTCATCGCACCCGCAATCCCAAGAAGGCTTCGAGCCGCCTGATCATTCGCAGGCGCAAGAAGTAAGCGGCTATCAGGTAAGGAGAAACAGTGAGCAGAAGTCTGAAGAAAGGGCCTTACGTCGAGCCGCGCCTTCTCGGCCGCATTGTGGCCATGAACGAAAAGAACGAGAAGGAAGTCGTGAAAACCTGGTCGCGTTCGTCCACCATCTTCCCCGAGATGGTCGGCCACACGATCGCCGTTCACGACGGCCGCAAGCACGTGCCCGTATACATCACCGAGTCCATGGTTGGCCACAAGCTGGGCGAGTTCGCGCCCACGCGTACGTTCCGCGGCCATGCTGGCGATAAGAAGAAGAAATAGGAGGGGTGAATAATGGAAGCTAGGGCAATTGCACGCTACGTCCGCGTTTCGCCCCGCAAGGCTCGCGTGGTCGTCGACCTGGTCCGCGGCAAGTCCGTTCCGGCTGCCCGCGAGATCCTGGCGTTCACGAACCGCGCTATCGCCGAGACCGTCGAGAAGACGCTGAATTCGGCCGTCGCGAATGCCGAGAACCAATACCATGTCGATCCCGAATCGCTGTACGTCAAGACGTGCTTCGTCGATGAGGGCCCGACCATGAAGCGCATTCGTCCGCGCGCCAAGGGTTCCGCTTCGCGCATCCGCAAGCGCACCAGCCATATCACGATCATCGTTGCAACGCGAGAGGAGGCATAAGGTCTTATGGGTCAGAAAGTCAGCCCCACCGGTTTCCGTCTGGGCATCACCGAGGATTGGCGCAGCCGCTGGTACGCGGACAAGGATTACGCCGCTAACCTCGAAAACGACCTGGCCATCCGCGAATTCCTGAACAAGGAACTCGCACGTGCCGCCGTCTCGCGCATCGAAATCGAGCGCGCCGGCGACAAGACCAAGGTCATCATCACGACTGCCCGTCCGGGCGTCGTCATCGGCAAGAAGGGCGCGGAAATCGACGCCCTGCGCAAGAAGCTGCAGAAGGTTGCCAAGGGCACCGTTTCCATCGAGGTCATCGAGGTCAAGCGCCCCGAGCTCGATGCCGTGCTCGTCGCGCAGTCCGTTGCCGAGCAGCTCGAGGGTCGCGTCGCTTTCCGTCGCGCCATGCGCAAAGCCGTCCAGTCCGCCCGCAAGAGCGGCTGCGAGGGCATTCGTATCCAGTGCTCGGGCCGCCTGGGTGGCGCCGAGATGTGCCGTCGCGAGTGGTACGCAGAGGGCCGTGTCCCCCGCCACACGCTGCGCGCGAAGATCGACTTCGGGTTTGCCACGGCCGCCACGACGATGGGCTCCATCGGCGTGCAGGTCTGGATCTACCACGGCGAGGTCATGCCCGGCCAGAAGGCCCCGCAGCCTCAGCTCGAGGGCACGTCCCGCCCGTCTCGTCCGCGCCGCGATCGTCGCGACCGCAACGACCGCAATGAAAGGGGG
>JAFWJU010000085.1 GCA_017511465.1 Eggerthellaceae bacterium | reverse complement strand
GCGGCGCCCATGCAGACGATCGATCAGGCCGTCATCGACCGCTTGCAGGAGAAATCGTATCGCATCGTAGACGCCGTCAAGGTCATCGGCGGAACGAATGTGCAATGGGCTCATGATCCCGACACCGACCGCGACATCATCATCGAGATCAATCCGCGCACGTCCCGCTCTTCGGCTCTCGCTTCCAAGGCGACGGGCTTCCCCATCGCCCTCATCTCCTCAATGCTGGCGGGCGGCTTGACGCTCGACGAGATCCCGTGCGGCAAGTACGGCACGCTCGACAAGTACTACCCCGATGGCGACTACATCGTCATCAAGTTCGCACGCTGGGCATTCGAGAAATTCAAGGGCGTCGAAGACAAGCTGGGCACGCAGATGCGCGCCGTCGGCGAGGTCATGAGCATCGGCAAGACCTACAAAGAGGCTTTCCAGAAAGCCATCCGCTCGCTCGAGAAGGGCCGTTACGGCCTTGGATTTGCCAAGGACTTCTACGGCAAGTCGAAAGAAGAGCTCCTGGCCATGCTGGTGACGCCCACAAGCGAGCGCCAATTCGTCATGTACGAAGCGCTCCGCGCCGGCGCGACGGTCGACGAGCTGTTCGAGCTAACCAAGATAAAGAAGTACTTTATCGAGCAGATGGCCGAGCTGGTCCAAGAGGAAGAGGAAATCCGCACGTGGGGCGTTGCTCATCCCACGCAGGTGCTCGAAGACGACATGCTAGTTAGCGCCAAGAAAGACGGCTTTGCCGACAAGTACCTCGCTCAGCTCCTCGACATTCCCGAGAAGAAAATCCGCGACCGTCGTTTGGAAATCGGCTGTACCGAGGCATGGGAAGGCGTGCACGTCTCGTCGACTCAAGATTCCGCGTATTACTATTCCACGTACAACGCTCCCGACAACTCGCCCGTTTCCGATGGACGCAAGGTCATGATTCTGGGCGGTGGCCCCAACCGCATCGGTCAGGGCATCGAGTTCGATTACTGCTGCGTGCATGCAGCCAAATCGCTCAAGAAGTTGGGATTCGAGACCATTATCGTCAACTGCAACCCCGAAACCGTGTCCACCGACTACGACACGTCCGATAAGCTGTACTTCGAGCCCCTGACAACAGAAGACGTGCTTTCGATTTACGAGAAGGAAAAGCCACTCGGCGTCATCGCGCAGTTCGGCGGGCAAACGCCGCTGAACCTCGCCAGCGAACTCGAGGAATCCGGCGTCAACATCCTGGGCACCTCGCCCGAGATCATCGATCTTGCCGAAGACCGCGACCGATTCCGCGAGGTCATGGACCGTCTTGAAATCCCAATGCCTGAAGCCGGCATGGCCGTCGACGTTGCCGAGGCCCTCGACATCGCGCATTCCATCGGCTATCCCGTGATGGTGCGTCCCAGCTACGTGCTCGGCGGACGTGGCATGGAAGTCGTGTATGACGACGAGAACCTGAGCAACTACATGGCTGCAGCCGTCGGCGTGACGCCCGACAGGCCCATCCTCATCGACCGTTTCCTCAACCACGCGCTCGAATGTGAAGCCGACGCCATCTGCGACGGAACGCTTGCGTACGTGCCCGCCGTCATGGAACATGTCGAACTCGCCGGCGTGCACTCCGGAGACTCGGCGGCAATCTTGCCCAGCGTCACGATTTCCGATGAGCATCTTGCCACCATCAAGGAATACACGCGCCTGATCGCCGAGGCCATGCACGTGCGCGGCCTCATGAACATCCAGTACGCCATCGAAGGCGATAAGGTGTACGTGCTCGAAGCCAACCCGCGCGCATCGCGCACGGTTCCGCTCGTTTCCAAGGTCTGCGGCATCCAGATGGTGCAAATCGCAACCGACGTCATCACCATGCCGCTAACAGGGCGCCCCTCGCCCGTTCCCGCGCTGAAAGACGTGACGTACAACCATTACGGCGTCAAGGAAGCGGTGTTCCCGTTCAACATGTTCCCCGAGGTCGATCCCGTGCTCGGTCCCGAGATGCGTTCGACTGGCGAGGTCCTTGGCCTTGCACGCACGTTCGGCGAGGCCTTCTTCAAGTCGCAAGAGGCAACGCAAACGGTCCTGCCGCTCGGAGGCACAGCGCTCCTGAGCATCTCTGATCGCGACAAAGACGAGCTCGTCGATTTGGGCCGCGCGCTCATCGACGCCGGTTTCGAGATCATCGCAACGCGCGGTACGCGCGACGCGCTTGTTGAAGCAGGCATTCCCGCCACGCTGACGCTGAAGTATTCCGAAGGTCGTCCTAACGTTATCGACCTCATCCTCAACGGCGATGCGGACCTCGTCATCAACACGCCTTCGACTACGACTAAATCTGCCGACGATGGCAGTGCCATGAGGCGCGCCGCCATCAAGGCCCATGTTGCCTACATCACGACTATGGCTGCCGGCAAAGCGGCCGCCATCGGCATCAAGACAGTCAAGGAGACGGGTTCGAACACGGTTAGATCGCTGCAAGAAGTTCATGCGAACATTAAATGACGGGGATTCAGCGCTGTAGCTCAGCGGTGATTATCTTGGCACCTCACCCTTTTTCGAAATGGGTGAGGTGCTCCTCGTTTTGGGGTGAAACGCGGGGAGCGCGCGGATGTTGCCCGCCTTATACCATTCCCATAAGATTCATTCATAGGCTGGCACCTTAGACAGACTCCGGCATGAACGCAACCAAATGGACACAGCTCGATACGGGCGAACGCATCGCTTACGATCTCGTCGATGGCGGCGCCCTTATCGTCCGATGCGAGACTTCGGCAAGCGAAGTCGCAATCCCGCATGTCCTTGACGGCTATCCGGTTACCGGATTGGCAGATTCATCGCTTTCGCGGCTTTTCACGCTAAAGAGCCTGGTTTTACCCAACGGCCTTAAGAGCATTGGCAAAGACGCCTTTAAAAGCTGCGTGTCCCTTCGCGAAGTGGTTTTGCCCGAAACTCTGAAATCCGTGGGTTCTGGCGCCTTCCGATCAACGGCGCTCAAGCGCCTTGTCATCCCGGCGACATGCACCGATATCGCAGACGACTCGTTTAACCTCTACGGCAGTTATAAAACCCCGCCGAGCACCATCCGGCCAAGCTCGTTAACGAGCATTGTCGTCAAGGATGGAAACACCGAACTGGCCATAGAAGGCGGCGTGCTTTGCAGGCGCCATCCAAACGGGCTGAGGGCGATTGCGTGTCCGAACGCAAGGCAAGACGTCACGCTGAGCGGACAAATCGATTCTGTGTCACCGCCCGCATTCACCGGCGTCGAGCACATGCTCACATTACGGTTATCTGAGCGCCTTCGACCGACGACACGCGACACGGTCTTTCCCGGAAACGCCTGTGACACGCTTGTCATAGAATGCAACGACTCGAGTGTCCTTTCCCAATCCATGCCTTCCGAAGACGTGGCGCGAAAGACGCTTGCCAGTTTGTTCCGAGCCCAATCGGTCAATATCGACCAAGCGATTTCTACATTCGACAACTCGCTGGCAACTGTCTTTGACTTGCCGGCTCTATCGAGGGCCATGCTCGACCGGCTTACGAGCAGACGTTTTCCGTCGCCTGGAACCGAGCCTCGATACCGCAGGCGCATTTCTGCATCATTGGACGTCATCTGCCTGGAATTTGCCACCTCGAATTATTGGAACGGCTTTGACCAGCTTTTCCAATGCGGCTTGCTCGACGAATCAAACGTCACGCAAATCATCGACGTGCTCTCGCAATTCGATGAAACGGCGGCGGTAGGCTACCTCTTGCAAGCCAAGCAACAGCTGTTTGGGAAAGCGGGTTGGGACTATGCCATCTAACCCCGATAAGCAGCGGCAGATAGAATCCGTTGCCTTCGCGATTCTCGAAGAAACCCGTTCGGCTGCGCTCGTCGCTTACCGCTTCATGGGACCCGCCTTGTATGCGATGCCTTTTGTCAGCGTGCCGTTGAAGCATGCGGTCTTGGCAACGGACGGGCGCAAGTGCGGGTTCAATGCGCAAAAAGTCATCCGCTCTTTCAGGGACAACCCCAACGAGCTTGTCAAGTCGTACTTGCACCTGATCTTTCATTGCGTCTATCGCCATCCGTTTGATGCTAGGCACCCTCGGCGAAACTGGTGGGACATCTCCTGCGATATCGCATTTGGTGCAACGGTTCACGACCTTGCAAGCAGGCGCTTCAGCTGCGATGGCGACGACGAGCGTGCTGAGGCTCTTGCCGAGTTGCGAACGTATTCTGCTGCTTTAACTGCGGAAAAGCTTTACCACGCAATCGCCTTGACCAAAAACGGTGCAGCAGTTAGCGAAGGCGCTTTGCCCAATGAACTCGTCAATCGCCTCGAAGCCCTTTTCGTCGCCGACGAGCACGGATATTGGCCTCGCGGAACGTTGAAATTCAAAGAAGCCATGCGGCGAAAACCAAAGCATGTCGCCTCAGATTTCTTGCCTGCTGACGATGCGAAGAGCGATGAAGAACACACGGGCAACGCGAAAGAAGGACCATTGGAAAGCCTCAGCTCGCCGACAAGCCGTAATTCGTCGCCCAAACCCGATGATGCCGACGCGAGCGCGGCAGGAGCAGAAGACGGTTCCAGCGCTTT
Source organism: Eggerthellaceae bacterium (assembly GCA_017511465.1). Classification (GTDB taxonomy): domain Bacteria; phylum Actinomycetota; class Coriobacteriia; order Coriobacteriales; family Eggerthellaceae; genus UBA9715. The sequence continues at coordinate 35,966 of JAFWJU010000085.1, read as the reverse complement.
CGGAGAATGGCCCGACGACTTTGACGACCAGTCATCCGACACCGACTTCGACTTTTCGCTCTGGGATAAGATTGCAAAGCAAGTCGAAGCTGATTTGCGCGAGCGCCAAGAGAAAACGGGTTATGAAGTCGGCACGTTCACAGTTAGCCTGAACTTGGCTGGTCAAAAGCGGTTTGACTACCATCAGTTCCTCAAGCGCTTCGCCAGCTTATCTGAGGAAGTCAAGACGAGCCCCGACGAATTCGACTACATCTACTACAACCACGGGTTGACCCTCTACAGCAACATGCCGCTTATCGAGCCGCTGGAGTATCAGGAGAGAAGCCGTGTTCGCGATTTTGTCGTGGCTGTCGACACGTCCGCATCATGTTCGGGTGATTTAGTCCGCCGATTCGTCCAACGCACGTACGACATCCTTAAGAGCGCCGATGGATTCGGCGATGACGTTAACGTGCACATTGTGCAATGCGATGACGAGATACGCGATGTCCTGAAAGTCAAGAGCGTCGAAGACCTTGACGCCTATTTCAAGAACTTCAAGATGAGCGGCCTGGGCAACACGGATTTCAGACCCGTGTTCGAATACGTCGACGACGCCATCGCCAGCCAAGAATTCAAGAACCTGAAAGGAATCATCTACCTGACTGACGGTGAAGGAGAATATCCCCTTTCACGCCCCAGCTACGATGCCGTGTTCTTGTTTGTGGAACCTAACCCCGCCTTCCTCACGCGCGTCCCGCCGTGGGCGATGAAGGCAGTCATGGACGGAAACCAAATAGTGGAGCTCTAACGCGCTTCACGTGTCGAGAAAGGCTCGAATATGAATATCGCAGACGCAAAGCAACAAGTCAGGGATACGGTGGAAGCTTACTTGTCGCAAGATGAGACCGGCGCATACTTGATACCCGAACTAGCCCAGCGTCCAATCTTCCTGCTTGGCGCGCCTGGCATTGGGAAAACCGCCATTGTCAGCCAAGTCGCAAACGATCTGGGCATCGGGCTGGTTAGCTACTCCATGACCCATCACACCAGGCAAAGCGCCTTGGGCCTTCCCTCCATTGTGCGCAAGGTGTTCGACGGCGAGGAATTCAGCGTCTCTGAATACACCATGAGCGAAATAATCTCTGCAATCTACGAATACGCCGAAACGACTGGGCACAAGACCGGAATACTCTTTCTTGACGAAGTCAATTGCGTGTCCGAGACCCTGTACCCATCGATGCTGCAGTTCTTACAGTTCAAGACGTTCGGGCGTCACAAGGTCCCCGATGGCTGGATAGTCGTGTGCGCGGGCAATCCGCCGGAGTACAACAAATCGGTTCACGACTTCGACGTCGTCACGTTAGACCGCTTGAGGAAAATCCCCATCGAGCCGGACTTGGAAGCATGGCTCGACTATGCATGCGCAACAGGCGTCCACCCCGCTATCACTTCGCACCTGGAAGTGAGAAGGGACGACTTTTACTCCGTGCATTCGACGCCAACTGAAAAGAGTTTCGTGACCGCCCGCAGTTGGGATGACCTTTCGCAGATCATTTCGCTCTACGAAGTGCAAGGCAAGGAAATCGGAAGGGCTCTTATCAGCCAATACATTCAAGACGACCGTATTTCTGACCGCTTCACGCAGTACTACATGCTGTTCACCAAGTACCGCGGCGACTACCAGATTCCCAATATCCTAGCTGGCGACGCCGCACCCGAACTAACCCAGCGTGCACGCAATGCAAGGTTCGACGAACGCTTGGCGGTTATCAACCTGATGCTCGAAGCGCTTGACGGCACATGTCAAGACGCACTTGAAGCCGAACAGCGTACAGCCGCGTTGCGTGACTCGTTGCGCGAAGTCAAGCCCCAGATCCTTTCGGGAGCTGCTATGCGACCCGCTCTGGAAGCTGCTGCAGAATCGCTAGCTAACGATGCCAAGGCGCGTGTTTCCGCCCATACTGCGACCGACTTCCAGGTGCGTCCGTTGCGCCTTGCCGTCCAACGTCTTGGAGAATATGCGCTTGCCTGCGAACTCAATGAAACCGCGCCTGGTCAGGAAACCCTTGATTTCATAACCCATCTTTACGAGTCAGATGTGAGCGAACTCAAAGAAAAGGTTCAACGCCAGAGCGCTGCCATCGATAACGCTTTTGCGTTTTTAGAAGAAGCATTCGGAGACGGAAGGGAAATCGCCGTCTTCGTCGCAGAGCTCACCGGTCATGGCGGTACTTCGAAGTTCATCGGCACGTTCGGAAGCGACTCATACTATGCGCACAATGCGAGCGTTCAGATTCAAACAAACCGCAATCGTCTTCTCAACCTCGTCGAATCGCTCGAGATTGACGACGTCGAATAGTGCCTGCCTTTGAAACGGGCCGCCCTTTTACCTCGTCAATTCTGCTTTGCCACACCTCCTGTGCTCAACAGGTAAAATGAGGCATTATCTGATTCTTTGAGAGGAACCCGCATGATTGATAGGATTCTTGAAGGCACCACCACTGACGACGATCTCGAAACTGCACGCTCGTATTCATACGATGACCGGAAGAAGCTAACAGACCGCCTCATTGGCTCGCTCAGCAGCACATTCGAGGAAACGCTGCTTCTTGAACAAGCTGTCGAAGACGTTGCGCTGGGACTGAAGCAAGCACGTCCCGTGTTCGCCGCCGGCCTTTCGGTCGACCAAGCGCTTGGCTTCATCGTCAAGATGGTCGATGTCTCGATGAGCGATCTTGCCGATGCGGGTGAGCAAGATTCTGAAGAGTACGAGAAGCAAGAGCTCGTCAAGGACATGCTCGAGGGCTTCATCGACTCATGCAACGAAGCCGGCACAACCGAAGGCGAAGAAGCCTATGAGACCGTTCATTTCGAATACCGTGGCGAAGTCGGCAAGCTTGAGGCGCTCAAGACGAAATCTGAGGCTGGCATCGCCAATTCTCTCAAATTCGTAAAAGAGTGCTATGGAGAAGGCAACGAGCTCGCCGCGTACATCAAGGGCTTCGATACCAACATGTTCGCCGCGCGTTTCATCGGTACGTTTGGCAGCCCGAGCTTCTTCGCATACAAGCACGTTGCAGCTCCCGGCGAAACGTTTGCAACGGGCAGCGCCGAAACGGAGGGAGACTGACCTTTCGGTTGACGAGCCAGCAATTTCGCAACCCGATCCCGAAATTGTCGAGTATTACAGCAAGAAGATCTTCGAGTACAACTTTTCCAGCATGTGCAAGATGTCTGTTCCGATGGCCCTTGAAGGTCAGCGCGTACTCGACATCGGATGCCGTCGTGGCAAGGGCGTCTTCAAGCTGTCCTCGCGCGTCGGCAACACGGGCCATGTCATCGGCATCGACTGGAGCGACGATTTCATTGCCGAGGCATGGCAGCGCAGCGAGCGCGCCTGGCGCGAAAGCAGGCTGTTGCACAACAACATGGAATTTCATGTTGCCTATCCCGAGGACCTCGCACGAATCGGCATAGCCGATGATTCGCTCGATTTGGTGTTCGTCAACAGCGTCATCAACCTTGCCTACGACTACGACCGCGCTTTCGCGGAGATGTTCCGCGTGCTCAAGCCCGGCGGTTTGCTCATATGCGAAACCGTGCTTTCGAACGCGGAGCGCGACGAAACCGTCATGTCCGCTGCGCGCGAGATTGGCAACAATGTCCAGTCGGCGCCGAGCAAACGGTACTTCGAAGAGCTGCTAGCACATTTGGGTTTCGGGGCGCCAGATTACCTTGACGCCACAATGGTTGCCAAGGATGCCGGGTTCAAGCATACGTACAGCGCTCCCGTCGTTGAAACTGATGAAGAGGCGCTGTTCGTGGCGGCTGTCGCCTACATACGCAAGCCCGATTAGTTGCATGGCCCTCGCTCCGCGCGCATATCATCTGAGCAATTCGAAGACAGCTGCCGACATGTCGTCGCACCTTGTCATCGGCCCTCATGACCACGATATCGAGATACCGCGGGTCGATGCGGCTCTCGCCGAAACGCTCGTTGTAGATGAGGCGAATCCCTGGTTTTCAACCGACGGCGTTTGCCTGTTCTCGAAAGACGGCAAGACCCTTATCCGTTGCCTCACGAATGTCGAGCATTACGACATTCCGCCTTCATGCACGCGCGTGGAAGAAGAAGCCTTCGCCTACAACACGGTGATCCGCCACGTCTCGTTCCACGACGGTATAACGGGCATTGGCGATCGCGCCTTCATTTCCACGACAATTGAAAGCCTGCAGCTTCCCGGTTCCGTGAAGACGATAGGCGCCGGCGCTTTCGCCGAGGGCAAGAGCCTTAAACGAGTTGACCTTGACGAGGGTCTCGTCGAAATCGGCGAAGATGCGTTTTACGACAACCCGCATCTCGAACATATCGCCATCCCCGCTTCGGTTTCCTTCATCGGCAAGCGCGCATTCGGGCAATGCAAGAAGCTGCACGCCTCAGTTGATAAGCGCACGTTCTTAATAGAAGAGAAAAACGAGTCGTATTGCACCGATGAGCGCGGCGTCTTGTACAAGCACGCTGAAGACGGCCTTGAGCTCGTATCCGCTATCGACCACGTACGTGGCGCGTATGACGTGCTCGACGGCACCACACGCATAGCAGACCGCGCTTTTGCCTTCAACAGGCGCCTCGAAGAGGTTACGTTTCCCCCATCGCTGCGCGTAATCGGGAACCGCGCTTTTGTCGAGTGCGAACGCTTGACGAAGGCCGAGCTTCCGGAAGGCCTCGTTTCCATTGGCGCCGAAGCGTTCTACCATTCTTCACTCACCCACGTACGCGTTCCCTCGACGCTTCTAGAGCTTGGGCCCGCATCGCTTGTGGTGAACATGCAGATTGCCAATCAGCACAATTCGGATGGAACGCTTGGCGGACGCGGTGCAACCGACTTTTACCATACGACGCTTTCCGGCAAGCTCCACGAAATAACGCTTTCCCGCTTCGACATCGAGGTCTCACCCGAAAACCCCAAGTTCTCGCTTGCCGAAGGATTCCTCTGCGAAAAGCCCGATCCCAACTCACCGAGAGAGGCTATTCAGTTCGTAGGAAGCAGCACCATTGCCACGGTTCCCCCCGATGTAACGCGGGTGGCAGACTACGCGCTCTTTGGAGTCGAGCGTTTACGCGAGCTGCACATTCATACCGGCATCGAGCATATAGGTCATTCCGCGTTTTCGATCTCGTATCCACTTGACCTCGTGGAAGTTGACGACGGACACGATGTGCCCGTCCGCGTTTATCCGGCACTGAACAGCTCGGGCACCATAGCGCAGCGCAAAGCGTTCCGAACAGGCGTCATCGACCTTCCCCAACTCGTTCGGGATTGCGATTCGTCGCTATCGTTCATGAAACCTGGCGACGAGCGCACCGTGCGCATGCTGTACCGTCTCGGCAATGGAAGAATGCTATCGGAAGCGCGGAAGCGCGAATTCGAGTCCACCGTCAAGCTGTGCCTTGACAGCCTCATAAGGCGTTTCGCGCGCGTCAACGACCGTTCTGGCGTGCGCATGCTTTTAGACCTCGGCTTCATCGACACCGACAACATCGCCCACTCCATCGAAGTGGCGAACGCCGCAGGCGGGGTTCCCGTCGCCCGATTGCTGCTCGAAGAACGCAAGTCGCGTTTCGCAGCGCCGATGTTCGATTTCGATTTGTAACCCCCATTGGTATTATCAGGAGCGATGATAGAGCAATTCGACATGACGAACGAAGGGGCCGCTGACGCCGACCAGGAGCTTCTCGAGAAAACGCTTGAACGCGTCGAGTCCATGGAGTCTCTCGCCGAGCGTGTTCTCGCAGAATGCCGTGTGACGCTCATGATGTCGTTCAGGTTCCTCGACCGGGCGCTGTGGAAGATACCCTTTTGCTCGATGAGGCTCATAAACGATCCATCCAAAACCATCGTCGGACCAAAGACGGCGCTCGCCACCGACGGCCACGTTCTGTATTACAACGCAAAAGCCGTCATCGGCACCTTTCGCATTAACCCTGACCTCGTCGTACGCGCATACCTGCATGCGCTCCTTCATTGCATATTCCGCCACCCGTTCCGCACGGTGCGCGCAAGCGTCGAGTTCTGGTCGCTCGCTTGCGACGTCTGCATCGAGGCGATTGCGCTTGAAATGTGCAATGGGCGATTCACCCTCGACGGCGACGACCTTGTCAAAGAGCTTTCCGAACGGGCATCCGGCCTTTGTGGCGGACTGACACCGTCGAAGCTTTACCGCGTCATGCTTCTGAGCAATCGCGAGGAGTGCTCGTTGGAGCAAATGCGGCTCGTAGCCAGTCTCGAGCATTACCGTGATGCGTTTGCGCACGACAACCACCATCTATGGGAATTGATGAACCCTCCGAAAGACGAAGACCAAGACCAATCGCCTTCTGGCGGAGGCGATGGATCTGGCAGTGCCGACGACTCGCAAGAACCACCCGACAATCCCGAGGATTCTGAATCCGGAGATGTACCCGACAGCGACGGACAAGAATCCGACGCAGACCCCGACGAAGACGCAGAACCGCCTGAGAGCTCCGACGACGGCAACGGTGGGAACGAAGAGGGGGATAACGGTCAAAACGGCTCAGAAGAGCAGAGAGAGCTTCCTGGCGACACTCCCCCGCCTTCGCAACAGCAACCGCAAGCAGCGGAGCCGGAATACTCCGAAGGAGAGCAGCTTGAACCCGTAGAAGCCGCAGACGATGGCGATGAGGACGATTGGGCTCAAATTGCCAAGCAAGTTGAAACCGAGCTGCGAACACTTGAAAAAGAACGTGGCGAAGGAGCCGGCACGTTCATGGACAACCTCGCGTTGGCTAACCGCAGCCGTGTGAACTACGACGATTTTTTGCGGCGGTTTGCCACGCGCGCCGAGGACGCCAAGCTCAACGACGAGGAATTCGACTACATCTTCTACACCTATGGCTTGAAACTGTACGAGAATATGCCGCTCGTCGAGCCCCTCGAATACAAGGAAAGCGAACGCATTCGCGAGTTTGTTATCGCCATCGACACATCGGGCTCATGCTCGCGAGGACTTGTGCAGCTGTTCCTCACGCGCACATATGAAATCCTGAGCCGCTCAAGCGGGTTCGACGAGCGTGTGAACGTGCACATCATCCAATGTGATGCCGACGTGCAATCAGTCGAAGTCGTGCATGACGTCGCTGAATTTGCCGACTACCAGCGCACGTTCGAAGTGAAGGGCTATGGCGGCACCGACTTCAGGCCAGTGTTCGCCTATGTCGACGACCTCGTGGCAAAGAGGGAATTCAAGGACCTCAGAGGCGTTGTGTACTTCACGGATGGCTACGGCACTTTCCCCGTTAAAGCACCCGATTACGATGTTGCATTCGTGTTCGTTGAAGAAGATGGCAAAAGTCGCCGCGTGCCACCTTGGGCTATGAAAGTCATTCTCGACGAGGACACATTGTACGAAATGGATTCAGGCGGCAAGACGATTTAGGAGTCGAATATGGATATTGCCGAGGCGAAACAACAGGTCAAGAACACGGTCAAGGCATACTTGGCAAAGGACGACACGGGGCTGTATTGCATCTCGCCAGCCGAACAACGGCCAATCTTCTTGTTGGGCGCCCCCGGCATCGGCAAGACGGCTATCATGGCGCAAGTCGCCGACGAGCTGGGCATTGGACTTGTCTCGTATTCAATGACGCACCATACGCGCCAAAGCGCGCTGGGATTGCCCTTCATCGTGCACCGAACGTACCGCACGGGCGATGAGTTCGACGTCTCCGAATACACGATGAGCGAGATTATCGCCAGCGTATACGAGTTCATGGAACGAAGCGGCCTTGACAACGGCATCCTGTTCCTCGACGAAATCAACTGCGTTTCCGAAACGCTCTATCCTTCAATGCTGCAGTTCCTTCAGTTCAAGACGTTTGGACGCCATCGCGTGCCAAATGGATGGATCGTGGTATGCGCCGGTAACCCGCCTGAGTACAACAAGTCGGTTCACGAATTCGACATCGTCACGCTTGACCGCCTGCGCAAGATAGAAGTCAAGCCCAGCTTCGACGCATGGCGCGCCTACGCCCGTGATTGCGCCGTGCACCCCGCTATCATGACGTACCTTTCGGTTTGTCCTGACGATTTCTACTTGGTCGAATCCACGCCTGAAGGCAAGAGCTTCGTAAGCGCACGCAGCTGGAGCGAGCTTTCGAGTCTCATGCAGCTGTACGAGCAGCTTGACCTTCCCGTAGACGGCGATGTCATCACCCAGTACTTGCAACATGGCGAAATCGCCGAGCGCTTCGCATCATATTACGAGCTGTTCAAGAAGTACCGCTCCGATTATCAGGTCGACGCGATTCTTGCAGGCGAAGTCTCTGCCGAGATCATCGAACGGGCTCGCAAAGCCGAATTCGACGAACGCCTGGCATTGATGTCGTTGTTGCTCGACAGCCTCGCAACCCGGATGCGTGGCGTGCGAGAGCGCGCTGGTGCACTCGAAATCGTCCGCGATATCCTGCGCGATACGAAAACGCACCTCGAAGACGGATCCCGCATCCAAGACATCGTCGATGCGCACCTTAAAGATCTTGAAATTGAAGCGTCTAAACAGGCAGACAACCCTTCAACGCCCAAAGAAACACAGCGCCTAACGCTTTCGGCGTTGGCACAGTTGAAGGAAATCGCCGCCTTTGCAAACAGGGCGCCTGATTCTGACAGCACAGAAACGTTCGAGGCAATTCAATCTGTTTACCGCTCTCTCGTAGAAAACCTGCAGGCACATTCGGCTGATGTTTCCTCAGCACTCGATAACGCGTTCGTATTCATCTCGGACACGTTTGGCGAAGATCGCGAGATGTTGGTGTTCGTCACCGAGCTCACAGCGCGTCATGACACGTCCCAGTTCATAGCCCGTTTCGGAAGCGAGTCTTATCACGCGCACAGCACGGGGCTTTCCACCGACACGAACCGCGATGCCATCAACGAGGAAATCGAAGCGTTTCTCGGAAATGTTTAGCTTATGTCACATGCATGTATAATCGTCATTAAGCACTGCGCTTGGGAGGATTTGCATGGTTAACGAGGTTCTCGCCGCCGAATTGCGCGCGTACGAAGAAGGCGCACGGCAATACATAAGCACACTTGAAAACATGGGCGTGAAGTTTGCAGAGCCCGGCGTCAACCAGGCGGCCATCGACGCGCTGCGTGACCAATTGCGAGAGGCCGGTGCCCAATTCAAAAACGCCGGGGCGTCCATCGTATGGGGGTGGCAGTCAAAAGCGTGCGTCGAATGCACGGGCAACAACGGCTCCGAAACGTTCTCCACGACGTTCAGGTGCCATCGCAATTGCTATTTCTGCTTCAACTACAACGTTGCCGATTACAGGAAGTTCGTACGCGAGGGTTGCCCTTGGCGCGAAGGCCTCGAAGACGCCGAACGGCGCTACGGGCACGATGGGCTGGCCGTACTCGGCTTGACGGGCGGCGAACCCCTCTTGGTTCTCGACGACTCCATCGAGCTGCTCGAAAACGCGCGAAGGCGGTTCCCCAGCGCCCACAAGCGCATGTACACCTCGGGGGATCTACTTACCGAAGATGGCGCCATGCGTTTGCGCGAGGCAGGGCTCGACGAAATGCGGTTCAGCGTAAAGCAGGACGATACGCTCGAAAGGCAAGAGCGCGTACTCGCCGCCATGGAAATCGCAAAGCGCCATATACCGTCCCTCATGGTCGAAATGCCAATCATCCCCAATACCGAGGAGCGCATGCACGAGCTGTTTAGGCGATGGGCGGACATCGGCATCGACGGCATTAACCTGCTTGAATTCTGCTTCCCCTTCCACAGCTGGGATGAATACGATAAGCGCGGCTTCGAGATTCGCAACCCACCGTTCGATGTCATGTACGACTACGGATACTCTGGCGGCTTGCCCGTTGCAGGCAGCGAGGAGCTGTGCCTGCAGCTGATGCTTTGGGGCATCCAGAACGATATGCCATTTGGCATTCATTACTGCTCGCTTGACAACAAGCATCGTTCCGAAATGCGCCTGCGAAACGAACGCGGCGCCAACATGACGCCCATCCTCACGTTTGACGAGGGCGATTTCTTCCTAAAATGCGCCAAGGTGTATGGCGATGACCGTGACGAGGCCTTTAACGCCCTCACATTTGCGGGATGTAAGAACTTCATGCCCAGCGATGATGAGCAAAGCCTTGCATTTCCGATTAAGTACCTGAGCGCTTTGGATGGCCTCGATGTTTCGCCGGCAATCGCATACTTCGTCCTCGATTCTGACGATCAGGGCTCGTTCGTTCGGGAAGTGGCGTTGCACTCCGAATACTAGATTTCCGGAATAAAAAAGTCCGCACATGGCATGTTGCCATGTGCGGACTTATGTTTATGCTCAATAAACGCTACTGTGCTTCGTGCGCAGCCTTGCGGGCTTCGAGCTCTTCCTGGTTCTTGTTGAACATCTTTGAGAACGGAATAACGTCGAGCACTGCGATAATCGCGCACACGACGAGCACGCTGAACACTGCCAGACGGGCGTCGCCGCCGACGACTGCCTGGATAACAACGTTGAGCAGCGAGCCGAACACGATGCCGAAGTTGATGATCGAAAGGTTGACAGGATAGTTCTTGGCACCGAAGCGCTGACGTGCAAAGGCAGATGCCACGACGGGCACGCCGCCGTAGCAGAAGCCGCAGCAGAACGCGCCGATGACGTACAGCACCGGGATGTTCAGCGTGAACGCGCCGACGATGCTGGCGACTGCAACGAGGGCAATGATGGCGTCGACGAGCATGGTGACCTTGACGTTCGTTTTGTCGTAAATCATGCCGATGATAACGCGGGCCAAGCCGTTGCACGTGGAAACCAGGCCGACGAGCAGCGTGGCGAACCCGACATCCCAACCAACGAGCTGGGCATCGGAAGCGCAGTTGCCGATAGTTGCAAGGCCAATGGCGATGACGATGATGGCCCACACCCAGTAGATGTAGAACAACGGCGTCTTCAGCGGGAAATCCTCATCAGCGGGATCGTAACCAGAAGCCGTGACACGATCGGGGCACATGAGCTGGACGATGTCAGCAGGAGGACGACGCAGGATCAGGCCGCAGAGAGCCGTGATGACGCCTCCGATAATGCCAACGCCGATGAACACCGTGGGCAGCGGCACGCCGCTGTTGTACACGTTTACAGACAAAGTGCCCATGATCAGCGATGCCAGGCCAAAGCCCATCATCAACACGCCAGACGAGAATCCGACCTTGTCGGGGAACCACACGTTAGTCGTCGCGATGATGGAGTTGTACCCGATGCCTACGCCGATGCCGGCGATCACACCGTAGAAAACGTACACCATCATGATGCTGCCATTTGCAAGCATGGCCGTTCCGATGAAGCCGATAGCGAACAAGATGGCTGCGATGATGATAGAACCTTTGACGCCGACTTTCTTCTCGACGAATGCGCCGCCTACGCAGCCGATGCAGAAGGCAATCATCATGATGTTGAACGTTAGGCCGATCTGCGATTTCTCAAGACCGAACGTGACGCACATGGGCGCCGCGTACATCGAGAACGCGTAGATGAGACCTAAGAACAAGAGCGTGAACGTGGACGCAGCCAAGTACACGATGCGCTTGCTCTTAATTTGCTGTACTGTCATTTCGCTCATAGAGTTATCCCCTTCCCCAAACGCGAATACGCGATGGGATACATATTACACGAATTGCACGTGTTCCAATAGCCATTCTGTTGCCATACGGTGCATTGTCATTTCGCGAATCGCGATTTGCTGTTCCTTCGTGAACTCTGCAAGCGGAATCGAAGGCGATCCGCTTTCCTCGGCGAGCTCGTCAGCAGTCTTTTGGACGTCTGCATCGGACAGCGACATGCCCTCGTTCTCGAACAGGCTTTCAAGCGCAAGGTTCTCGCGTACCAGATGAGCGGCTTCTTCGCGCATCTCGGCTCTGATGTCCTCATCGGTTATCTGCAGGTATTGTTTGTATTCCTCGAATGAAACACCCTGTTTACGCAGGTCAGTGGCGAATGCTTGGAACATCTGCTCGGCGCGTGCGTTAACGAAATCCTGATCGACGTCATCGAGCAGGCAATCGGCGAGCGCTTTACGCGCCGCTGCCTCCTTTGCGCCGTCGTAGTCGGCCTCACGTTGCTGTGCCAATTCGCCGGCAATCTTCTTACGCCAGAAATCCAGGCTCTCATATCCGAAATCTTTCGCGAAAGCCTCATCGATGTCGGGAAGGCTACGTGCAGCGACGCGGCCGACTTTCACGTCGAAACGGGCGTTCTTGCCTGCAATTTGCTCATTGGCAAAATCGTCAGGCACGACGAATTCAATCGTTTTCTCCTCGCCGGTCTTCATGCCCAGCAAGCCTTGCTCGAACTCATCGGGCAGGTTACCGCTTCCCATTTCGTACATCATGTCCTTGACGACGCTGCCTTCGTACGGTTTCCCGTCAATGAAGCTCTCGAATGACAACTCGACCAAGTCGAGATCCGATATTGGATCTTGAGAGTCTTTCTTCACCTCGACACAGCGCTGACGTATCTCCTCGAGGCGATCGTCAACATCTTCGTCGGTTACGTCAAAATCATAATCAACCTCGACACTCAAATTCGAATAGTCTGAAAGCCTCAGTAGCGGCACGGTATCGATTTCGACCGAGAACGAGAACGGCTGCCCCTCCGTGACGAGCTTGTCAAGCGACAAAGACGGTTGTCTGACAAGACGCAAACCTTCGTCGTGAACTGCGCGTTCAACGGTGCTCTCGACAATCGAGCGCGTCGCGCGCGACAAGACTGCATTACGCGCGGTCTTTTCAGGATCGACTCCCAACTGCTTTTCGCCCAACGGCCTTTCCTTCAGGCGTGACACAATAGTATCTGCGAAACGGATGGCCTCGTCGACCTCGTGTGCTTCGGCGACGATGTCAAGCCGCACCTTACTTGCTGAAATTCGGTTAGCCTTTACGGTGCTCATGGTTACCCCCTTATCCCCGCCTCCCCAGGCGGTCATGCAAATTGTAGGCAATCTCCCACCTCCAAGGCCACATGGTTGCCCTGCCAGTGGCCCTGGAGCTGATGGATTGACGGACTAATAGAGCTCTTTCTTCAGGTGGCCGGCCCCCGGGCCGCCCGCCTTCATGGTGATCTCGATAGCATGTTCCCTGCATGTATGCACGCAACTCCTGCAATTGCGGCACCTGTCTTTTTCGGCGACAAGTTTTTCCCCATCCCAGCTTATCAAGCTCATCCCACATGCCTTCAAACAACGCATGCACCTCGTGCATACGTCCATGTGGAATCTGGGGTTGAACGTTATCGACCGGTAGAAATCAGGCGCGGACATGCCTTCTCCTTGCAGCGGGCTTCCCGTTTGCGTTGGAGATTATGCCCTCTCCCCCGCATACGGAAAGCCCGCTTTAGCACAGTGACTGGGGGCGGCCCGTAAGCCACCCCCATTCATACAACACGCAGTTCCTAGTGGATTGCCCACTCCAGAGGGGTATCCGGGCACGTGCCCCACTCGGGGCCATACGGTCCGTAGTTGTCCTCGCGCACGGGGCCAATCGGGGTCAGGCCGCGATCGCCCTCGGGGATGTACGGAGGAATGGAGTCTTCAATCGGCACCGCAGGAACGATGTGCTCGCTCGGGAACGCCTCGTCGCAGCGGTAAACCTTTACCAGGAAGCCACGGTTGAACCAACAACCGCATGCCGGGTCCATGGTCTCGGGATCGGAGTTGCACAGGACGTTGGCGTTCGACTCGAACGCGCCGCCCAGGCAAGGCTCGGTCATGGGCATCTCGGGGAACCACCAGGAAGCCTGAACCGTGATGACATTGAGGCCGATGGAGGTCGTCAGCTTAGCACGCTGGCGAATGCGGCCACGCTTGTTCTCGATCCAGCACCAGTCGCCGTCGCGAATGCCGAGATCCTGAGCGGTGCGGCGGTTGATCGTGAAGACCGGCCACGGCCACAGCTCGCGGGTACCCAGACCCAGCTGGCGGAACTCGGAATGGAACATCGGGATGAAACGACCACCGGTTGTGCAGGTAATCGGGTATTCCTTGGCCATCTCGGGATCAGAAGCGATGGTCTCGGGAAGCTCGCGGTACTCGGGGATGGGATCGAAGCCAAGGTCCTGAATAATGGAGGGGAACATTTCCATACGCTTGGAGACAGTTGCAAAACCGCGGTACAGACCGTTCGGCAGGATTTCCTTGTGCTTTTCGAAGCGCATCTCGGAGAACAGGGCACCCTGCTCGATGGCTTCCTCGTAGGTCAAGCCGACGCGTGCGACACGGTACTCGATGGAGTCCTCGTACGTCGGCCAAGGCCAGTACTCTTCCTGACCCAGGCGGATGCCCAGACCACGGAAGAAGTCATAGTCGACATGGCGCTCGCCCTCGGGAACGACCGCGCGGTCACCGAGGCACATGTAGTCGGAGGAGTCCTCGGACGTGGTGCACGTCGGGCGCTCCATCCAGTCGGCAGCGGGCATGACATAGTCAGCCAGTGCAGCCGTCGGGGTGATCCAGTAATCAACGACGACCAGCAGGTCGAGGCTACGCAACGCTTCGTGCACCATATTGGTGTCGGCCATCCATGCCATCGGGTTGGAGGACCAGGCGATGAGCGCCTTGACCGGGTAAGGCTTGCCCGTGATCATGGCACGGAAGCCCATGGGGGCGCTGGCGAGCAGCTGATGCACCTGCGGACGCGGGATACGCCACATCTTCTGGAAGCATTCGTCGATAGGCTCGAAACCCTGCCAGCCGACGAGGCGGTTGACGTCGCCGCCCAGCAAGTCGGCGCGGTCCTCGGGCTTGACCATATGCGAGAGCTCCATCTCGGACTCGCGCAGCGGGAACATGCCGTTGGCCATAACCGGACCGGGCTCACCCACGTACTCGCCGCCGAGGACGTCGACGTTGCCGGTGATGGCACGCAGCAGCGTCTTGGCGATGGCGCAGCCAGTGGCGTTGTAGCCGACCTGGTCGCCGCCGCCGATGCCCCACACGATAACGCCGGGGGTATTCTCGGCATAGCAGATGGCAGCTTCCTTGATCTTGCGCTCAGGGATACCGGAAATCTTGGAAGCCTCCCACGGGGTCATCGTGGAAACGCGATCCCAAATCTCCATGATGGCGGTCTTGGCCTTGATGGCCGTGCCGTCGGCGAGGGTCACGTCATAGTCGTTGCCCCAAAGGTCAACCTCGACGCCTTCGCGCTCGTAACGGCATTCGTCGCTAACCCACACGACGGCCTCGCCCTTGACGGTATCCCAAGCAATGAAGTTGTTCGATGCGCCGTCAGCGGAAAGGTCGCTTGCACGCAGCAGCTTCTTGGTGTCGGCGTTGATGAGGAACGGAGCGTTCGTCCAGTTCTTCAGGAAGTCCTCATCGTACAGACCTTCTGCCAGGATGGTCTGGATCCAGGCGATCATGACGGCAAGGTCGGTGCCAGGACGAACCTGCAGCCAGTAGTCGGCGTGACGCGTCATCTCGATGCCCTCGGGGTCGACGACGATGATGCGCGGACGCTCAGCCTTGTCGAGCACCTGCTCGTACAGACGCCAAGCCGGGCCCTTCGGGCCGTACTTCTGGTTGGGGTTGATGCCCCACTGCACGATGCAGTTGGAGTAGAAAATGGTCGGCGGCAGCGAAAGCTCGATCTGGAAGCCGCAGATGGCCATGTTGATGGCGTAAATCCAGCACCAGCAAATCTGGCCCGGGTCCAGCAGGTTGCCAGGATTGCCGAACAGGTTGGTGAAGCGGGCGCGTGCCCACAGATGGCCGGAGCGGTACGTGCCCTCAGCGATGCACAGCGTCTTGGCGCCGTATTCCTTCTTCAGCTTGTCGAGCTTCTCGGCGATCTCATCGAGAGCCTGCTCGTAAGGGATCTGATCCCACTCGCCGCTGCCGCGCTCGCCCTTGCGGCGCAGTGCGTAGTTGACGCGGTCCTTGTGGTAGTGGAACTTGATCATGCGCTCGCCGTGGTCGCCCACGCGCTCGCACATGACGGTGTCTTGCTCTTCGTTCGGGCGGATTTCCTTGATGGTGCCATCCGGCTTCACGCCGACGAGCATGCCGCAGTTGCAATGGCAACCCCAGCAACGGGACTTGACCCACATGATGCCGTCTTCGTCGATCTCGCGGTTCTTGTACATCGAAATGTGCAAACCGTCGCTACGGGTGCCACGACGACCGAGCTTCAGGGGTTTCTCTTCCTGAGTCTCTTCGGCGGCCTTAATCTCTTCAGACATTCGAATACCTTTCTCTTGTGCCTGTGTTTCTCCCATCGCCATCTTTCGCCCCTTGCTCCGAATGGGGGCAGAGCAAGAGCCTCCCTCAAAATGACGATGGAATCCCTCGCATGTAGTATCGAACCTGCTCGTGAATAGGGCTATCACCCAGGGATGACTAATGGGTTATCGGAAGGGTGAAACAGATAACCCTCGCCACGAGTTGATGGCGAGGGTTTCCAAATCAAAAGGTTATTCAATTATCAAATGAGATCAGAACCTTCCATGCCGCGCGCCGCTTTCAGCTCCTTGTTGCTATGCACACCGAGCTTTCGGTACACCGAACGGACGTGGGTTTTCACCGTGTTTGTGGAAACCCCAAGCTCATCGGCTATTTCCTTGCGCGTCTTCCCGTCAGCAAGCATGTCGCACACCAGCTGCTCTTTTGCGGTGAGCGCATCCGCACCGCTAATTGCGTCATTCTCGCTGACCAGCGTGCCGCCCAAAAAATCGAGGCATGACTGCGCAAATGACGCAAACCCGCGATCGCGCCGATGCGACGAGAATGCGGGATCTGAGCTATGCACGAGTTTTTCCGGCACATTGCGTACGGGCGGATAACTTTCGAACGACCTCCATACGCCCACGGCACCCATCCCGGACAAAGACCGCAACGTGTTTTCGGCCTCCTTTGCCGCTTCGCCCTTCAAGCCGAGGTCCAAAAGGATTCCCGCCCGCAGCATCGAAAACTCTGCGGATAGCAGGCCAAGATCCAAACCGTTGGCTAATTCTATGGCTTCCTCCACAAGACCCAGTGCCGTTTCCGGCTGTTTCCTCACAGCGTGATAATAGGCGCATATGCCCTTGAACCTCGACACTCGTACCGCATCTTCGGGCGCAATCATATCCTCGCACTCCGAGAGCACTTGCTGAGCTGCCATCATGTTACCCAAGAGCACCTCGACCTTTGCCCTCTCTATCAGCACATCCTGCGCGACTCCGCGTGCGACGCAAACGGACATGGCGTCGTTGTACGCCTCGCAAATGGCGGAATGGGCACGGGCGACGTTTCCCGAAGCCAGCTCGAGCGCGCATCGCTGTATCATGCACTCGAGATACCCATCGATGTTCGTCGATTCGGAAACGAGCGTTCGCGCAGACTCGAATGCCTTGTAAGCATCCTGCATGCGTCCCTCGTACAACATCAACTGCGAAAGCCCCAAATGCACAAGGCCCTGAGCCCAGGTTTGCGGAACGGGGATGCCGGTCTTGCCGATTCGCAGGGTTTCCCTAAACAGTCGCCCGGCAGCTTGCAGGTTTCCCCCAAAGAGGCGAATTAAGCCAATTTCGTACGAATTGAAATGGTACAGGATGGGCCTTCGGGCTACGATGCTATCGACCCTGCTCGTGGAGAGCGCCTCGATTGCCTTCTTGATCTCGCCCGTCATCATGTACGACTCGCCCAAGTTGTGTCACAGCGTCATCCAAAGCCACAGGTTCGTCCTGTCAGCAAGCACTTCCGAAACGTCTCCCAAACGCTCGATTCCCGCCTCCGAGAGCTTTATCCCCTGCTTGTAATCACCGGTTTGCGATGTGGCGCACGCCTCAATCGTCTTTATGAGCGACCACAGATCGTAATAATCGGGGTTTTCCTCGCGAGTGCGGATATGCTCGTAGTTATAACCCGCGAAAACATAACGCAACCATACAAGCGATTCTTCTGGTTGCCCTGCCGTAAAACACCCCCAGGCAGACGCCAGCATGGTTACTAGGTTGCTCGTCGCTGCGGTTTCGGACATGCCGCCCAACCACTCGAGGATGCGAGACCCGTCGTTGCGCTGAAGCAGCGTCTCCATATTGCGCGTGAACAAGCTGATGAAACGACTTTCGTTTTTCTGCGTGATCAACAATTCGAGCGCTTCTTCTATCATCTCCTCGTCTTCGTACCATTTCACGAGCGCATCGCACACGCTCGCACGTTCCTCGTTAGAAAGGTACTGGTCTCTCAGAGAGATCAAAGCGTCTTCGTACGGCTCCGCGATGCTGTACCAACTACCGAATCCGATTCTTTGCTCATCCAGGACGCCGCTCGCCTTCAGTTTCACGATAGCGTCGCGTTGTAGCTCTTCGATTCCGACGGCATTGCACAAACCCACCGTGAAACGCGGCGCGAACGACATCTTCACGAGGAAGCGCACCGTCTGCTCGTCGAACATGCGCAACAGGCGGCTGAGCGCGAACGATTGCAAACGCGACTTGCATCGCTCGAGCGTGCTGGCATAATTGCCGTTGTTGTCGCCCGTTTCCGCAAAGCAGGTGGCGATGACCTTGAGCGAAAACACGCATCCGCATGACAACGAGCAAATCTCGTCAAGTTGCTCTTCGGTGAACTTAATGCCGCAATTCTCCTCGAGGAAAAACTCGCATTCCTCGCGTGACATGAGCAAGTCAGCGGTGGTTATCTGCACCAAATCGCCCGAAAGCACCAGATCGCCGAAATCCATGCCCACGGGCGTACTCGTGATGAGGACCAACGACACGTTCGAAGCCACGGATTGGGCAAGGTAACGTATGTGGGCAGCAGACGAGCTTGGCAGCAAATCGTAGTTGTCAAGCAAGATGTAGAGGTGCTTTTTCGAACGGGAAAGCGCATTGGCAAGCGAAACGAGGAAGTCGAACGATTTCTCGGGGTCGTCGAGGTCATCGAAGCGATTGCTCAACAAATCCCATAACCCCAGGTCTGGCAAAGCGCGGTGTATGGCGTTTACCAAGTCGAACACGAAAGTCTGACCCAGCGAGTCAGACTCGTCGAGGCTCAGCCACACGACCTTGTATTTGCCAGCCGGCAGGTTCTTGCAAAACGACGAGCAGAGCGTTGTCTTGCCATAACCCGGAGGAGCGAACACGACAGTAAGCGGTCGCTCAAGTGAAACGCCCAAGGCTTTCTGCCTGCGTGGCGACTCGACGATAGGCCCCCTGGTGACGGGCAAAGCATCCTTCGTTTCGAGAAACTCCATGACTCCCCCAGTCTTTACCATGTATTGTATGAAAGCAGAAGGGTGCCTGGCACTTCCTTAGCGCCAGGCACCCTTCGGTTGTTGCTTTTACACAAAACCTGTTCTGCCAACCTGCTACCAGAATATGTTGCAGAGCGGTTGTGCGATGAACGCCAGCGCCAAAATCAGGACAAGCGACGGTATGATGCCCGACTTGGCAACCTGGCCAATAGTGTAGTACCCCTTTTCCAAAGTTAACAGGTACATCATCGACAAGGGCAACATGAACGTCGCCTCCGAGGGCATTGCCACGATCATGGCAGCCAGAGCCGGATTGCACAGCTGCGTCGTGGCGGCGATCATGACGATAGGCGTGCACAGCAGGCCGACGACAGCCGGACCCATGGGGAACACTGCGTTCAGGCAAGTGATGAACAGCGCCAGAAGCAGGACGAACATCATCGGGCTGGTGCCAGCGGTCAAAGCAGCGAACGTATCGGCGATCCACTGAGCAGCACCGGTAGCCAGGAACGGCACGGCAACGACGGACACGGCGCCGTACACCATGACGATCTGCCACGGACAGCCAGCTTCGAACTCGTCCCACGTCATCATGTTGTTGAACGGCAGCATCATGAACACGAGGCCGAACGTGGAGACATACAGCATGTTGATCTGCGTGACATACGAACCGACAATCCACAGGATGAGCATGACGCCGATCGTGAAGATGACCTTCCACTCATACACCGAGAGCTTACCGAAGGAAGCGCGCTGGTCATGAATGCTCTTCAGCGCGAACTCGGGGATTTCCTCAGGCGGATACAGCGTGGTGATGGTGAGGAACAGGGCGATGAACACGATTGCGGCAATGGGAATGCCAATGCACATCCACTGCACGAAGCCGATGGTGATGCCCGTTGCCTGCTGCAGGAACTGCATTGCCATGATGTTGATCGACGTGCCAACCGGCGTGGAAATACCGCCGACCATGCCAGCAGTCGGGATGCCCATCATCAGGCAGCGGCCGAAGTTCGACTTACCGGGCTCGGCCTTCATAGCCTCGAGTACGGGCATGGCGATGCCGATGAACAGCAAAGCCGTGGGGATGTTCGACATGATGGATGAGAACAGCCACGTCGAGAACATGAAACCCAAAACGACGCGCTTCGGATTGGCCTTGGCAATGGAAACGAGCCAAGACACGAGGCGCACGGGCAACGTGGTCTTAAGGATGACGACCGTCATAGCCGAAACGGTGATAACGAAGAAGAACATCACGCTGCCGAAGCCCGCATATGCCTGCGCGGGCGTGCAGACCCCGACGACCGGGCACACGATCACGTACAAAAGCGCGATGATGCCCACCGGGAAGGTGCGCGCGACGAACATGATGATCAGCGAAACGAGAATCATGATGGATTCCATGCCCTCACGCGTTAACCCATCCGGAAGCGGGAGCATGAATCCTGCGACAATGCACAGGACTGCCAAGACGATGCCGATGATCCTACGGAACAAAGCCCGAGAATCATCCATCTTCAAAATCGGGTAACCCGGGCTTCCGGGTTCGCCAGCTTTGAGGATTTCTGTAGACATTACCCCTCCATTCGTAAATAGAATACTTCCGCAGAGCCTGTTGGCCCCAACGTCGGGCCGAAACAGTTATCTGGCCCCCATTTGCTTACGCATCCAGACTCTCTGCAATGTACATGCAATTCTTCTCTGCGAAAGAAGAGGCAGCAATCGCCCGTGGGTGATTTCGGGGTGAGTTCGGAAGATTGCGGGCGATTGCCCTGGATTACCTTCTGGAATAGGATTTCCAGCATCAAAGCGTTACGAGAATATCGGGGGTGTTCTCAT
The DNA here is from genome assembly GCA_017511465.1 of Eggerthellaceae bacterium. Lineage (GTDB taxonomy): Bacteria > Actinomycetota > Coriobacteriia > Coriobacteriales > Eggerthellaceae > UBA9715. Next base: position 14,882 of record JAFWJU010000085.1, on the reverse strand, counting down.
GAGTCTGTCGAGCATGTTGAAAAAATGGACGACGGGAAACGAAGACAACGGTCTTCCCATGAGCGCCGTTGGCAAACTGCTAACGATGGCGAAGCTGCAAGGCGGCATGTTCATGGCGCAACAAGCCACCATACGCGGTGTTCACAAAAGGCATTTGGACATGCTCGTTGCAGACGGCACAATCGAAGAAGTCATGCCCGGCATGTACCGGGTACTCAAAAAGTAAGTTAATCGCCCTTGACCATGGCGCCATAGCGCTTTTCTTGATCCTGCGCCCGTTCAAAGTGCACTTGCTCGACGGTTTTTCGGCCGAAATTGGCCCGATACAGCAAAAACGTTCCCAAACCCGTGAAGAAAAGGCCCAGAATCGCCAGGGCGAACGCACCGAGCATGGCAACGCCTTCTGATGCCGCAGCACCACCTTGCGCCAACAGGTATCCGATGTTGTACATCTGGTAACCGCCCACGGGAAGCATGATTCCAAAGCCCTGCCCAAACGTGTGGATCATCGTCGTGCAGAAACCCGTGGGCGCGAGGATGGCCCCCATAAGCCAACCGAACACGAGCATGTGAATGGGGGCGCATTTCTTGTAAATCTTCTTCGCCAAGATGAACAGCGCTTGGAATACTGCGCACATGATGCCGCCGCCAACATACGAAAGCGGGAATATGATGGCGCCTTCGACCGCGGGAGCAGATTCTGCAGTTACGCCGGCCATGCCGCAGCCTACCCCAATGAGAACGGTGATGAGCGCCACGATGCAGTTGAACCATATGAGCAGGAACACACCCGCCCAAATCGACTTTCCTGCTGACTTTCCTTCGAACCACGGCTCGAGCATGGTCATGCCGACACCCACTGCAAACCCCGAAAACGGCAGGATGCCGCCGAAACCACTCCATTCGATGAAGTATTGATAAATGGCGAAACCAGCCATGATGAAGCCGATGATGCCCATGCTGATGAGCGTCAGGCAAGGCACGTACAATTCGAGCTCCTCACCCAACACGTAACCCCAAAACGTCGTTAGTGTTTGCGACACCAGGGCGAACAGTCCTCCGATTAGGAATGCGTACACAACGGACTTTACGTTTCTCACATCATTCTCCGTTCATCCATGCTTCTCGAATGATTATAGTGAAACAAGATAATGGGACAGGTCAAACAATCCTGTCCCACGTCAAAAGCCGCTTTCGTTTTAATGTTGTTCGCTCGTTGAGCGGCTGCGTATGCCCAATCTTATCGTGTAGACGCTTCCAATGCTTTGCGAAGAAGGTTCTTGGCAACCCGCGACACATCTACAAGCAGTGCGCGCTCGTCTTCGCTGAGACCGCCGAGCGAAACGTCAAGCCTCATATTCACGTTTTTGCGATGTGATGAAATGAAATCTCTCCCCCGGTCGCTTATCGTGAGAATGACTTGACGACGGTTCTCGGGATCGACCGTTCTCGTCACTAAACCCTGCGACTCGAGGTCGATGACGTTTCGGCTGACGTTTTGCGGCGGAAGGCTTAAGAAATCTGCAAGCGCGCCTGAACCGACAGGCTCGAACATGGCGATGCCCGCAAGCACGATCTCCTGCTGTTTCGTGAGATCCTCGCGAACGGCGAAAACATCGCGCTCGATTAGGAAATGATAAAGCATCATGGTGTCGAAAACGTTTTCGTAGTTCTGCTCCATTTGCATCCCCTACAAAATGAAGAGTAAATCTACTGCATTAGTAATAGAACCACAATTCATTAGCATTGTATATGCAATTAATCATCTTTATTGTTTTTGGTATTAAAAAAGCGGCCTGCTTCAGTTGAAGCAGGCCGCTTTTCCAGAGGATGCGAGTTATACGCTACACGAACCAGCCAATCGAGTTAAGCGCCAGCATGTACACGGTTGCCACGATTATGGTGATGATCATGATCGGGAAACCGACCTTGGTGAAGCTCATGAAGGATATCGGGTAACCCTCGCGGTTTGCAATGGAGGAAAGCACCACGTTGGCCGAGGCTCCCACGAGCGTGCCGTTGCCGCCCAGGCACGCGCCGAGAGACAGCGCCCACCACAGCGGAGCCACGTCAACGCCTTGCGATTGCATAACGGCGATGATGGGGATCATCGTGGCGACAAACGGGATGTTGTCCAGAATTGCCGAGAGTATCGCCGAACCCCAAAGCAACACGACTATCAATAGAACAATGTTGCCGCCGGTGATCTCGACCATCCAAGTGCCGATCATCTCGATGACGCCGGTGTGCTCCATGCCGCCGACGACGATGAACAGGCCCAGGAAGAAGCCGATGGTGGGCCACTCCACGTCGTGAATGACCTCTTCGAGGTCTGCGCGCGATATCAGCAGAATGATGGCCGCAGCGGCAAGGGCGATGACACCAGACTCAAGGTTGAGGGCGCCATGAGCCATGAACGAGACCGTTACCACGGCAATCATCGCAATGGAGACGCGGAACAGGAAGCGGTCCTTGATCGCCTCGTTCTCATCAAGCTCCATGACGTGATCCATGTCCTCCTGGTGCACGTGAAGCTTCTTGCCATACAAGAACTTGAAGACGACGATGATCACGACCATCATCATTACGACAGCAGGAGCATCGTATTTGATGAAGTCAAAGAACGTCAGGCCAGCTGCCGAGCCGATCATGATGTTGGGCGGGTCGCCAATGAGCGTGGCTGTACCGCCGACGTTCGACGAAAGAATCTCCACCATCAAGAATGGCGTAGCGTCAATCTTCAGCGTGCGGCACAGCATGATGGTCATGGGGCCGATGAGCAAGATAGTCGTCACGTTGTCCAAGAACGCCGAGAACACGGCAGTGATGATGGCGAATACGACCATGATCTTCCACGGATCGCCCTTGCAGAGCTTTGCAGATTTGATGGCCACGTACTCGAACAAACCCGATAGCTTGACTACGCCGACAAACATCATCATGCCGCAAAGAACGGCAAGCGTGTTGAAGTCGATGGATTCCAGCGCCGCGTCGAAGCTCGGGAATATCTCTACGACACCTGTGTTGATCGCGCTCAACGACGACACGATGAGCAGAACAACGGCGCCGGCGAGAGCAGCCACAGCGCGGTGGATCTTCTCGGATACCACAAGCGCCATGACGACGACGAACACGACGATGGACAGTATTTGTGCAGCAGTTAACACAGACCCTCCTTTGTCTTAAAACAGAATCATTTTAGCTTGGAAACCAACGCAAGGAAACTCACCTGGGTGATATCACCCGTGAAAGGCAATATCGATATTAGAAACCGTTATCACGCAAAACGTTCCATGTATGCATGAATGTACATGAGCGCCCTTGCGAATGCTTCTAAGATTTAGGCAGACTATCGCTCTTCAGAAGAAGGGTCGTCTTCCTTCATCTCCGTCTCCCGGAACTCCTCCATTCGGTTCTCGTAGAACTCGTACATCTCGTCTCTACGTTTCTCATAGCTTTTCCCTTTGTCGGGGTTGCCTTTTCGCAGGGACATGTACGCGACGAAAATGGCGAAAACGCCGAGGAGCACGTATCCAATGAAATCCATAAGGCTATCGTCTCCTGTTCCATTAAGAAAAGTCACCGAGCGGATGACCCGCCCGGTGACTTATCGTAGCACGTTCGGTTCATAGCTGCCGTTAATTCACGGCATCTAAAACCAATGCCAGCAAATCCTAGTAGGCGAAGAAGCCGGTGATGATCGGGCCAAGGATGATGACGACGATCCACAGGATGACCGTGCAAGGCCATGCCTTCTTCAGCCAGTCAGCCATGCTGATCCAGCCGTACTTGTAGGAGCACAGCATGATGGCGTCGAACGGCAAGAACGAGGTCACAGCACCGATGGAGCCACCGATGGCAGCAATCAGGCAACCGTTGAGCTCGGGAACCATGGCGGCGATGCCGAACATGATCGGCAGAGCGACGGACACGGTCGGAGGGCCGATCGGGATCAGGATGTGCAGAACGCCGGTGACGATGACGCAGACGATGACCACGACGATGAACGGCCACGTAGCTGCGCCGGCGAAGATCAGGTTAACAACCCAACCGACGATGCCGGTGCCCATAAGGCCGTTGATGAGGCATTGCACGCCGATGATCAGCATGATGATGTCCCAAGACACGGACTTGTCGAAGTCTTCCTTCGTCAGCAGGTTGAGACCCGGGATGAAGGCGATGACGGCGCCGATGAAGCACACGAGCATGGAGTTGATTTGCGGGAACCACGTGGAGAGCAGGCAGATGCCGAACACGATGACGAACCAGATGATGATCTTGATTTCGCGAGCGCTCAGCTTGCCGTAGTCAGCCAGCTTGCCCTTGACGACGTCGAGAGCCTCAGGCTTGATTTCCTCGCACTTGAAGGCCTTCGCCACGTACAGCGAAGCAAGAATGGACGTGACGATGGCGATGGGGATCATCGTGATGCACCACTGGCCGAACGTCACGGTGACGCCCATGGCCTGGCCGACCATATTCATGCAGAGCATGTTCAGCGAGTTGCCAACCGGGGTGCCGATGCCGCCGATGGCAGCAGTCGCGCCGCACAAAACGGTAAAGGCTTTGCCAAGCTCGGAAATCTTGGGCTTTCCGCCGTTAGCCTCGCAGATGGAGATGCCGATGCCGCAGAAAATTGCGGAAGCAGCAAGGTCGGAAATGAACATGGACAGAATCGAGCAGCCGAGACCAAACATGACGAACATCTTGGTGATGTTGTTGCCGGCGAACTCGAGGGCGGCCTTGGCAACGCGATACGGAATCGGGGTGCTCATGACAGCACCGGAAACCGTGAACACGAAGAGGCAGTAAATCGGGACCAGCAGGCTCGACTGGTTGAACACGCTATTCGTGACATAAACCGTCGCACCCGTCAGCACCTGAGCTGCGTCACCAGAACCGACTGTTACGGCATCCGCAACGCCTTTGATGTCGGCATAAGGCAGGACGCCCGTAATCGGAAGCATGAAGTAAAGCAGCAGAACGGAAATCGTAAAGGGCACGGCCTCAGTACACCACAGAACGATGGACATGAACAGGATGCCCGCTGCCGACATGGCTGTATGAGGAAGTCCCTCGGGACAAGGCAACACGAATTGGAAAAGCAGGAACACGATGACGGCAACGACGACGCCGATCAGGCGGTTGCGCTGCGTCTTCGCATCAGGAAAAGGCGTGCCAAAATCATGTTTGGCGACGACATCTTCAGTACCCATGAAATCCCTCCTAAGGTTGTCTTCGGGTATTACAGGAACAAAAACCGAGTACTTCTAATTCCTCCTTCTAGCAGCATGCAAGCAACTCGGTCATTTGCTTGCGCCCAAGATCCATCTTGCAGAGCGCGTTTAGAACTAACTCCGCGGACGATACTTGAGCCCCCTTTTCTTGGAGCAAATCTGAGATATCTGAAAACGTTGCTCATCCTGCGAAAAGAACGGTCACTGTTGACGCTCTTGGATTCGCCATAGGCCTAAGAACGAGGCCCCAACTGCGCTTCCCGCAAAACGAGTTGGCTGTTTCCGATTACCCAGCCTGCTCCCTTACCTTTATCGGGAAGGATACGGCGAACGGGTTCGCCGTATCCAACCGATCAAACTGAGTCCGTAGCCTCAACGTGGCTTACGGTACGAAGATGGCGCCCTTGCTGCCCTTCTCGGCGAGCTTGGCCGTCATTTCTTCGATGGTGCCGAAGTACAGCACCTTGGCCTGGCAGTGCATAACGCAAGCCGGGATTCCGCCAGCCTCGACACGCTCGGCGCACAGGTCGCAGAGCTCCGTCGGGTAGGCGATGTAGTCCCAGTGCCAAGCGCCGTCAGGGTTCTGACGCGGCTTGTCCTCGAGGACCTTCATGCCGAAGTCGTTGATGCCGATTTCGAGCTCGTTGCGGCAAGCAATCTCGCAGCTGTGGCAACCGGAGCAGAACTCGTAGTCGATGTACAGAGCATTAGCCATTTTCTAACCCCCTTCTCAATTTCGCGATGACTAGCAACTACTTGACGATGTTGTCGATCAGCGGGGTTTCGGGCGCGCTGATGATCTCGTCGTACGGAATCGGGTCGACAACCGGGGAGTCGGCCGGACGCCACGTCTCCTGGTATTCGAACTCGCCTTGGCGGCTAGCCTCGAGCACGATGCCCTTGTCAGCCGGGAAGTTCGTGTCGTTGTTGTCCTCGGCCTTCTTGATGTTGCAAATCATCGACTTGAAGGTGTTGCCAAAGCCGGTCTTCGCATTGACGCTCGTGGGCATGAGGATGTTGATGTTCGACTTGAAAGCACCGAACAAGTTGGGCTCGTTACCGTCCTGCTCGGGGTACCAGAACGCGTGCATCGCGTGGACGACGCCTTCCTTGATGGTCGGGGTGACCTTGGCCTTCTGGCGGCAAGAGCCGTACGGGGACCAAATCTCAACCCAATCGCCCTGCTCGATGCCTAGGCGGTCGGCGTCGGCCGGGTTGATGTCGACCTCGGGGTACGGGCTGATCTGACGCAGCGACGGAACCTGCTTGTGCTCGGAGTGGAAGAACTCCTGGCGACGCGCGCCGGACGTGAGGACGAACGGATATTCTTCCTTCATCATGTTGGGCATGGAAACGGGACCGTAAGCCGGATCCTCGTAGTACGGCAGCGGGTCTTCCTGGAAGTTCGCGTACGCATACGAGTACAGCTCGACGCGGCCGGTTTGGGTCGGGAAGCCAACCTGGCCATCAGGACGCAGGCGGCCGGTCTTGTACTTGTAGTACTCTTCGTCGGACATGGTGACGACGTTGTTGCGCAGCGTCTCCCAAGGCAGCCACGAACGGAAGACGTGGAAGTTGTTGTAGTCTTCGTCGGTCTCGAAGCGGTTCCAGAAGTCGGGATACGTCTTCTTGCCGACCATGCGCATGATCTCGATGTCGGACTTGCAGTCGCCAACCTGGACGCACTTGTTCTCGGCGCCGTAGAAGGAGCTGTTCAGGCCGTAGTGAGTAACAACCTGGCCGTCATGCTCGATGGTGGAGGCAACAGGCAGGAACACGTCGCAGCATGCCATGATCACGGGGTTCATGAACAGGTCGCATGCGAAGTTGAAGTCCATTTCGCGCAGGGCCTTCCACCAACGCTGCGGCTCGCCTGCGATGCAGGAGATCGGGTTGGAGGAGATGAACTGCGTCATATGGAACTTGAACGGCTTGCCGGTCTCGCAGGCCTTCAGGAACTCGTCGGGCTGAACCGTCCACAGAACGGAGCCGACGCACGGATACTTGTCGACACCGACGCGCTTGGTGAACCACGTCTCAGGCGACATGATGCCGTTCTTGAGAGCGAGCTCGAGCGTGGAGTCGGTTGCGTCGTCAACCTTCTCGTCAGCGGAGATGGAGCCGCCGTCGCGAACGACGTTGCCCTGGTCGTCGCCCATGCCGAGCGTCGTGCCGCCGGGAGCATCCAGGAAGCCGGTGATGGACATGAGGGCCACGAGGCACATACCCAGCTGGGCGCCGTTCGTGGACTCGTCGGTTGCGAGGCCCCAGCACACGCTGGAGGGCTTGGCGTTGCCGAACAGGCGGGCTGCACGCCAAATCTGCTCCTCGGGAACGCCGCAAATCTCGGCAGCGCGGGAAGGAGGCATTTCCTGGACGCGCTCGACGAGCTCGTCGTAGCCGTAGGTCCAGCCATCGATGAAGTCGTGGTCGACCAGGTCATCATGTGCGAGGACGTAGATGAACGCCATGGCCAGAGCGGTGTCGGTACCAGGACGGACCTGCAGGACTTCCTCGGAACGGGTGCCGAGCCAGGTGATGCGCGGGTCGACATGGATGATCTTGGTGCCGAAGCGGCGCTTCATCTCGATGAGGGCATGACCGTAAATGCCGTCGGGGTTCGAGCGCAGCGGCTCCTTGCCCCAAACGAGAACGACCTCAGGCGGCGTGAAGCGCGGGTCGTCGTAGCGCAGCGGGAACTTGGCTGCGTAGTCGATTTCGGGATAGCCGCCGCCCATCATGAAGGCGGTGTTGGTCATGCGCGGGCCGTAGCAAGACCAGCCAGGCTGGGCGTAAACCGAGTTGGGCGTACCGAAAACCAGGTTGGCCCACTGCGGGTACCAGTTGTTAGCCTCACGGCCGGTGCCGCCGAAAACGGCGATGGTCTCGGGGCCGTACTTCTCGGTGATCTCGAGTGCGGCATTGGCGACGAGGTCGGTGGCCTCATCCCACGAGCACTCTACCCACTTGTCCTTACCGCGGTCAGCACGGGCGCGCTTCATCGGGTGCACGATGCGATCGGGATGATAGATGTACTCCTTCAGAGCCAGGCAACGCGGGCAAAGAGAGCCGCGGGTGATGGGATGCTCGGGGTCGCCTTCGATCTTGGTGACAACGCCATCCTTCACATGAACGCGAAGGCCGCATCCTACCGGGTGGCATCCCGGAGGAGACCACGCACATGTCCTGAAGATAGTCTCATCGCCAACCTGGGTCTTCCACTCGGTCGCGTTAACCGGCCCAGTCTTTGGCGTGGCAGCCAACACATCGCTGGCGATCGAATTCATATCGATCATACTACCCTCTCCTTTCAACTCGTCTCAAAACGATTGGATACATTAATAGCCACCCTAGCTATTAATCACCAATCATTTTGGTATCTATATGTATGTAAAGGAAGAAGCCTGTTGTTTGCAGTGGGGCAAAAGGTACTTGACAGCTTTAGTGGACTGTCAATTACGAAATATCATCAAAAGAGTTCGTTCGGATTAGTAACGAAGCCTTATATCTATATCTTGTGCAATGGGTTTTTGAGCCACAAGGCTACTATCGGCTTATATAGTTCTGTTATAAGTAGTAGGTCACGACAAGTGCCGTTATAGCTTCGCCAGTCAAAAGGCTTGATGGCGACTCTTTTCGCAAGAGTAGCAATATCACATTTGCCATAGGACAAATGCTGTTTGTCTATTAGAGAACGGCTTCTACGGGCATTGCTAACCAAAGAGTGATTGACACTGATGTCACTAATCAAATGCGCAACACTAAATTAAAAAGCGTTTCATGCCCCTATCGAGGCAAAAATAGGGAAGCATAGATCTGCTGCGTTGGCGGCTCTTTACAGGCTCATCGGATACGTTTCGATTGAGTCGGCCTTGAATGCGGATCGCACGCCCTGCGCAAGCTTCATAACCATGCTCGAGCTTTCGGCCGAAAGGCGATAGAGGATATAGAAGTGCCATTTCAGCTGAGGGTCGGATATTTGCACGACCGCAGTGCCCGCCGGTGGCTTGTCAGCGAACTTGGCGGAAACGATGCCGCTGATCCCGCCGCCGTGCTTGCGCACCATGTGAACCATCGATCCGGTTGATGCGATGACGTTTACATCGTTGCGGTCATAACCCAGCAAATCGAGCTGGGCGAACAGGGGCTCGTACTGGAACGTGGGCTCGCTCATAAGCAGGAGACGTTGGTTTTTCAGGTCGGATACCGATACGAATTCCTTTGCGGCAAGCGGAGAAGACTCGTCGGTGATGATGAACGCCGGAGAATCCATGACCTCATACGAACTGCAGCTTTGGAACTCGCGCTCCATGCACGACATGATGGCGGCGTCAACCTTACCAGAAAGAACCGCGCGATAGCAGCGCTCGCAATCCATCTCGACGAACCGCAGACGGCTCCCCCACTCTACGAAGTACTCGTCGACGCCGTAGGGAATACCCGCGAACAAGTTGTTGCTAATGGCCAGGCTCAGCGTGCGGTCTTGGTCGTCCATGTCGACGAACATGAAACGCAGGCTATCGACCGCTGCCACGATGCCGTCTACCCGACGTGCCACGATCTTGCCCGCAGGAGTGAGCACGACACCGTTGCCCTTGCGCTCGAACAAGGCCACGCCCAACTCGGCTTCCAGGGCCTTCACCGAATGTGCGATGTTCTGGCGACTCGTAAAGCACTCCGTGGCTGCGCGGGCATAGCTCGAATGACGGGCTGCAGACTGCATATGGCGTAGCTGTTGAATCTCCAATGTGGGACCTCCGCTTTAAGCGACAAATCGTGCTGTGTAATGTAAAATTATACATTTTTCACAACGACAAATCATGTTTTACAACATTCTTTCCCCATTAAACACGGCTTTCTGCGCTTGCATTGTGTTATGCGGGCTTACACACGTTGATGGCAACTGCCGAATACGTCACGTCTTCTTCGCTCTCCACGACATCAACGGTTTTGCTCGCAATGAAGCCCTGATTCGCAGTAACCTCGAATTCGTCAACGATATCGGGTTCGCCGAAGCCCGCATTGTCAAGTAGCTCGAAGAACTCTTCCTTCGTGCGCGCAGCCTGGATGCTGTTTCCAATGGATCGCGCCTTCTCGACAACCGCATTCTCACGTTGGCCGCTTGCAAAGATGGTCTCGCACACAAGCAAGCCATCCGGCTTCAGCACACGACGGAACTCCTTAATTGTTGCCTGCGGATCGTATACCAGCGTCATGACGTTGTTTATGTATACGATGTCAACCGAATTATCGCCTATGCCCGCTTCGATAAGGCTTTCAGGATAGGCGACATGAAACTCCATATTCGATTCCTTGAGATGGTTCTTGCGCAAAGCGCTCTGCTCGCCATCCTTGGCATCGGCAATATAGCTCGGCGACCAGTCGACTCCGATGACGCGGCCTTCTGCGCCAACCATCGCGGACATCTTGTAAACGCCCTTGCCGCGTCGGCAACACACGTTGAGCACGCACTTGCCTTTCATGCCGGGAAGCGTCATGCGCGACATGCTGGCAAAGCCCCATTCAAACTGCTTGCCGCTGTAATATGCGGCTATGCCGCCCTCTTTCAGCGCCGATGCTGTCTTCTTGGCTGCAGGTACGGCGCTCGAGGCGCGAGACAGGCCCGCAGAGCCTCCCATATCCACGGTGAGCGACTCGGCTAAGCTTACCGGCGCATCGGCGTTTTCTAAATCGGTTAGCTCTCTCACGCGGTCTGACAAGTTCTTGCGTGATACGTCAACCTGCAGCTCATCGTTGTGGGCGTAGTAGCGGTCGTTTCCGTAATGGGCAATGAACTGCGTCGTCGCCGCGCGCGTCGAAAGCTCGGCCATGAACACGAGCATTTCGCGCGAATTTCCGAAGCAGCTCTCTATGAACCTGAAAGCGCTCGTCATGCTGGAATCCGCTTCGTCAACAAGCGGCTGGATGCCGTCGACCTGATCATGGTATGCGGCGTTGACCGTTGCGAACGCCTCGGGGCCCTCTTCGGTACGCTCGAGCGAACATTTGGCTACGATATCCTTGAGCGCTGAAATGACCAAGCGCTCCTTGCGCTGGTATGCTTGCTTCGCCGTGCCTGCCGCAACCTTGCGCGCGAGCGCGGCTTCGCGTTTGCGCATGGGAACGACAATGGCGTCTTCAACCGTGCCGCCATCCAAGAGCTTCGGCTTCGCTTCCCGTAACATGTCGCGCAGCTCTATGACAACGCCTTCTTGATCGAGCGCTCGCGAGCACTGGGCGGATAGCGCATCCAGCACGAGGCCGAGCAGTGCCACGCGCTCGTCGAATTCAGCGTTCTTGGCGCGCGTCTCTATCTCGGCGCTCGCGTCACCGGCCAGTATGCGGCTGATTTGGTAGTCGGAGCGGTACTTGTCGAACAGGCTGTAGTACACGGAGAAACGGTCTGCGATATCGTCATCGCGCAAGAACTGCACGAACAGTTCGTGATCGCATGTCTTGCCAAGCTGCTCGTACAGCGTGATGACTTCCGCGAGGTCTTCCCAACCGCGCGCAGTCACGAAACTCTTGCCGCCACCCGGTTTGGCTTCCACCTTGTAGAAGCAATCGGGTTTCGCCTCGAGGAACGTGGTGACGGCAGGGTGTATCCCCTTTTCGGACGCATAGCGCTTGAAAGCGGCATAGTCGGGTTCAACATCGATCTCGCGCAAGCGGTCGAGTGTCACGACATCGAACTCATGCACCGACTTGTTGTACTCGGGCGGGTTGCCTGCACACACGATAATCCAATCCTCAGGTACGCGATGTCGGCCGAACGTCTTGAACTGCAGGAATTGCAGCATCGACGGATACAGCGTTTCCGAAACGCAGTTGATCTCGTCAAGGAACAGGATGCCACGATCGAGCCCCGTGCGCTCCATGTAGTCGTACACGGCGCTGACGATCTCGCTCATCGTGTACTCAGAGGCTTCATATTCGAAGCCTTCGAATTCGCGGTGCACGATGCGCGGCAAGCCCAGCGCACTCTGGCGTGTGTGGTGCGTCATGGAATACGACACGACCCCGATTTCAAGCTCTTGCGCGATTTGCTCGATAATGGCCGTCTTGCCGATGCCGGGAGCGCCCACGAGAAACATCGGACGCTGCCTGGCGGGGCTGATAACGTACATGCCCGCATCGTCTCTTTGCAAGTACGCCTCGACGGTGTCCTTGATCTGCTCTTTCGCTGTCGCGATATTCATGCCGGATCCTCTCTTACACGTTGCTCCTGAAACGGTTGATTCCCTCTTCGTCAAGTATCACTTTCATGGCCCAGGGCGGCACACTCGGTATGTGGCTATCGCCGTCATCCATGAACACGAAAGCGGCATCGTAATCGGGAGCGGCCTCTGGAAACTGCCCCAAACCATCAGTAAAGTAAACAAGGCCTTTCATATCGGTTAATTCCCCTCGTTTGCGAAGGTCGTTGACATATGAGAACACGGGGCGGAAATCGGTGCCGCCCATGCCACGCACGTAGAAGCCTTCCATGAACGTGTCGACATCGCGTAGGTCGGTGATCTTCGTATCAGCCTGCACCTTCGCGTCGCATTGGATGACGTGGATGTTCACCGCATGGGCGAAATCCTCGGACTTCTTCATAATCGAGAACGTGTGCTCGATGAAACGCTTCACCAAGTCGCCGCTACACGATTCCGATGTGTCAATGGCAATGACGAAATCCCTGATGCGTTGCGTTTCCTTGTACTCGAGCGGTTCGACAAGCGGCATGTTCCCGTACAAGTCGAGCCCGTAGGTGTAGAAGATGTAGTCGTATTCGTCGTCGTTGATCTTCATTTCCTCGGAAAGCATGGTGAAACGGCGCAGGAAATCGGCGTAGTCGTACCGCTTGCGGTTGGCAACTGCCAGGCTTGCGATGAGCGCACCAGCCTCGTCGCCCCATTCGCGCGAGAACGTCTCGAGGTTCATCTCGATCTGCTTGGCGATTTCCTCCCAATCGCGCTCTTCCTCGGATTTCTCATCCTTCAGCTCATCTTCAGTGTCTTCCTCGGAAGATGAGCCGTGCCAGTCGCTCTCAAGGTTGTCGCCGTCATCTGAATCCTCGGATGCATCTTGGGCGTCATCGGATTCGCCTTGCGCCTCCTCGTCAGCGTCGTCTTGCGATTGCGCGTCTTCGGGATGCTCGATTTCTTGTTGCTCGGTTTCTGCTGTCTCGCCCACGAATTGCATCTCGCGCTGATCGGAATCAGAGCCATCGTCGGCAGAATCATCAGGTTGCGCCAATTCCTCGACATCGCCTGGCGTTTCCTGATTCTCACCCTTTGAAAACGACGGCCACGCTTCGTGATTGTCACGTTCGAACAGCGACTGAAACTCGACGATGCGGTCTGAAGACAGGTCGCGGTACGTCGTGCCATAAGGTGCCGTCAACGCGCGTTCAAACAACATGTACAGCTTTCCAGGCGTTAGCTGACCGCATAAAAGCCTGAGTTCCGACAGCGCTTGTTTTCGCGCCTTATCATCCGCACTTGGGAAACGACCGGCGCACATTTCCATCGCGACGCTCTCGGCAACGACGTCACAAGCAAGCCACCATGCATCGTGGCGCGCATGCGTTTCGTCGAACGGATGGCGGAATATGCAATGCATGACCAGGTGCAAGTAATCGCGCACGGCCTCGTCGAAGCCTTGCTCGAAACGCATGAGGGCGCTATAGGGCTCGAAGTAGATCTTTTGAGCATCAGTCGCAAGCCAATAGCGTCCCTGCACGTGCACGGGCTCTGCGGGCATACGCCATAATGCTAGGTCGAGAAAGCGGAACTTCAGCATCAGCTGGACGCGTGACTCGTCGACGATTTCGAGCGCCACTTTAGCTGCCCTATCCCAGCGTTGTTGCTTTTCATCGACCATTTGTGCCATACAAGAATTATCTCACAGGCATGTGCCAATGGGGACAGGAGTAATTGGCACATGCCTCACAAATCGAAGTCAAACGTTCGCTTGTTGAACCGACGGCGTTTTACTTCGAGGAGATACGCTGTCATGGCAGCGTCTTGCAGGCGGCCGACAGCGGTAATCACGGTCTCGAGATTACCCTCGTTCAAATAGCCGAACGTGATGAGCGAGTCGATTGCCTGCCTGTCGTCATGACGCGAAATATCGACGCAGATTTCCTCGATATGCTCTTTAATCAACCGGTCGAACAAGCTGCGGTTGACGTTCGTCAGCAGAATGGGGTCTTCAAGACGCGCAATGATGCGGCGGATCTGCTCGTAAACGCTGATGCTGTCGCGGCCGAGCCCGCGGTAATCATGCGCATTGACAACGCAATTGTCGTATTGCGCCATGATGTCCGGAACATTCACCCAACTCGAGCCGGCAAGCGCTAACGAAATGCTGTGAACCGAACGCGAAGTGTTCGGGAACTGGAAGTCGAATTCGGTTCGCCCTTCTATGGGCGACGCCAACTCCACATGGATGTGGTCCACATAACTCCACACGCTTAAACCAGCCGTGCCAATTGTCTTGATGGACGCCGGCAGGTGCAGCGTGCGCACGCCACGGGCGTTGCTGAACGCGTAGGGCTCGATGCGCACAACATCGTCCGCGATCACGACATCGGGGTTCGATCCCGTGTACAACAACACGAGCACGCCCTTATTCGTCCTCTCGCAGAGCATCCCCTCG
>JAFWJU010000084.1 GCA_017511465.1 Eggerthellaceae bacterium | reverse complement strand
TGCTCGGGGTTGATGAGCGTGAACTCGGTGGGAACCTGCAGGTCAGCACCGGTCACCACACAGGGACCCTCGGCGGACACGTGCGCAACTGCTTCTTCGATATCGCCGTTGAGAGCCTGGAACACAAGCCCCTTCACGTTCAAGACGATATCGGTGATATCCTCGATCACGCCCTCGGCCGTCGTGAACTCGTGCTGCACGCCCTCGATTTGGATGGCCGTTGCCTTCGCGCCATCGAGGGAGGAGAGCAGAACGCGACGCAGCGAGTTGCCGAGCGTGTTGCCATAACCGCGCTCGAGCGGCTCGACGATGAAGCGGGCGACGGTCTCGTTCACTTCTTCCGTTGTAACTGTAGGCCTCATGAACTCTGTCATGCGTGAAAGCCTCCTTAACGTCGGACGCGATTACTTCGAGTAAAGCTCGACGATCAGCTGCTCGTTAATGTCGAGGTCAATCTGATCGCGGGTGGGAAGCGAGAGCACGGAGCCCTGCAGCTTCTCGATGTCGACCTCCAGCCAAGCCGGGACCGACACACGCTCGTTGGAAACGAGGGCGCTCTTGATGACCAGCAGGTCCTTGGCCTTCGGGGCCACGGCGACCAGGTCGCCCGGACGCACGCGGTACGACGGGATGTCGACGCGCTTGCCGTTCACCGTGATGTGGCCGTGGGTCACCGTCTGACGCGCCTCCTTGCGCGTGCGGGCGAAGCCCAGGCGGAACACGACGTTGTCGAGACGCGACTCGAGGATGGCCATCAGGTTCTCACCCGTAACGCCTTCCTTCGCGAGCGCGTGCTTGTAGTAACGGCGGAACTGCTTCTCGAGCACGCCGTAGATGAACTTGGCCTTCTGCTTCTCGCGCAGCTGCATGCCGTATTCGCTCTCCTTGCGGCGGCGCGCAGGCTGACGCTTCGATTCCTTAGTGGTATAGCCCAGCACCACCGGGTCGATGCCCAGCTGGCGGCAGCGCTTCAGAACCGGAGTCCTGTCAATTGCCATAATGACTTCCTTTCGAGCTTAGACGCGACGACGCTTGCGCGGACGGCAACCGTTGTGCGGAATGGGCGTGCAATCCTGGATGCTGGACACTTCCAGCCCCGCTGCCTGCAGGGAGCGGACGGCGGTCTCGCGGCCCGAACCGGGGCCCTTCACGAAGACGGCCACCTTGTGCAGACCGTGCTCCATCGCCGTCTTGGCAGCGGCCTCGGCGGCCATCTGCGCGGCGAACGGAGTGGATTTGCGCGAACCCTTGAACCCGACCGTACCTGCGGACTGCCAGGAAATGACGTTGCCCTGCGGGTCGGTGATAGAGACGATGGTGTTGTTGAACGTAGACTTGATATGCGCGGCGCCGACGGCAATGTTCTTGCGCTCGGAACGCTTGACGCGCGTATTGACCTTTTTCTTCTGTGCCATGTGACTACCTTACTTCTTCTTGCCGCCGATTTGCTTACGGGGACCCTTGCGCGTGCGGGCATTCGTGTGCGTGCGCTGGCCGCGAACGGGAAGGCCGCGACGATGGCGCAGACCACGGTAGCAGCCGATCTCCATGAGACGCTTCACGTTCTGGGAAACCTCGCGATGCAGGTCGCCCTCGACGGTGAGGTTGTTCTGAATGTAGTCGCGCAGCTTCGCGAGCTCCTCTTCCGTCAGATCGTCGGTGCGGGTGCTGGGGTTAACGCCAGTCTCCGCGAGAATCTTGCGGGAAGTGGTAAGACCGATGCCGTAAATGTAGGTGAGGCCGATCTCGATGCGCTTGTTGCGCGGGAGGTCGACACCAACAAGACGAGCCATATAACGTATCCCTTCCTTAACCTTGACGCTGCTTGTGACGCGGATTCTCGCAAATCACAAGAACCTTGCCATGGCGACGAATGATCTTGCATTTGTCGCACATCTTCTTGACCGAAGGACGTACCTTCATATTTGCTTCCTTTCGGTTTTCTTACTAACGTTGCTTATCTATCACGGCCAGCCGCTGCCGATGATTTTCTTGCTTGTGCTCGGTGGTTACTTGAAACGGTACGTGATGCGCCCGCGGTTCAGGTCGTAAACGGAAAGCTCGACCGTAACCTTGTCGCCGGGCAGAATCTTGATGTAGTGCATGCGCATCTTGCCAGAGATATGGGCCAGTATCTTGTGGCCGTTTTCCAGCTCAACCCTAAACATTGCGTTCGGCAATGCCTCGAGGACGGTGCCCTCAAGTTCGATTACATCCTGCTTCGCCAACGGGTCTCCTCCATACAAATAGCCATTAAGCAGCAACGATACATATTACCCAAGGTCAAAGCATGGATTCAAGAGGCATTTAAGAGCGCACAAAACCTTCAAACCGTCCTCGGCGAATTTTTTCGCGACGGCTCGTGTGCCTGCATGCCAGGCGTGCGACTCGATGATCGCGCAGTGTTGCGAACGCGCAGGTTGGGTCTGCTATCCGCGACTGCCAGGTATTGTTTGGACGGCCGCCTTGTCGGCCGAGTGCGTATTGTAGCACAACCTATGAAACGAGCAAGGGGCTGTAAGCCGTGGGTCGGGGCGGGGTGTCCGCCTTCAGCTGCTCGGCAAATGTTTTAGAACAAAAAGCATGATGCCTGCGCAAGCGGCTGACATCTCGCCCCGACCCACGGTTGTGTTGCCTTTATCGGACAAGCTCCCAAAACGCGATAGCCGCGCAAGCAGCCACGTTGAGCGAATCTGCACCGTGGTGCATGGGAATGCGCACCGTGTAGTCGCATGCGCCGATGGTGGAATCGAGCAAGCCCTCTCCTTCGGTGCCCAGCACGATGGCCAGGCGCCCTGCTTCGGCGAGGCGCGAATCGCGCAGGTCGATTGAATCCTCCCGCAAGGCGAGCGCTACCGTGGTGAAGCCCCGTTCATGCAGAAGAGGCACGAGCGCTGGCGCCCAATCGCGATCGCCTTCGATGCGGGCCCAAGGCACTTGGAACACGGCTCCCATGCTGACGCGGGCGCATCGACGGTAATACGGGTCATGGCATGCGGGCGTTATCAACACGGCGTCTAAACCAAGCGCAGCTGCCGAGCGGAAGATGGCGCCCATGTTCGCGTAATTGGTGATGTCTTCGAGGATGGCTATGCGGCGGGCACCAGTCAGCACGTCGTCTACTTCTGATGGCGCCGGGCGTTCGAAGCACGCAAGCGCCCCGCGCACGACCTCGTAACCCGTCAATTCGCGATGCTGTTCGGCTGTTGCCAGGAACACGGTTGCTTCGGGAAATTCAGCCTGCACGCGCTCGACGATCGGACGGTCGTGCTCGAGCCAGCGCTCATCGACCAGAAGCGACATGGGGCGCACGCCCGCATCGAGCGCGCGCTCGATGACGCGAGCCGATTCGCCTATGAACAAACCTTGCGGATTGTCGCGCCTGAAACCCTCGCCACGCTTCAGCTGGCCATCGGTCATGCCGGAATACGGCCGCAAGCGGCGGTCGGACAAGTCAGTTAATTCGACAAGCGGCATATTAGCGAGTCAGAGCG
>JAFWJU010000015.1 GCA_017511465.1 Eggerthellaceae bacterium | reverse complement strand
CTGCGCCCAATAGGGCGTTGATGTTTGCCGCCACGAACCCCTCGTACTTGAAGAAGCCTATGACCAGGCAGTTGAACGCCACGGCGCAGGCGAGCAGCGCCTTCCTCCCGGCAGGCGCGCCGGACTTGCCCAGCGCGAGCCCGAACAGCCAGTTGGCCAGGATGGAGGCCACCATGAGCAGCACGTAGACCGGCTCGCCCCACGCGTAGAACAGCAGGCTCGCCAGGAGCAGCCACACGTTCTTGGCCGCGCGCCCCGGCATGAGGAAGTAGCCGATGAAGAACAGCGGCATGAACGCGAACAGGAACACCGAGCTCGAGAAGACCATTTCAGGGGATTATAGCAGGGTTAAAATGCTGCTTTTAGAATGCAAAAAAGTGTTTCGCCCATTATTGTTAAAACGATGCAGTTAACCTCGGCGATGCTGTTGAAAAAAAACGCGCGCACTTTCATCAGATAGAACACCATGGTGCAGGTTTACTGAGTTTAAATCATTTAAAGAATTAGCTTCAATGATTTTGAACCCATCCTCAGTGAAAGCAATGTCAAAACCAACATACTCAAGCATCGGGTACTTTTTCAATAGGGATGAAAGCGCATCAATTGTTTCTTCGAAGAAAGGGATGTATTCAGGAAATGGTTCATTTGTATCTGGATGCACTCGGTGAAAAGTTGGCGATCCGTCTTTTGCAAACTGAACGGCCATTGAAGTTTCTCCTGTGACAGGATCGGCTGGTACCATAATGCCGCCAGCCCGACCGTTATCAACTGCGCCAGATGCTACTGTTCCAAAGCGCATGAAACAATTGAGCAATTTAGGGTCGGCTTCACGTCTGTTCATGAAATTAAATCGAACAGTGTTCAAAGAGCCAGGGTTAACTTTCGCGATGCTCGCGCAGTTGATGACGCATTCGCAAATTATGTAGTTTCGAATTCTTTTAAGGAATTCTTTAAAGTTGGCTTCTGATGTTGGCTCGCCATTCACTGTGATAACGCCTTTTTGGTATTCGATTCGATAAAAGCCGAGACCATGAGTGCCAACTAAGCGTTTAAGCACTAAGGAGTGTGTGTTTTTCAATAGATCCAAAACGTCTTCAGTTCCAGTTATTGGAGTTGAAGCATCAAGCAGTGTGCAGAGAATTCCACGTTCATCGTACCAGCCGTAGTACTTTGGCATGATGCTATTATCGTTAGAGAGAACGTATCGAGTTGTCAACTTGTCATCAATCCAAGCGTTGAAAAAACCGTTGTAGGGATGTCCCTTGTAGTAATCCCTATCACTAAGATAAGAATCCATATCGGTTTCAAATGACTTACCCCATCTAACAGCATCAATAGGGTTAAAACCTTTATTTAGGAGAAGAACCCTACGGTGCAAGCGAATGCTTTTTGGACCCAGAAGGCCTTCTTTAATGGTTTTACCCCATTTTATTAACCCGCGTGGACTTGCGAATCCCAACACCGACTTATTCAACATGCTTTCTGTTTTCATAATGAATACAGCTTTCTTATTATCTAATGAATACAGCTTTCTTATTATCTAACTTAATCGTCGAGGGTTCCTTTGTTGTATTACAAATAACCCTGAATTATGCTCGATCAAATGCCCAATTAATTCACGATAATTGATTAATAACTATAAGCGGGTTTTGATTCAAGATGAATGGCAAAGTGTTTAAAACTCATCTATTGCGCGGCAAGGCATCATTATTTCAGAACTAGCGTGCGAAACAAGTGAGCAAATCGAGACAAGCTTCGAACAAGTTGATAGAAACTTAATTTGATACAATTTGAAGCATTATAGAAGCTTGTTAGTGAGGATATCATCATGACATCAGTCTTGAGCCGTTCAGCACTTCTTGGCATTTTTCTTTTGCTGTTCGCAATACTGACTTGTTGTCCAGGCGTGGCTTGGGCTGAAGAGAGTTTGGGTGATGACCAGGTATCGGACAAGGAATTACTAGTCCCTGAATCAGGCAGAGAATCAGCCAAAGTTGTATTGAGCGAAAGCGACGGTCTAGTCGCCGAGAACGATTCAGTATCTGGGAGCGAGCAGGCCAACGAAGATAATGTCGATTCCGCTGATGCCGTAATCGTGGAGCCAGAAAAGGTAGATGCGGTTCAGCCAAATGAAATGCAAGCCGCCGAACCGGTTGCGGAGAGCAGTACTGTGACGGCTTCGGAGACGACGCCGCCAGCCACTGCGGCGTCGACGGCGGCTGCGACGACGTCGACGCCTGTGTCTAGTGCCGCACCCAAGGCACCTGCGACGACACAGCCGGCAGCCAAGGGCGCGGTCGAGGACGGCGTCTACTTCATCTACTCGGCGAAGAGCCCCTCGCGCGCCCTCGACGTGGAGGGCGCGAGCAAGAAAAGCGGCGCCAACGTGCTGCTGTGGGACGGCCACGGCCAGGCCAACCAGCAATGGCGCGTCACGCTCGACGCCAAGACGGGCAACTACACCATCGTCAGCGTCAACTCGAACATGGCGCTCGCGTTCAAGTCCTCCTCGAGCGGCGCCAACGTGTACCAGGCTACGCAGTCGTCGGCTACGAAGGGCATATGGTCCATCACCAAGACGGCGTCAGGGTTCGCCATCACCCCGGCCAAGAACGCGAAGGTCGCCCTCGACATAGAGGGCGGCGGCGCCCGGAGCGGCGACAACGTCGAGCTGTGGACCTCGAGCGGCAAGTCCTGGCAGCGCTTCTGGCTGGTCGCCGCCGACCCCGGGCTGGAGGCCTCCAAGACGCTGGCGGACGGCGCGTACGTCATCGCGCCGGCGGCCGCCGGGGGCCAGAGGGTCGACGTCGCGGGAGCCTCGCAGGCGAGCGGGGCCAACGTCCTGCTCTACCGGGTCAACGGCGGGTTCAACCAGAGGTGGTACGTGTCGCGCGGCGCGGGCAACTTCTACACCATCACCTCCATCAACTCGGGCAAGGTGCTCGACGTCGCGGGCGCCGGCAAGGTGCCGGGGGCGAACGTCATCCAGTACGCGTCCAACGGCCAGGCCAACCAGAAGTGGCAGATCCGCGACAACGGCGACGGCACCTACGCCGTCGTCTCGAAGCACAGCGGGCTCGCGCTGAGGGCGGCGGGCACCAAGGACGACGCAAACATCTCGGCGTGGGTCGACGACGGCTCGTCGGCCGTGCGCTTCGTGTTCGCCAAGGCCAAGCTCGTCGGCGATGGCATCTACTCCGTCTCGCCCCGCCAGAACCTGGCCGAGGTCGCGGACGTCCCGAACCAGGACAAGGGGGCCGGCGTGCAGGTGGCGCTCTGGAAGTACAACAAGGGCGCCAACCAGAAGTGGCAGCTCGTCGACCGCGGCGGCGAGGCGTACACGATCCAGGCGGCCCACTCCGGCAAGTACCTGCAGGACTCGGCCGGCAAGGTCGTCCAGGCCGCGAGGAGCGGCGCCGACTCCCAGCTGTGGGTGGCGACGTGGCGCGGCACGGGCGTCGTGCTGACGAACAAGGCGACCGGGCGGGCCATCACGGTGTCGGGCTCCGCCAAGGACGGCGCCGCCCTCACGGCGACCGCGTCCACCGGGGCCACGTCCCAGAGGTTCGCGTTCACCAAGCGCAACCTCCTCGAGGGCGGCCTGTACACCATGCGCTCGGGAACGGGCGCGCGCGTGCTCGACGTGAACGGGGCCTCGAAATCAGACGGCGCGAACGTCCAGCTGTGGACATCCAACAGTGCCCACAATCAAAAATATGCAATCGGTGCACTTTCTAATGGTTATTACACTATTATCAACTTGAACTCCGGCAAGGCGGTGTCGGCCGCCGGCTCCGCCGCCGGGTCGAACGTGAGGCAGGACGCCTACAAGGGAACCGCCAGCCAGCTGTGGAAGGCCGAGGTCGGGCCCAACGGCGGCGTGGTGTTCACCGACAAGCAATCGGGGCAGGCGCTTTCGGTCGCGGGCAACGCGAACGCCGACGGGGCCAACGTGCAGCTGGCGGTCAAGAGCGAAGCCAAGGGGCAGACGTGGAACGTGGTTGCCACGAAAACAAACGATACGGTTTTAAACCGAGTTTACGCAGAGTTAGAGTCGTATGGCAGCAGTACCAACAGCTTTGTTGCGGTCGATTTGGCGCATCATCGAGTAGTTGTGCTTCAAAAAGTGGGAGGTTATTGGGTTAGTGTTATGAACGTGACGGTTTCGACGGGAGCCCCTGAAACACCAACCACTCCTGGAACATTCGTTATTGGGGCAAAGGGTAGCGTGATGGGGCAAGGGCACGGTTATGCTGCTTATTACTGGTCGCAATTTGATCAAGGTCACAGGTTCCATTCAATCCTATACTACGAGGGAACACATACAGTAAAAGATGGGCGCCTTGGTTACTCGATCTCGCATGGATGCGTACGCTTGCCAATTGATTGTGCCGAGTTTATGTTCAGAAACGTGTATCAGGGGACGAGAGTTCGCGTGTACTAAAGCTTTTAAAAGCCTTTCGGAGACCAAAACGGGCGGCAACGATGATGTTGCCGCCCGTTAGTCATTATGTGGCGATGTATGTCGCTTAATCGTTTGTGAATAATGGGTTCTTTTTGAGGTTGTCAGCTCGTAGCTATGGTTTTTCACATGCAGGAGTGTCTCTTTCCGTGCAATGTCGACAGTTCCGTCTTCCACGCGGTAAACAACATCGCAGTTTTCTATTGTTACCAGTCGATGGGCTATGATGACTAGCGTCTTTTCCCGCGTAAGTTCGTCACGACTTCCATGAGCGCTTCCTCGGCATCGTAGTCAAGCGCCGAGGTGGCTTCATCGAGAACCAAGATGGGAGCATCCGAGAACAGCGCTCTTGCGATGCCAAGTCGCTGGATTTGCCCACCGGAAAGTCTGACGCCAGCTTCACCGATTTCGGTGTCGAAACCCCTCTCGAGCGTTTGGACGAAATCCGCAAGTTGCGCCGTTTCAAGCGCAGCCCAAACGCGTTCGCGCACGTTAACGTTGTCGCATGGCTCCACTTGTCCGAAAACCACGTTGTCGAAGATGGATCCTGTCAGCATGAACACGTTTTCGGGGATGTACGCGAACAGGCGTTGCCAAGAGCGGCATGTTGGGTCAACCTTCTCGCCATCGATGCGCATCGTGCCGCTTTGGGCTTCGAGCAAGCCTAGCATCACGTCGACGAGCGTTGTCTTGCCGGCACCCGATGAACCGACGATGCCAACTGATTTGTTGCGGGGTATTGTCATGTTGGCGCCATCGAGCACGGGCTTATCGCCTGTGGGATACGCGTATCGGATGTTTTCAAGCCTGATGTCCTCTGTGAAAACAAGTGGCTCAGGATCTTTGACGGGAGCGTGATCGTCTTCCCCTTCAGTGACAAGCTGACGGTCGATTTCCTCGACGCGGTTGAACGAACCCTCGAAATAATGAGCATAGCTCACCGAGTTCGAGACGATGCCGACGCCTTCCACGATATCGTCGATGTTCGTGAAATCGCGCCGACATAAACCACCGCCGTACAGCTGAATCGGCTTTCCCGCCAAAAGCTTTTCAGTAGCGGAATAAACGAACATGTCGGGACGCCCATAGGGTCCATACACCGTGAAGAAACGCAAACTCGTTGTTGGGGTGCTGTATAGCGCGCTGTATGCATGAGCGAACAGCTCGTCGCTTTTCTTCGTCGCGGCGTAAAGGCTTATGGGCTCATCGGTTTTGGCATCTGTTGAAAACGGCGCTTGGGCATTGTTGCCATAAACAGACGAGCTTGATGCATACACGAGATGCTCGACGGGATAATGCCGGCATGCCTCCAAGATGTTGAAGAAGCCAACGATGTTGCTTTCGATATAAGCATCGGGATGGTCGATACTATAGCGCACGCCCGCTTAAGCGGCCAAATGACGACAATGGTTGGATGAGTTCGCGTGAAAACCGCTTCAATCGCTTGCTTGTCGGCAATGGATTCTTCGACGAACTGCCAGGATGTCGAGCTTGCAGAAGCCGCATTGCCGATATTGCTCAAGCGCGCCTTTTTTAAGTGTGGGGTCGTAATAGTCGCTCATGTTGTCTACGCCGACAATGCAGTTGCACGCAGAGTCTTCGAGCAGTCGCACGCCAAGGTTCGCGCCGATGAAGTCTGCTGCACCCGCAATTAGGACAGTGGTTTTATCGGCGCTGATTGTTTTGACGGCATTCAACACTGATCGCCCGCATCACATAAGGTCAATCCATCGCTGCGCTATCACGTCCATGGTTAGCCGTTCGCGGATTATCACCGCTTCGGCGGATAGGCTCTCGGCAAGTCGGGGCTCTTCGATGATGCGCTTCATGGCGTGATAGCATGCATCAACATCTCCGACGGGAACAAGAAGTCCGTTAATGTTGTCTTGAACTACTTCCCTTGCGCCGCCTACAGGACAATCGGTCACAATCGAAGGCACTCCAAGCGCAATTGCCTCAAGCATCGAATTGGACACGCCTTCAAAGTCGGAAGTCGAAACGAACATTGTGGCCTTGTTCATCTTTTCGTGAATGCGTTCTTCGAAACCATGCAGCCATACGTTTTCGCCGAGTCCTTTGCTCTCAATAAGGCTCGCGAGTTCGCCATACAACTTTCCTTCGCCATATATGTCGAACACGTAATCGGGATGGTCCTCATGAAGCTTTGTAAACGCCTCAATGGACATGGGAATGTTTTTCTGATGAGTTAGACGGCAGGCCAACACAATCGCCTTCGTGCGTGTGCCCTTGTGGGGAGGGGGAGATTCGGGCTAATTGGGTTGGGGATGATAACGCTCTTGTGTCGGATTCTTTGCGTAAATAAATCTTTTACAAATGCGGTTTGGAATACGCAGACATCCACACGTCCGAGCGCCCATGTACGCAGCGCTCTTAGCACTTTGCTCGCAGGACTTTTGGTCGGATCGGTTTTTCCGAGTAGATTATCTTGTTGCTTGTCCACAACGAGAGAAACCCGCACTTGACTATCATGCCAGGAGAAAAAGCTATCACGATTGCGTTTGGCATGCCTCTCAGCACGCTCATAAGCCAGCGATGCTCCGACAACACCCTGATTATTCGGGTTTTCGAACGGTTTGGAGCGTAGATACGTCGCATGGAATGACTTGTCTGATAAACGGGTTTAGCATCGTCATCCCTCATGATGATTGCCGTGATGCGGTGGCTGCATTGAATCCATTCGTTCGCGAGCAGCGAAGGACCCGCTCCGAATCGCCATATGCACGAAAAGATTTCGCTATGATGACGATATCTTTTTTTCGAAGCGTTAGACATACGCGTATCAGCTTTCAAAAAGGGCATGATGCTAGTCTTTGCCAAAGAGGTAACAGGAGCAACCTTTTAGCAAACCATACAACCAGATTATTAGTCATAGATAATAGATTAGAGAATGCGATCACGCTGGTAAAATGCTTAGAAGCGCTGATAGATATCGCACGCGAATCGAAAAAGCGGGAAAGCCCTCCTTTTTGCTGGAAGGGTTTTGAAGGTGAATGTGGCAAGTATGAGGATTCTTGTAACTGGGTCCCACGGTCAGCTGGGCAACGAACTCAGGCGGTGCCTTGCGACCATGAATGCCGAATCGGGCCCAGTGCCGAGTGCATACGAGGGGGCATGCGTAGATTATGCCGACCACAAAGGCCTTGATATAACGGACGATCAGGCGGTTTCGGCGTGGTTTCAAAAGACGGATCGCTACGATCTCGTCATAAACTGCGCAGCAGCTACCAATGTGGATAAATGCGAAGTTGACGAAGCTGCAACGTTAAAGGTGAATGCACTTGGGCCCATGTACCTGGCGCGCGCCTGCGAAGCACGTGAATCGACGTTTGTGCACATTTCGACCAATTACGTGTTTCCCGGTAACGTGCCGGCTCCGCAAAGCGAGAACGACCCCGTCGGGCCTTTATCGGCGTATGGACGCTCGAAACTTGCCGGAGAGCTGCTCGCGCTTGATTCGTGCAAGCGAACGCACATTATCAGGACGGCATGGCTGTACGGTTACGTGGGAAGCAATATCGTGAAAACAATGCTGCGCATTGCCAGAGAGCATGGCAGGGTCTCGGTTGTCAACGACCAGTATGGAAACCCCACTTCCGCCAACGATTTGGCGCTTTCGGTGTTGCGCATAGCGCTCACCGATGAATACGGTGTCTGGCATTGCGTCAATGAAGGGTCATGCAGTTGGTTTGATTTCACGTGTGCCGCGCTCGATATGGCAGGTGTGGAATGCGAGCGAGAGCCCATCACGACAATTGAGTACAAGCGCCGCGTACCTGATTCGGCGTGCCGGCCGATATACTCATCGTTGGATAACAAGCGTCTGAACAAGACAGTTGGTATAAAGATGCGTCCATGGCAAGAAGCGTTAGCGGACTATATTGCCAATTTGGATACTCTAGGAGGCTAAAGCGGTGCAATGGGATTCAACCGTTTCAGGCAACTTCACGTTCGTCGAGACTTCGATTTCGGGCGTCATCATGGTGGATGCCGTATCTTATGAAGATGCACGCGGCAGCTTCATCGAAACTTACAAGCGCTCCGATTTCGAAGCGGGCGGGATAGCATGCGAGTTCGTGCAGGATAACCATGTCGCGAGCGTGCGTGGTGTTTTACGTGGCATGCATTATCAAATTAAGCGTCCTCAAGCAAAGCTCGTGCGCGTAATTAAGGGCGACGTGTTCGATGTCGCTGTCGATTTGCGTCCCGGAAGCCCAACGTATGGCAAATGGGAGGAAGTGCACCTTTCGGCAAGCAATCGACGCCAGCTTTTCATCCCACGCGGGTTTGCCCATGGATACTTGGTGCTCAGCGAAAGTGCAGAGCTCTGTTACAAGTGCGATGAAGCCTATCAGCCAGATGACGAGGGCGGAATTATGTGGAACGATCCTGCCCTTGGCATCGAATGGCCGCCGCTGCAGGGCGATTCCACATTCGATTCAACGAAGCTGATTATTTCAAGCAAGGATTGCAATCATCCGCCATTTGAAATGCGTGCCTAAGCCGTATCTATTCCGCATTGGCGAATCGCAGGCTGCCGCTCACAGCCTGATAAACGGGCGGTTCCCGATAATAGCCGCGTATCGGGGATATTGGGTTTTGTACAGGCTTCCTTCGGGGAACCCTTCCATATTCAAGATGGAATACACCTTGTCAGCTTGCGCAATTTGAAACATGCCAACGAACGATTGCAGGTTGACAGATTCATCGGCGTTGCTGTTCATCATGTTTCCGATGCCTTTGGGGCTAATCGTGTGGAACCCGCGATTTGCTGCGATGTCCAGAAACCGAATGCTGTCGGAGTAAAGAATAGCCGGCACGTCGGACTGCGCTTCGCATTCAGCCGCCTTTGCGAGCACTGCATCAATGAGCTTAGCTTGCATATCGTCGGGCAGGGGAGCGTTGTAGTTGGTCTCTTCAATCATGCCGAGAGAGTTTATGAACCGCGCGTTGACGATAACGTAACGATCGGGCAAGCCAGAATGCGCTAGAGCATCCTTGACAATTTGGCTTGGAGTGAACATATCCCAGAATAGTTTTCGCCAGACTGATTGCCAATCTGGGACGTTCGTCATTTCGATGATGTTCTTTCCGATATAGCGTTTGCATATGTATTGCATGTTCGCCTTGAACTTGGGAAAGCTGTCAAGCGGTGGCCTATATTCGATTCTTCGGGTTTTCCACGGCAATCGAGCGATGTCGGAAAGCTCAGCGGACCACGGAATCACGTTGGGCTCGAGGTAGTCTCTCAAATCGAAACCCGCCCGATGTATGAATTTGAATCCGATGTTGTTTTGACGGGCAACGTAGCAGAGTCCCACAGCCGCTTTCAACCTATCGGTGAGGCCGCAATGGCTGTTAGAGTCGTCGATTATGAAATAGATGTTGCTATTCAACGCATTCAGGTTCGCGGAATTGTTTTGAACCATTGCTCATTCCTTTTCTGGGCGATTTTCGTATGAGCGGTCATTGATTCGCTCTGCGCGAAAACCCTTGCACGACGACCCTTCATTCTCTAAGTCAATATATCAAGTATAGAGCTTGGCCGCTTTTTGCGCGTCGATACTCGAGTTTGGGAAGTATGATGAGGCTTCGGGCACGCTGTTCGCATCGTCATGCGCTATGCGGTATTTCTTGATTTGGATTGCTAATGCAGACACGACTTTAAGTGGCATCTTTGCAAAGTGGTAATCTGTGAGCGTCGTTGCGGGAATGCGCAAAGGTCGGTATGAAACACCTCATCGCACAATTCATGAAGTTCGGAGTCGTCGGCCTCATCGCCTTCTTCATCGACTACGGCCTGCTCGCGTTTTGCACCGAGGTTTTGGGCATCAACTACCTTGTCAGCGCGACGATAGGCTTCACGGTTTCGGTCGTGTTCAACTACTTCGCGTCGATGCGCTACGTGTTCACGCATAAGCAAGGCATGAGCCGCCGCAAGGAATTCATCATCTTCGTCGTCCTTTCCATCATCGGCCTGCTTATCAACAATGGGTGCATGTGGGCCGGCGTCGAGTTGCTGGGCATCCACTACCTAATCGTGAAGATCGGCGCGACCATCATCGTCGCTTTGTGGAATTTCATCACGCGCAAGCTGCTGCTAGATGATTCGGGCATGGGCGCATAGGCTGCACTTGCGAACGTAGTCCGTCGGGGCAAAAGGCGCGCAAATGTGCTGGTAGAAGATGGGCAATCTCGCGTTCCATCGTTGTAAACCGACGGTTTCTCCGTCAACAGCCTCCGATTGCACTGATAGCTTTGGCTTGTAACCTGAATCCATGGCGGGCCAGGGCAACATACTGATTACCGACGAAAGCGCTCTTCATGTGCTTATGCACGGAGATTGGGCAAGCCGTGCCGAGTCATCCAAGACGCATGAGAATCCCCTCCTCGAATGCTCGACGACGCTTGAAGGGCTCAGCGCTTTCAATACTCGCAATTTGCTTTATGGCCCGCCGCCGATTTCGCTGCTGGTGAACGATGAGTCGGGGAAACGTTGGACTAACGACTTGCTTTGTCGTTACATGCGAACCGAGCTCACGCCCGGCTCGTTTTTCGCGTTGCGTGAGGGACTGTTTGTGGCAACGCCTGAGTTCACGTATCTTCGCATGGCCCGATTTTCAACCGAGGTGCAGCTGGCAGAAATCGGCATGAACCTGTGCGCACGGTATTACATCGATGTCAAAACTGCCAAGGTCAAGGATAGAACCGCGTTTCTTACCACACCAGCGAAGCTACGGGCGTTTGTAATTGCAAACGAAGGTGCGCGTGGAAGCAGGAAGGCTCTTTCGGCCTTGCGATGGGTGATGCCAAATTCAGGATCGCCTTACGAAACCAAGATGAAACTGGTGTATTGTCACCCGCTGAGCAGGGGAGGGCTATCTCTGCCGTTCACAGACATGAACTACGATGTGAGAGCTGGGAGGCTGAGCCGCATGATGGCTCAAAGCACCTACTCGCTCGATCTGGTTGACCGTTTCCGCAAGGTAGCGATGGAATACGACGGCGAAGAGGGGCATCTGGATTTCAGCAAAGACAAGCGACGGCGAAACGAGCTGGCTGCAATGGGCTGGGCCCTGTTTCCGATTGACAAGCAGGTTTTTCACGATCCCGACGCAGCGATACGGGTAGGCGAACAGGTTGCCCACTACATGCGGGTACGGTTGCGTAGGTCCACGTCATGGGAGGGAAAGTATCTTCAACTGCGCCGCGAGTTAAACCTGCCCGCGTAGACCAATATACTGTCATGACTAGTTGCCATTCCGCATTGGGTTTTCGATGCGGCAATAGCGCCAACCGCACCCGATCGTGAAGGGCAGGCGCACCTCGTCCTTGTCAGCGCGTTTTCCCATCACTGAAGGGACCATTCCTGCCATCAGTCTGGTTTCATGGCGAGTTTGCGCCTAACAGGAATGTCCTGACGTGGTGCTATAAGCTCTTGACCTAGGGAAACGGTTTTGCCCTATTCCTGTTAGGCCGTTTTGCGCCAGAAATCCGTTGCTGTTAACGGGATTCCCGCCATGAAAGCTCAGGAGTGGCAGGAAACGGGGCAACAAGTACCGACTCATGGCAAGAAACGTTGCAAGGGAGATAAGTGTCAACGCGTGCGGAATCAGTGTCCCCATCTCACGATTCCCCGTTTTCTCCCTTGCACGCCCCGCGCGCATCGTCTAACATGTGAGCCGTCCTTTTTATCCCAATCCAATGCATGAGCGAGCAGGTGACGTGTGTTTTGCCGTGTTCGCGTTCCATGCGAACCCCACGATGGGGTAGTCCCGCATAGGGCGCCCCGCAAAGGAGGAACAGTGAAATTCTTTCTGGACACGGCTGACCTGAACGAAATCGAAGAGGCGGCAAGTTGGGGCGCATTGGCCGGCGTCACCACAAACCCCTCGCTGTACGCCAAAATCGGCGGCAAGCTGGGCGATTTCCACGACCACATGAAGAAGATCTGCGAGATCGTCGGGCCGGATTGCCCGGTATCAGCCGAGAGCGTGGCCATGACGCGCGACGAGATTGTCGCCGATGGCCTGAAGCTGGCCGAAATCGCGCCCAACATCGTGGTGAAAGTGCCCACGATGGTCGAGGGCCTGGCCGCTACGAAAGAGCTTGCCAAGCACGAGGTGCCCGTGAACATGACGCTGTGCTTCAGCGTTCCCCAGGCATTGCTGGCCGCCCGTGCCGGTGCCCGTTACATCAGCCCGTTCATCGGCCGCTTCGATGACATTTCCGACGACGGACTCGCGCAGGTCGCGAACATCATCGACGCCATCAACAACTACGATTTCACCGACTGCACCTGCAAGGGCGAGAAGGTCGAGATCATCGCGGCGTCCATCCGCTCTGCAAACCACGTGACGCAGTGCGCGCTCATGGGCGCCGACATCGCCACCGTGCCGTTCGGCGTGCTGAAGAAGATGGTGCAGCATCCGCTAACCGATCGCGGACTCGAATCGTTCATGAAGGACTGGGAGAAAGTGCAGAACGCTTAAATGGCAAAAGAAACCGAGAAACAAGCGCCCATTGAGGGTGAAGCCGCCGAGAAGCCGCGCCGCCGCGCGCGCCGAACCACGAAGGCAAAGCTGAACGACGCCGAAGCCGTGGCCACCGAAACGACCGCCGCTCCCGCTGAGGCCGCATCCACTGATGCCGACGCACCTGCCGACAAGCCGAGGCAAAGGCGCACCCGCGCGCGCAAAGCTGCTGCCGCTGCCGAAACCGCGCCCGCAGCGTCCGAGGCGGCTGCCGACCAGGCTGCTGCGGCCGAGCCCGCGGCAAAAGAGGAAAAGCCCCAGCAAGCGCCTCAGAAGCAAGATGGCGGTCAGCAACGCCAACAGAACCAGCAGCGCAACGGCAAGCAGAACAACCAGCGTCACAACCGCCGTCAGCGCAATCGCGAAGTCGAACCCAGCGTGTCACGCGAAGAACTCGAGGGCTTGAAGGTCGCCGAGCTGCGCGCCCGCGCTGCCGAGCTTGAAATCGACGTCACAGGCATGAAGAAGGCAGAGCTCGTCGAGGCCGTGTTCGTCGCCAGCGTGCGTGCGGAGGGCTTCCGCGACGTTGCCGGCGTGCTCGACATCCTCTCCGATGGCTACGGCTTCCTCCGCACAAGCGGTTATCTGCCCGGCGAGACCGACTGCTATGTGGGCACGGCGCTCATAAAGCGCAACGGCTTGCGCAAGGGCGACTATGTCGAAGGCCAAACGCGCCCCGCCCGCGAGAACGAGAAATTCGCGGCTATCCAGAAGATCATGCGCGTCAACGGCGTGCCGGTCGAAGAGCTTGGCAACCGCCCGCGTTTCGCCGACCTGACACCCGTCTATCCCGAAGAGCGCCTTGTCATGGAACACGGCCATAACACGACGACCGCCCGCGTCATCGACCTGGTGGCGCCCATTGGCAAAGGCCAGCGCGGCCTCATCGTGTCACCGCCGAAAGCCGGCAAGACCACGATTCTCAAAGACATCGCGGCCGCCATTCATGCGAACAACCCCGAAGTGCACCTGATGTGCTTGCTCGTCGACGAGCGTCCCGAGGAAGTCACCGACATGCAGCGCTCCATTCACGGCGAGGTCATTTCCTCGACGTTCGACATGCCCGCCGATAACCACATCGCCGTGGCCGAGATGGTCATCGAACGCGCGAAGCGCCTCGTCGAGACGGGCGCTGACGTCGTCATCCTGCTCGACAGCATCACGCGCTTGGCGCGCGCTTACAACTTGGCGCAACCCGCCAGTGGCCGCGTGCTTTCCGGCGGCGTTGATTCCACGGCGTTGTACCCGCCCAAGCGCTTCTTGGGCGCGGCCCGCAACATCGAGCATGGCGGTTC
This sequence comes from Eggerthellaceae bacterium, assembly GCA_017511465.1. GTDB lineage: Bacteria > Actinomycetota > Coriobacteriia > Coriobacteriales > Eggerthellaceae > UBA9715. The sequence goes on along the minus strand of JAFWJU010000015.1, from coordinate 23,259 downwards.
GCTCACCATCCTGGCATCAGCCCTCATCGAGACCGGGTCGAAAATGGACGAGGTCATCTTCGAGGAGTTCAAGGGCACGGGCAACATGGAGCTGCGTCTCGACCGCGCGTTGGCCGACCGCCGCATCTTCCCGGCTATCGATCCGGTTGCTTCGGGTACGCGCAAGGAAGACCTGCTGCTCGATCCGCAGATGGCGCCCATCATCTGGGCAGTGCGCCGCATTCTTGCCAACATGAACAATACCGAACGAGCCATGGACATGCTTATCAAGTCAATCAAGCAAACAGACGACAATCAGGAATTCCTGTTACGTATGGCTCGCAAGGCTCAGCACGGCAAGACCGAGACCTTGGAACTGTAGGATTGGAATAAGCCATGAGCAACGATTATTGGAACCACACGCAGCCGGTGCCGCAGCAGTCAGAGCAACCGCAACAGCCGCAACAACCGCAGCAGCCGCAAAGCCAGCAGCCAGAGCAGCCGCAACAGCCGCAGCAGCCGCAACAGCCGCAGAACCAGCAGCCGTCCCAATATCAACCCCAACCTCAGGCAGCGGCTTGGGCGCAGCAGCCGCAGCAAAAGTCTCACGGCTGGATTGTGGCAATCGTCGTCGTGGTGCTCCTGTTCGCGTTCTCGATATTCTGCGTCAACAGGTGCACGAGCGCTTTCGAATCATTCAGCATCCCAAGCGGTTCGGCCGCTGTCGAATTGACGGGCGATGCCATCGCCATCATCGACATCGACGGTACCATTCAATATGACGGCAGCGCTTGCAGCCCCGAGGGACTCAAGCAACTGCTCGACGAAGCCGAGGAAAACAACTACATCAAGGCGGTTGTCTTGCGCGTGAACTCGGGCGGAGGCACGGCGACAGCGGGTGAGGAAATGGCCGAATACGTTCGTGAGTTCGCCATGGTGAAGCCCATCGTCGTGTCAAGTGCATCCATCAACGCGTCTGCCGCATATGAGATCTCCTCGCAGGCGGACTACATTTTCGTGGCTAAATCAACAGAGATCGGCGCCATCGGAACGGCCATGCAGCTGACTGACATCTCGGGTTTGCTCGACATGCTCGGCGTCGACATGGAGGTTATCACCTCGTCCGATGAGAAGGATTCGTCATACGGCTACCGCCCGCTCACCGATGACGAACGTGCCGAGTACCAGCATATGGTCGACCAGATCAACGACGTGTTCGTGCAGAACGTAGCCGATGGGCGCGGCATGACGCTCGATCAGGTGAAGGCGTTGGCAACCGGCATGCCGTTCACCGGTATCGACGCCGTCGAGAACGGCCTTGCCGACGAAATCGGCACGCGCGAGGATGCAATCGCGAAAGCCGCCGAGCTTGCGGGTATTTCCAACTACACAACGACAACGTTAGCCTTTAGCGATTACGACCTTTCGAGTCTCGCTTACCTGTTGGGCAAGTCCGATATTTCCGTCGAGGATCTCGCCGGAGTGCTGAAGAGCCAGAGGGGAGCAAACCTTTAATGGCCATCTCGTTCCAACGTCAAAGCTGGCCTGCCCGCGCCGTTGTCACGGCGGGCATGCCGTATGGCAACAAACCGCTTCATTTCGGGCACATCGCCGGCGTGTTCGTTCCCGCCGATTGCTATGCGCGATTCCTGCGCGATCGCATCGGCGCCGACAACGTGCGCTTCGTCAGCGGCACCGACTGCTTCGGGTCGCCCATCGACGAAGGCTACCGCAAGCTTGTCGAAGCCGGTGAGTTCGACGGTACCATCGCCGAATACGTGCAGCGCAATCACGATGCGCAAGCGGCGACGCTGGCAGCCTATGACATCAGCCTCGACATCTACCAGGGAAGCGGCATAGGCCATGCAGGCGAGTGCCACCAGGATTTGACCGAGAACATCATCCGCCGCATGCACGAAAACGGGTGGCTGCACCTTCAGTCCACCATGCAGTTTTACGATGCCGAAGCGGGCATCTACCTGAACGGCCGCCAGGTTGTCGGCCGTTGTCCTGTGCAGGGCTGCAAATCCGAAAAGGGTTACGCCGACGAGTGCGATTTGGGTCACAGCTACGCGCCCGAAGAGCTCATCGCGCCGCGTTCGACCGTTAGTGGCACGGTGCCCGAGATGCGCCCTGTCGCCAATTGGTATTTCGATTTGCCGGCCTTCCGCGATTTCCTGCGAAACCATGTTGCAACGTTGGAAGAAGACCCCGATATCCGCGCCATTGTGCCGCAGACGTGCGCCGAGTTCTTGGGTGCACCCATCATCTACGTGAAGAACGACGAGCGCGAATTGTTTGCGGACGTGGCCGACCAGCTGCCGCCGCATACGGTGCGCGAACCCGAGAAGGGCAAGGCAAGCTTCGAAGTCGAGTTTGAAACCATCGGCGAACGCGACGCTGCCCGCGACGTGTTGCGTCGCGCCGGTCTTCGCTTCCGAACGGGTAAAGCGCTCGTGCCGTTCCGCATCACCGGCAACATCGAATGGGGCGTGAAGGCTCCCGTAATCGATGGGGTAGAGGGCCTTACGGTGTGGTGTTGGCCCGAGAGCCTGTGGGCGCCCATCTCGTTTACGATTGCCGCAAACGACGAACGCGGCTTGCCCGAGGGCAGCTGGCGCGACTTCTGGTGCTCCGAAGACGCCGAAGTGTACCAGTTCATCGGTCAGGACAACCTGTATTTCTACGGTGTGGCCCAGCCTGCGATGTGGGAAGCGCTTCTGCCCGGCGATATCTTCTTCCACGAGGAGACGGACCGTCCGCTGCGTCAGACGCGGCTCATCGCGAATTACCACGTGCTGCTCGGCAACAAGAAGGCATCTTCATCTGGTGCCGTCAAACCGCCGACGGCTGACGAGCTCCTCGAGCATTACACGGCACAGCAGCTGCGAGCGCACTTCCTGGCGCTTGGTTTGGGGCAAAAGTCTGTCGGGTTCAAGCCCAAGGCATTCGATCCCGATCCCAAAGTGCGCGAGGACACGCGCGTCGCCGACCCGGCCCTTAAGGAGTCGAAGCTGTTGAGCAACGTGTTCAACCGCCTGGCGCGCAGCGTGTTGTACGAGGCAAAGCGCAACTTCGACGGTGCCATTCCCGTGTGCGAGCCCACGCCCGTGGTCGTGGAAAGCGCCCATAACGCACTTGCCGCATACGATGCGACGATGAAGAAGGCCGAACTGCATACGGTCATGACCATCTGCGACGAGTTCATCCGCTTCTCGAACAAGAAGTGGGCCGACGGCATTTCCGCCGTCGCGGGCGACGAGGGCGAAGGCATCGAAACCAGCGCCTCACGCCGACAGGTGCTGGCAGATGCCGCGTATTTGCTGTGGGTGTGCACGCTTTTGATGCATCCAATAGTGCCTGCAGGATGCGAGGACATTTGCGCTAAGCTGCAATTTGACCCGCAGGCGTTTTTCAGCTGGGACCACGATTTCGCCTCGCTGGCCGAACTCGATTCCGCGCCGTCGCATGCTGTCGAGGAGCTGCCGCCGCGCTACGACTTCTTCTAAACGTAACGCGAGGCGCAGTAATTCGGCGAAAAAGCCGAAATTGCGCTGGACAGCCCTCTCGTCACCATAAAACGATGGAGTTTCCATATGGCGAGGTAGAACGCCATTTATATGTGATTATGCCTATTCGGAAAGCATCGTATGCGCAGGGTCTTCATATTTCAGTGGTACCCTATGCATGTGATTCCGAAAGGAGCAGGAGGTTCCTCTGATGAAGAGTTCTTCTTTGCAGTTTAAGCTCACCACCCTCTTTGCAGCTGTAGTCGTCATGGCGGCGCTTGCGTGCTCGTTGTGCGTAGGCCAGGCTCATGCAGTTACGGCTGCTGAAAAGGAAGCCGAGGCTGAGGAAGCGCTCGTGCAGCTGAATGCCATGCAGGCGACGCTCGACGAAGCGTCGAACGAGTACCTGACGGCGCTGACCGAGTACCAGCAGGCGTATGACGCCATGAACGAGACTCAGGCTCGCATCGACGAAATCACCGGGGAAATCAACGACATTCAGGATCGCCTGGGCGATCGTGCCCGCGAGATGTACCGTAACGGCAACACGACGGTCGTCGACTTGCTGCTGGGTTCCGCCAGTTTCGAGGAATTCTCTCAGAACTGGGATTTGCTGAATCGCGTTAACGAGACCGACGCCGACTTGTCCGTACGCGCCAAGGAACTGCGCGCCGAGGCCGAAGAGAAGAAGGCCGAGTATGCGGTGCAGGCAAGGGTTGCCGACGAGAAGGCGAAGAAGGCAAATGAAGCACTCGAGCGCGCGACGGCTCTCGTTGACGAGCTGCAAGCGCAATACGACGCACTGAGCGCCGAAGCTGCTGAACTGTACGCTCAGGAGCAAGCTGCCATGTACGCAACCGCGGGCGGCGTTATGAACGATGACGGCACGGTTACCGACATCCAGACAGGCCAGGTTTACGCGTCTGCGAGCGAATACCAGGCGCTGACGGGCAATGCTATCGTCGACCGCGCACGTGCCATGATCGGTTCCGACTATGTATGGGGCGGCGTTGGCGGTAGTGACGGCGGCTTCGACTGCTCTGGTCTGGTCAGCTATGCCATCACCGGTTCGTATACGCGTATCGGCACGTCGTATTCCATCGGCAGCATGTACGGCCGCGTGGACGACCCGCAAGCTGGCGACCTGTACGTCACTGACGGCCACATCGCGGTGTACACCGGCGAGGGCACGCTCGTGCACGCCGTCGACTACGGCATCGGCGTCGCCGAGACCGAGTTCCGCGAGAAGGACGGCGGCTTCTTCGTGCGTCCCGAATAACGAGACGTTGAATGGTCATTTCAGTAGGGCGACTTCGAGTCGCCCTACTGCTTTTTATTGGCGAGTAATGAGCACGCGTCAGATTTCGGTGTTCGCCGAATGAAATGCGGATTTGTGCCAGTCCCAACTATTCACCCAATATGTTGGGGTTAGTTGCAGGAATTATGTGATGCCCATCGCGGTTTGACGGTTCCAAGTCCAAAATTCACGCATTTCGCGGCAGGTTATGGTAGTCTCATTGTCAGAAGAACGCTATGCAAACGGAGGTTAAATGATGCAGCATAGGTCGCTTCGTATATTGTCGTTCCCCCTGCATGCCCTTATTGCCGTATGCGCGGTTGCCGCGTTATGTGCTTCGCTGTGCATTACGGTGCCGTCGGCGTACGCCGTAACAGCCGCCGAAAAACAAGCCGAGGCCGAAGAGGCGTTGGCAAACCTGAACGCCATGCAGGAAACGCTCGACCGCCTGTCTGCCGAATACGGTGAGGCGATTGCGGCTCAGGAGGCTGCCGAGCAGGCTCGCGACGCTGCCAAGGCCCGTATCGACGAGATTTCGGCCGAGATCGACTACTTGCAGGAATGCCTGGGCGAGCGCGCTCGCGAGATGTACCGTTCGGGTGGCGTCTCGTTCCTCGACATGGTGTTGGGGGCAAACTCGTTCGAGGATTTCGCGACGAGCCTCGACATGGCCAACAGGATTAACGAGAACGACGCGAACATGATCGCGGAGCAAAAGGCCCTGCGCGAAGAAGCCGAGCAGCAGGAAGCCGAATATGCTGCGCAAGCCGAGGTCGCGGCGAAGAAATCTGCCGAAGCGCAGGAGGCCGAGGCCCAAGCTATGGCGACTGTCGATGAGATGCAGGCCATCTACGACAGCCTGAGCGAGGAAGCCGCCCAGCTGCTCGAGGAAGAGCGCAAGGCGCAAGAGGCTGCCGAGGCTGCGCGTGCGGCGGCGGTTGTCGCCGAATCGGCTGGCGAGGACTATGATGCCGGATCCGACTCGACCGCTGTCGCTTACGGCGACGGCAATGACACGGTCAGCCGCGCCTACTCATGCCTGGGCGCCCCGTATGTGTGGGGCGGCGTGGGCCCGTACGGCTATGACTGCTCGGGTCTGGTCAGCTACTGCCTCACCGGCGAGCACACTCGCTTGGGTACCACGTACACGTTCATGGGCTGGACGCAGGTTTCCGACCCGCAGCCTGGCGATATCGCCGTCAACTGGGGGCATACCGGCGTCTACATCGGTGGCGGCCAGATGATTCATGCAGCCGACTACGGCATCGGCGTCATCATCGGCCCCGTGCAATCAGGCATGATCATCGTGCGTTGGTAGGGTTGGCCTTGCAACACGTAGAGTTGTACTCAGACGGATCGTCCCGTGGAAATCCCGGACCGGGAGGCTACGGGACGATTCTTCGTTATACCGATCACGCGGGCGATGTGCACGAACGCGAGCTGTCGCAAGGCTTTCGCGAGACCACGAACAACCGTATGGAACTACTCGGTGCCATCGTTGGCTTCGAGGCTATCAAGCGTCCCTGCCGTATCGACTTCTATTCCGATTCGCAATACGTTGTGAAGGCGTTCACCGACGACTGGATTTCGGGTTGGCTTCGCCGTGGATGGAAGAACGCCAACAAGCAGCCTGTGAAGAACGTCGATTTGTGGAAGCGCCTCATTTCCGCTGTCGAGCCGCATGACGTGACGTTCCATTGGGTACGCGGCCATGCCGGCCATGCCGAAAACGAACGTTGCGACGCACTGGCGACTGCCGCCGCTGACAGCGACAACCTGCTCGTTGATGAAGGGTATGTCGCGGAGTAGCGTTGTCCCCGCAAGCTTTCTAGTGAAGTTTTCGCGCAGAGCGGCGCGAAGTGGTATATTGTCACAGTTTCTAATCACACATGCTTGTGCGACTTGGACCGCTAGTGGCCACCGGAAAAGGCTGCGGACACCAAGGATGACCACAGGCAGAGGACTAACGAATAGGAGATGGATATGACGAAAGTCAGTATTCAGACGCTGCTCGACGCAGGCGCGCACTTCGGTCATCAGACCCGCCGCTGGAACCCCAAGATGAAGCCGTACATTTTCGGCAGCCGCGGTGACATCTACATTCTCGACCTCAAGACCACCCTCATCGGCATGGACAATGCGTACAGCTTCGTGCGTAACCTTGCCAAGAACGGTGGCACCATCCTGTTCGTCGGCACCAAGAAGCAGGCTCAGGAAGCCGTTGCCGACGCCGCCAATCGCTGCGGCATGCCTTACGTCAACGCCCGTTGGCTCGGTGGCATGATGACCAACTTCCAGACCATCCGCACGCGCGTCCAGCGCATGGAAGAGCTCGAGGCCATGGAGGCCGACGGCCGCATGGCGCTGCTGCCCAAGAAGGAGCAGATCCTGCTGCGCAAGGAGCTCGGCAAGCTGCAGGTTAACCTGAACGGCATCCGCAACCTCCGCCGTCAGCCCGACGCCGTCTTCGTCATCGACACCAACCGCGAGGAAATCGCCATCAAGGAAGCCAAGCGCCTGGGCATCCCGGTTGTCGGCACGCTCGACACCAACTGCGATCCCGACGACGTCGAGTACGGCATTCCCGCCAACGACGACGCCATCCGCTCCGTCCGCCTGTTGGCCGAGTTCATCGCCGACGCCGTCGAGGCTGGCATTGGCGTGCCGGTGAGCGCTGCCGAGATGGCACTCGAGGAAGCTGCTCCCGAGGCCGCTGAAGCCGCCCCCGAGGCCGCTGAAGCCGCCGAGGCTGTTACCGAATAAAACCACCCGCAACGAGAAAGGTACCGATATGGCAATCACTGCTGCTCAGGTCAAGGAACTCCGCGAGATGACCGGCGCGGGCATGATGGAATGCAAGAAGGCCCTCACCGAGGCTGAAGCCGATATGGACAAGGCCGTCGACCTGCTCCGCGAGTGGGGCGTCGCCAAGGTCGCCAAGAAGGCCGGCCGTGCCACCAACGAGGGCACGATCATGACGGTCGTCGCCGACGATGCCAAGTCGGGTGTCGTCATCGAGCTGAACTGCGAGACCGACTTCGTGGGCATGAACGAGAAGTTCAAGGGCTATGCCGAAAGCATCGCCAAGATCGCCCTGGCCAAGAAGCTCGCCGACGTCGAGGCTGCCAAGGCCGACGAGGAAATCGCCGCTATCATCACCGACTGCGTGCATGTTATGGGCGAGAACACCCAGCTGGCCCGCGTCGCCCTGGTCGAGGCTGCCGGCGTGTGCTCCTACATCCACATGGGTGGCAAGATCGGCGTTCTGATGTCCTTCGACGTCGAGGGCATCGACCCGACCTCCGATGCGTTCATCGCCTATGGCCGCGACGTTGCCATGCAGGTTGCCGCCATGAGCCCGGTTGCCCCGAACCGCGACGCTGTTCCGGCTGACGTCGTCGCCAAGGAATTCGAGATTTACAAAGCTCAGGCCGCCCAGTCCGGCAAGCCCGAGAACATCCAGGAGAAGATCGCCACTGGCCGCATGGAGAAGTTCTATGCCGAGAGCTGCCTGACCGAGCAGGCGTTCGTCAAGGATGGCGACCTGACTATCCAGACGTATACCGACAAGGTTGCCAAGGAGCTCGGCGGTTCCATCAAGGTCGTCGACTTCGTCCGTTTCGCACTCGGCGAATAACTGCTTGCTCCACTTCGCCATCAGGCAATTGGTAATGGGTTTTTAATAGAGCGGCTTCTTTTGAAGCCGCTCTATTCGTATAAACATACTGATGTTCTCAACCGTTATCGGAAGTTCAGATTTGACGGCTACAGCTCGCAAAACAATTCACTCGATTCTTGGCATAGTCGTTGCATTGGCTATCGTCATCGTTTCGGTGAACGCTGCTGCATTTGCCCTGTGTCCTGCGGGCTCGAAGAGCGAGGTCGTCTGGACCGAATACCGCAATCAGGAGTCACTCGACACGATTGTCTTGGGCACGTCGCTCATGGCGAGGTCGCTCGACCCCGAGGTCGTTGACAATCATTTCGCCACGCATTCGTTCAACATGAGCACGCCAAGTCAGAGCGTTTCCGAATCGTATGTCGCACTGCGCGAGGTGCTGGACAACCACGACATCAAGCACGTGGTGTACGGCATCGACTTCAGCGCTTTGTGGCCAGAGTATTGGGGAAATGTCGCCAGTGTGTTCATGGCCGAGAAATGGAAGGGCGATGCGCCATGGCAGCGGTTCGAGGACATGTCCTATATCCTTACCGATTACGAGTGGATGCTTGGCGCAACGTCGATCAATTGGGCTTTCCCGTGGGTTCAACAGCGTGTAGGTCCTGGTGAAGTGGCCGACAACGTAAGGATGAAACTCGACGGGACTCCCGTCACAAAGGCTGCGGAATACGTGGAAGACGGATGGATTTACCACGGTCAAGGCTATGGCAACTACAACGCGGTTTTCGATTACAACGCCGATCACCACAAGTCGTACAGACACCTGGGCATGTCTCCCTTGAAAGAGGAGAACCTGAACTACCTTGCCGACATTTGCGATTTGTGCAATCAGCGAGGTGTCGAGTTCGTTGCAATGGTTCCTCCCGTGCCTGATTTCACCCTCATAACCATGAAGGACCATTACGCGGAATACACCAGGCAAGTCAAAGAATTGGTGGAATCGCATGGCGGGTTGTACCTCGATTTCAATCTGGCCAAGCCAGACGTGTTCGAAAGCAGGGAATCTTACTTCCAAGACTTCGAGCACATGAACTACGAAGGTGCGGCAGTGCTCAGCGACGCGTTCGTCGAACTCGTAAAGGAATACGAGAGCACGGGCGATGTCAGCGCGCATTTCATGTCGTATGACGAGCGGATCGCCGGTATCGACCATATCGCGATCGCGGATTTGACCGACAAAGTCACCGAAAGCGGAATCGAGTTGCATGCATCGTGTGCGACCGGCACCAATGTGATACCCGAATATCAGTTCCTCGTGGACAGCGGCTCTGGTTACGAGGTCGTGCAGGATTACTCGACCAGCGATTCTTGCCTATACGTGCCACCTGCAAACGGCGAGTACAAGGTAAGGGTCAACATTCGCAAGCAGGGCTCCGATGTTGAATTCGAGAAGCATACGCAGCATAGCGTGGCGTATGCAGCCGGCTCGCCGCATGGAAAACCGCATGAGAATCGCCCCCATGGCGAACCAGGTCAATCTGGGAACAGATAGGGGCGCTTGTGCAGTTCTATTCCCTCGCATTCGTCTTGTTCATGGTCGTGGCACTCGTGGCCTATTACGGCATTGGCCGCCTTTTCGGCAAAGGCCAATGGGTGGTGCTGCTTGCGGCTTCGCTGGCGTTCTACGCGTTCTGCGGGTGGCAGAACTTCGTGTTCGTAGGAGTAACTTCTGTATCCACGTGGATCGGCGCGCTGGCGTTCGCGCACTTCGATGGCCAATCCAAGGAGGCGCGGTCACAAGCTGAGTCACGCGACGAGAAGAAAGCGATAAAGCGCCGGTTCGTGCGAAAGAAACGCTTGGTGTTGCTGGCGATGCTGGTGCTGAACTTCGGCATCCTCAGCTACATCAAGTACGCTGACGTGCTCGTGCGCTATGTGATGCCCGACACCACATGGACGGCCGGCATCCTGCTGCCGCTCGGCATCTCGTTCTACACGTTCCAATCGATAAGCTATGTCGTCGATACGTATAACGGCAAGTACGCTCCCGAGCGCAACTTCGCCAAGTACCTTCTGTTCATTTCATTCTTCCCCCAGGTTATTCAAGGGCCGATCAACCGCTTCGACGCTTTGGCAGAGCAGCTGTACGCCACGCGGTCGTTTGACGTGCGCAACGCCCGTCGCGCGCTATTGCAAATAGGCTACGGCGCCCTGAAGAAGTATGTTATCGCCGACATCGTGGTGTGGGTGGTCGACGGAATCTTCGACAATGTCGGCCCGGGCATTCCAGGTTCCGCTGTAGTCGTCGGCATCCTGTTGTACGCCATCTACCAATATGCCGACTTTTCGGGTGGAATCGACATGGTGTTGGGTTTCGCGCGGCTGTTCGGCGTGCAGATGGCCGACAACTTCAGGCAGCCCTATTTCTCGGTTTCGCTTGCCGACTTCTGGCGGCGCTGGCACATAACGTTGGGCGCATGGATGCGCGATTACGTGTTCTACCCGTTTGCGCTGCTTCCCGCCGTGCAGCGCTGGGGCAAGTGGCTGACGCGTCGGTGCGGCAAGCACATCGGGCGCACGTTGCCCGCTTGCGTGGCCAACATCTTGGTGTTCTTCCTCGTGGGCTTATGGCACGGCGCCGAGTCGCATTTCATCTTGTGGGGCTTGTACAACGGCCTGGTGATTGCTGCCAGCGACTTGCTCACGCCATTGTGGGACAAGATGAACAAGGCACTTCACGTGAACGTAGAAGGCAAGGCGCATCACGTGTTCTGCATCGTGCGTACGTTCATCATCGTCAACATCGGGTGGTACTTCGACCGTATCGTCGACCCCAACGCCCTTTCCATTTGCTTCCGCAACACGGTGTTCAACTTCCATCCCGAATTGTTGATGCCCGCGCTTGGGAGGGTGGTCGACAGCCATTTGGCGATGGGATTGATGCTTGCGGCAATCGGAACCGTGTTCGTGTTCATTATCAGCGTGCTCAAAGAGCGCGGCATCGACGTTGCGGGCGCAATCGTCGATTGGCCGGCGCCGGCACGTGGCTTGTTGTATGCCGTGGTTGTGCTGATGGTGGCATCGTCATTCATGTTCGGCATGGGTAGCGGCTTCATGTACGCGAATTTCTAACGGCGCTGATAGCGCGAACGTGAGGAGCGGATATGCAAAATGTGCTTGACTGGCTCGAGGCGAGCGCGGATGCGAGGCCCGACAAGGTCGCGTTTGCCGATACCGATAGCCAGCTGACCTATGGCCAACTGGTGCAGCAGGCACGTGTTGCGGGATCTGCCATCGCGCGCTCGGCTGGGGCACGGCAGCCCATCGCGCTGTTCCTCGACAAAACGACGCGGGCCATAACGGGCTTGTTCGGCGCAGTATATGCTGGCTGCTGCTATTCGTTCATCGATTTGCGTCAGCCGCCCCAGCGCATTGGCAAGATAGTCGAGACCCTGCAACCCGCGCTTGTCGTGGTTGATGTCCAAAGTGCGCCGCTCGCACGCGAGGCGTTTCCCGCTAGTGTCGATTTGGTTGAAATCGAGTCTTTGCTCGCGGGGGAGGCTGACGAAGGCTTGCTCGATGAGCGGCGTCAGCAGGCGCACCCGACCGATCCGCTGTACATCAACTTCACGAGCGGGTCGACCGGTACCCCGAAGGGCGTTGCCGTCAGCCACGCCTCGGTTGCCAGCTTCATCCCCGCATTTGACGAGACGTTTGACCTCGTCGCCGATGACGTGTTCGCTAATCAAGCTCCGCTCGACTTCGACGTATCGGTGAAAGACGTGTACAGCGCCATCTACCTGGGCGCGACGGCGCACCTGATACCCCGCGATTACTTCAGCGTGCCCACGCAGTTGCTCGACTACCTGTGCGAAAGGCGCCCAACGGTTCTCGTGTGGGCAGTCAGCGCCATGTGTTTCGTGTCCATCATGAAGGGATTCGACTACAAGGTTCCCGACACCGTGAGGCTCGTCGCGTTCAGCGGCGAGGTCATGCCCGTCAAGCAGCTGAACGTGTGGCGTGAGGCTCTTCCACGGGCGCAATTCGCCAACGTGTACGGGCCGACCGAAATCACCTGCAACTGCACGTACTACAAGATCGATCGCGCATTCGAGCCAGGCGAGGTCATTCCCATTGGCCGCCCGTTTGCCGTGAACGACGTGTTTTTGGTGGGCGAGGACGGCGCGCGGGTCACCCAGCCGGATGTTCCCGGCGAGCTGTATGTCGGAGGGCCCACGGTCGCTCTCGGCTATTGGAACGATCCCGAGCGCACGGCGAAGGCGTTCGTGCCCCATCCGTTCGCTGCCGAAGGCGAAGGCGGCATCGTGTACAAGACCGGCGATTTGGCCCGTTATGACGAGAACGGCGATTTGGTGTACTTGTCGCGCGTCGACCATCAGATCAAGCACATGGGCCAGCGCATCGAACTCGGCGAAATCGACGCCGCAGCGCATGCCGTCGAAGGCGTCACGCGCGCGTGCTGCGTGTACGATTCGGTGCGCAAGCGCATTCGCATGTTCTACACTGGCACTATCGGGAAAAAAGAGCTGTCAGCAGCGCTTCACGAGGCGTTGCCGTCGTTCATGACCCCAAACACCATCAGGCAGATCTCCGTTATGCCGTTGACGAAAAACGGCAAGATCGACCGGTCCAAACTCGAGAGTGGGGAAGTGGAGTAAATGGAACGCAGCGAACTTGCTCAGATCGCGCGCGAATACGGCACCCCTTCGTTCGTGTTCGATTTGGGCGCTTTCCAAGAGCGGCTGCGTGCCGCTCAGCGCATAGTCGGTGACGACATCGCCTTGTGCTTCGCCATAAAGGCAAACCCGTTCTTGATTCCGGCTGCAGCAGAAGTGGTCAAGCGACTGGAGGTATGCAGTCCTGGCGAGCTGTCCATATGCAGGGAACTGAACGTCGATCCCGCTGCAATCGTGTTCTCGGGTGTGAACAAAACGGCTGAAAGCGTCCGCGAAGCCGTCGAGTACGGCGCGGGCTCGCTGACGGCGGAATCGCTGAAGCACGTCGCGCTCATCGAAGCCGAGGGCGCGCGCCAAGGCGTCGTGCTGGACGTGCTCCTGCGTTTGAATGCGGGCAGCCAGTTTGGGATGTCGCGCGATGACCTGTTGTCGATTGTCGACAGGCGTGCGGACTACCCGCATCTGAACATCGTGGGATTGCACTACTTCGTGGGCACGCAGCGCCTCAACCTAAAACACCAGCACAGGGAGCTCGCCAAGTTGGCGGCTTTCATAGACGATTTGCGCGAGACGCGTGGCTTCGTCGTCCAGCGTTTGGAATACGGTCCCGGCTTGGGTGTTCCGCTGTTCGTCGACGACGATTTCTCGGACACGCTCGCCCCCTTACGCTACATCGCCGACGACTTGCGCGACATGGCATCGCGCGTCGAGCTGACGGTTGAGATGGGCCGCTTCTTCGCAACCGAATGCGGCACATACCTGACTGCAGTCAACGACCTTAAGGAAAACGACGGCGTGAGCTACTGCATCGTCGACGGCGGCATCAACCACCTGACCTATATCGGCCAGCTCATGGGCATGAAGACGCCCGTCATCGAGAATCTCGGCGCATATGAGCGCGGTGCCAACGAAACGGCAGAGCATTGCATTTGCGGCAGCTTGTGCACGACCAACGACGTGCTGACGCGTGGGGCGCAGTTGTCCGATGTGCGCGAGGGAGATGTGCTCGCGTTCTCGAATTGCGGCGCATATTCGGTGACGGAAGGAGTGCACCTGTTCCTTAGCCGCACGATGCCGCGTATCATAATGCGCAATGCTGACGGCTCGATTTCGATGGCAAGGGATTTCACCGAGACGAGCCCTCTGAACACGCCCGATTGTCATTAAGAAAGGCCGATTATGGAAGTCACCCTCGAAAACGTCATCGAGCTTCTGCAAGATGTGAACGAAGACGCCGACTACGAGAACTGCACCACGCTTGTCGATGACCGCGTGCTGACATCGTTCGACATCCTCTCGATCATCAGCGAGATTGATGATGCGTTTGATGTCGCCATTCCCGCAAAGGACGTCATTCCCGCTAATTTCAACAGCGCCAAGTCCATTCTCGCCTTGATTCAGCGCCTCATCGAAGAGGATTAGCCAAACAGGGCGGGGCGGGTACCGCACCCCGCTTGCAAGGCGAAAGCGCACCGCGCGTGTGCTATAGTTGACCAGTTCGAATACCAACGAGGAGGTTCTCATGAGCAGGGTTTACAACTTTTCCGCAGGTCCGGCTGTGCTGCCCGAGGAAGTGCTGAAGCAAGCTGCAGCCGAGATGCTCGATTACCAAGGCACGGGCATGTCCGTCATGGAGATGAGCCATCGCTCCAAGCCGTTCCAGAACATCATCGACACGGCCGAAGCCGACTTGCGCGACCTTTTGGGTATCCCCGAGAACTACAAGGTGCTGTTCATGCAGGGTGGTGCCACCACGCAGTTCGCCGCCATCCCGATGAACCTCATGAAGAACGGCGTCGCCGACTACATCGTTTCCGGCAGCTGGTCCAAGAAGGCGTGGAAGGAAGCCAAGATGTACGGCACCGCCAACTGCCTGGCTTCCAGCGAGGACGAGACGTTCAGCTACGTGCCCGACGTCGATGCCATCACCGTAAGCCCCGATGCTGACTACCTGTACATTTGCCAGAACGAGACCATCTACGGCACCACGTACCACAAGCTGCCCGAGACGGGCGATGTGCCGCTGGTCTCCGACGTGTCCTCGATGTTCCTCAGCGAGCCCATGGATGTCAGCAAGTTTGGCGTCATCTACGGTGGCGTGCAGAAGAACGTCGGCCCGGCTGGCCTGGCCATCGCCATCGTGCGCGAGGACCTCATCCGCGAAGACGTGCTCGAATACACCCCCACGCTGCTGCGTTGGAAGGTCATGGCCGACAACGGCAGCTTGTACAACACGCCGGCGTGCTACACCATCTACATCTGCGGCCTCGTGTTCAAGTGGCTGAAGGAGCAGGGCGGCCTCGAGGGCATCGGCAAGCGCAACCGCGACAAGGCAGCGCTTTTGTACGACTTCCTCGACCAGTCCAAGCTGTTCAGCGGCACGGCTCGCAAGGAAGACCGTTCCATCATGAACGTGCCGTTCGTCACGGGCGACGCCGATCTCGATGCCAAGTTCATCGCCGAGGCGGGCCAGAACAACATCGCCAACATCAAGGGCCATCGCTCGGTCGGCGGCATGCGCGCCAGCATCTACAACGCCATGCCGGTCGAGGGCGTCCAGCATCTGGTCGACTTCATGGAGCGCTTCGAGAAAGAGAATGCGTAGTTCATGTCCATTGACCTGAGCACACTTAACGAACCACAACGTCAGGCGGTCCTTTGCACAGAGGGACCGCTTCTCGTCTTGGCGGGCGCAGGGTCCGGCAAGACGCGCGTGCTCACGTACCGCATTGCCAACATCCTCGAGTCCACCGATACGGCGCCGTGGGAAATCTTGGCCATCACGTTCACGAACAAGGCGGCTGCCGAAATGCGCGACCGCCTGTACGGACTCGTGGGCCAACGCGCCCGCGGCATGTGGGTGTCCACCTTCCACAGCATGTGCGTGCGCATCATCCGCGCGAACGCCGAGCTGCTCGGCTTTACCGAGAACTTCACCATCTACGACGAGGCTGACAGCAAGCGGTTGGTCAAGGACGTCATGGCCGAGCTCGACATCGACCCGAAGCGCTTTCCCGCCAACGCCCTGCGCAACCGCATCTCAAGCGCCAAAAACGAGCTCGTCGTCGCAGGCGACTTCGCCGACCAGGCGGTCGATCCCGTCGGAAAGCAGGCGGCGCGCGTGTACAAGCGCCTGCAAGAGCGCTTGCGCGCAGCCAATGCGATGGATTTCGATGACTTGCTGCTGTACGCGTACCTGCTGCTGAAGCATCATCCCCAGGTGCTCGACGCCTACCAGAAGCGCTTCCGCTACATCCTGGTCGACGAGTACCAGGACACCAACCACGCGCAATACGAGATTTGCCGCCTGCTTGCGGCGGAGCACCACAACATCATGGTCGTGGGCGACGACGACCAGTCCATCTATTCGTGGCGCGGCGCCGACATCCGCAACATCCTGGAGTTCGAGGCGGATTATCCCGAATGCACCACTATCAAGCTCGAGCAGAACTACCGCAGCGTGGGCAACATACTGGATGCCGCCAATGCCGTAATCGCCAACAACCAAAAGCGCAAACCCAAGCGGTTGTTCACCTCCAATGACGCCGGCGACAAGATCCAGGTGTTCATGGCCGCCGACGAGCGCGACGAGGGCCGTTGGATTGCGGGTCAAATCGAGAAGCGCCACGAGGCGGGCTTGTCGTACAACCAGATGGCCGTGTTCTACCGAACGAACGCGCAAAGCCGCATGCTCGAGGACATGTTCCTGCGCGCCGGCGTGCCGTATCGCATCGTCGGCGGCACGCGGTTCTTCGAGCGCCAGGAAATCCAGGATGTCATGGCATACCTGACATTGGCTGTTAACCCTGCCGACGACATGGCAGCCCTGCGCGTGGTCAACGTGCCGCGCCGTGGCGTGGGCAAGTCCACCGTCGAGCATGTGCAATACGTTGCCTTGCAGAACCAGACGACGTTCATGATCGCGGCCGAGCTGTGCATCGTCGACGAAGACCTGCGCCCCGCATCGCGCCGCGCGTTGGGCGAGTTCGTGCAGATTGTGAAAGAAGCCTCTTCGTATGCGGGCGATTTGCGCAAAGTGGTCGAGATGATCATCGACAAGACGGGTCTTATCGAGGCGCTGCAGGCTGAAGGCTCCGATGAGGCACGCGGCCGCATCGAGAACATCCAGGAGTTCTTGGGCGTGGTCGACGAATTCGCGGACACACACGATGTCGACGATGCGGAATTCGCCGCGCCGACAGCCGAAGACGCCGAAGGTGCCGAGCCCGCTCGCGTGTTGCGTGGCGACTCGCTCGCCGATTTCCTGGAATGGGTTCGCTTGCGCACCGACCTCGATGCCGCCGCAGACGACGGCAAGGCCGTCACGCTGATGACCGTGCACTCGTCCAAGGGACTCGAGTTCGATTGCGTGTTCGTGGCCGGCATGGAGGAATCGCTGTTCCCGCATATGAACTCCATCGGTGATGCCAAGAGCGTCGAAGAGGAGCGGCGGCTGGCTTACGTCGCCATCACGCGCGCACGCAAGCACCTGTACCTCACGTGCGCGTCGCAGCGTCAGCTGTTCGGCAGCACGCACGTCAATCCGGTCTCGCGTTTCCTGGGCGAGATACCGCAAGAGCTGCGTCAGACGTCGGGTGTTGGCTCGGCGGGCTTTTCGGGCACTGGCTGGGAGAAGCGCGGAAGCCGCCGCGGCATCTCGGGGTCGGGAACCGAGGCAGGGGAGGGCCGCGTGTTCGGTCGCTCGAGCGCGTTCGGCTCGGGCGAGCGTTCACGCAATGCGCGCACGGGGCTTTCCGATGCCGCCCAGAAGAAGTCGGGCGCTTCCCTCACGTTTGCCAAGGGCGATCTGGTCGACCACAAGACATTCGGCCGCGGTACCGTCACCAAAGTCGATGGCGACACCGTCCACGTCTACTTCGACAAGCTGTCCCAGACCAAGAAGCTGCTGAAAGACTACGCGCCAATTGTTAAACTGAAACCGTAGGAAGGCTCAGCTTCAGGAGATCCGTTCGCTGACAGCCCTCGAAGCCGAGGGCTGCGTGCTTTCGTTGGGTTTCGCAACCTGTTTCCTGTCGTCTGCGAGCATGGCTTGATGGGGAGGCTATGGATTCCGACATCCAGAAGATGCGTGACGAGTTGCTGTACTCCCAAGTCAAGGGCACGCGTTCGCTCTACCTTGGCTTGACGATCACGTATGGAGCGTGTGTCGCCCTCACCGTCGCCTTCGCTGTGGGAATCTTGGTGCTTGAAAAGGGGTTTGGCGCGCTCATCATGGATCTGGGAATGATGGCGGGCAGCGCTGCATCGGCGATGCATTGGTGGAGGCGCTACAAAGAGGTTGCTGCCGCCTTGGGGGAAATCGGCGACGACCCGACCGGAATCGACACGTGCAGAACCTACTCGCAATCCACCGCGCAGGTCATCGCAGGTTCGCGTAAGACCGCGAACGAACTCATGCAGCAATGGATAGCATACGGCATCATCGCGATTTCCATGCTGTTATGCGCTGTGCTCTTCCTGGCTTTGCTGCTTGATTCGTTCGAAGATGAGCTCCTGTTCGTCTTCTGCGCCGCCTTCATGTTGGCAGGAGGCTTGCTTCTATTGTCGATGGCTATCGAAGCGTGGCGGGAATGGCTGGTGACGCGCCGCATCGACAGGTTCGATGCACTTCAGTGACGGATATGAGCGTTGAAGCGGCTAGCGGATGCATTTGGAGTTCTGCGACCAGCCACTATGCGTTGCTTTTTTGCTAAAGTATCACCATGGCGTTCGTTTTGAATCGAACGTCGAATCATGTGCCTACGTCATAGAGAGGGGAGCCCTATGCCGTTGCCTCAGCCTATCATCGTGGTTGGCCACAAGAATCCCGACAACGACGCTATCAGCGCCGCCATCGGGTATGCCTACTTGAAAAACGAGCTTGCTAAGCGCGATACGCCCGAAGGCGAGCAGCCCAAGGTGTACGTGCCCGCGCGTTTAGGCCCCCTGCCTCCCGAGACAGCCGGCGTGCTGGACAAGTGGGGCATCGAGCCGCCCATGGTCATCAACAACCTGTTCGCGCGCGTGTCCGATGTCATGACGCCCGACCCCATCTGCACGTCGGCATCCGCCAAGCTCATGGATGCCGGCCGCATGATGCGCAAACACAACATCCAGGCTATCGTCGTCACCGACGATGATGGCGTCTACAAAGGCCTCGTGTCCACGCGCATGATCGCCAACCGCTACATTTCGGCAACCGACAAGCTCGAGGAAGGCGCCAGCGAGATGGCGGTGGCATCGGACCTCATCGCGTCGCTCGACGAGACCGTCGACGTCGTCATGGAGAACCAGATTCTCACCATCGGCAAGGACGACCGCCTCGACGAGGCCCGCGAGGACATCATGGCCCAGCCGTGGCGCGAGGCCGTCGTGCTCGATGAAGACGGCAAGCCCATCGGCATCGTCACGCGCACCGATTTGGCCGTGCATCCGCACCGCAAGGTCATCCTCGTCGACCACAACGAGGTGCGTCAGGCCGCCAACGGCATCGAGGATGCCGAGGTCGTCGAGATCCTGGACCATCACCGCATCGCCGATGTTTCCACGGTCAATCCCATCCAGTTCATCAACATGCCGGTCGGTTCGTCAGCCACCATCGTCACGCTGGAGTTCCAGCGCCAGGGCATCGAGATTCCCAAGCCCATTGCCGGCGTGCTGCTTTCGGCGGTTATGACCGACACGGTCGTTTTGAAGTCGCCGACGGCCACGCCCATCGACGAGCAGGTTGTCGATTACCTGGCAGGCATCATCGGCGTCGATCCGACCGAGTACGGCATCGAGGTGTTCTCGTTCCGCGGTGGCGACGATGACATGCCCATCGACAAACTGGTAGGAGCCGACTCCAAGGAATTCCAGACGTCCGAAGGCACGGTGCTCATCGCCCAGCACGAAACGACCAATCTCGAGTCGGTCATGATGCGCGAAGACGAGATGCGCGAGTACATGCGCGGCCTTGTCGAGTCACGCGGTTACCTGTTCGTGCTGCTGATGGTCACCGACATCATCGCCGAGGGCAGCCAGTTCCTCTGCGAGGGCAACCGTAAGATCGTCAACCGCGCTTTCGATATCGAATGCACCGGCAAGGGCGGCACATGGATGCCAGGCGTCTTGTCTCGCAAGAAGCAAGTTGCCGCGCGCATTCTCGAGGCGTAAACCCGCGATAAGCCGCGCAGCGTCTCTGAACGCGACGGGCATCCGAAGACCACCGCATGACCGCGTAGTCGTTCATATATAGTATGCAGGACGGGGCAGGCACAAGGTGCAGGCCCCGTCTTCCATGATGTGAAAGAAATGTGACAGGACATAGATACGCCCGGGTGCGTGGCGTTTGACAACCCCTATAAACGCACGTAATATTTCGCCTCGCGTCTTAATTGGCGGAAGAATTCGTGTGCGCAACAGCTGAGCGCACTCGAGTAAGTATAAGAGAAGGAGAGAGCATTGCCTACTATTAACCAGCTGGTCCGCAAGGGCCGCAAAAAGCAGGTCGACAAATCCAAGACGCCTGCTCTGAAGGGCAATCCGCAGAAGCGTGGCGTGTGCACCCGCGTGTACACCACCACCCCGAAGAAGCCGAACTCGGCTCTTCGCAAGGTCTGCCGTGTGCGCCTGGTCAACGGTATGGAGGTCACCGCCTACATCCCGGGTATTGGCCACAACCTGCAGGAGCACTCCATGGTGCTCATCCGCGGTGGTCGTGTTAAGGACCTCCCCGGTGTTCGTTACAAGGTCATCCGTGCTGCGCTCGACTGCGCTGCGGTCAACAACCGCATGCAGGCACGTAGCCGCTACGGCGCCAAGCGCCCGAAGTAAATCAGTAAGACGCGCGGGTGAGCGCGGGGCCGCATGAAACCCCACAGCTCATCTAATGGGTAGAAGGAACCCCGAAGCGCGCAGGAAGAAAGGAAACTACATGCCGCGTCGTGCAGCAGCCGTCCGCCGTGAAGTTCAGCCGGACGCAAAGTACAACAACAGGCTGGTCACCCAGCTTATCAACAAAGTCTTGCTCGATGGCAAGAAGTCGTTGGCCGAGGACATCGTCTACGGCGCCTTCGACATCGTCGAGCAGAAGACGGGCGAGGACGCCCTCTCCATGTTCAAGAAAGCCATGGACAACATCCGTCCCACGCTCGAGGTCAAGCCGAAGCGTGTCGGCGGCGCCACCTACCAGGTGCCGATGGAGGTCAACTCCCGTCGCGCCAACCAGCTGGCAATCCGCTGGATGGTCGACTTCTCGCGCAAACGCCGCGAGCACACCATGAAAGAGCGCCTCGCCGCCGAGATCATGGATGCCGTTAATGGCACCGGCGCATCTGTCAAGCGCCGCGAGGACCTGTACAAGATGGCCGAGTCCAACCGCGCGTTCTCGCACTACCGTTTCTAGGAAGGACGAGAGCGAATGGCAAAGCAAGATTTACACGATACGCGAAACATCGGGATCATGGCCCATATCGATGCGGGCAAGACCACGACGACCGAGCGTATCCTCTATTACACGGGCAAGACGCACAAAGTGGGCGAGGTCCACGACGGCGCTGCCACCATGGACTGGATGGTCCAGGAGCAGGAGCGCGGCGTGACCATCACCAGTGCGGCTACCACGTGCTTCTGGAATTACCCGGGCGGCGCTGAAGACGGCAAGCCGTACCGCTTCCAGATCATCGACACCCCGGGCCACGTGGACTTCACGGCCGAGGTCGAGCGCTCTCTGCGCGTGCTCGACGGTGCTGTGGCCGTTTTCGACGCGGTTGCCGGCGTGCAGCCCCAGTCCGAGACGGTGTGGCGTCAGGCCTCGCATTACGGCGTTCCCCGCATCGCCTACATCAACAAGTACGACCGCGTGGGCGCCGATTACTTCCATGCAATCCAAACCATGAAGGATCGCCTGGATGCTCCGGCTATCGCCTGCCAGATCCCGATGGGTGCCGAAGATCAGTTCTGGGGCGTCATCGACCTGGTCACCAAGACCGCTTGGGACTTCAAGGCCGACGACAAGGGCATGACCTACCCCGAGAAGATGGACGAGATTCCTGCCGAGTACCTCGACGAGGTCGAGGTTCGCTACCAGGAGCTGCTCGAGGCTGCCGCCGATTGCGACGACGACCTGATGGAAAAGGTGCTCATGGAAGAGCCCGTCTCCGTCGAGGAGCTTAAGGCCGCCATCCGCAAGGGCACCATCGCCTGCAAGCTGCATCCCGTGTTCGTGGGCTCGTCCTACAAGAACAAGGGCGTGCAGGAAATGCTCGACGCAGTCGTCGAGTACCTGCCGAGCCCGGTTGACGTTCCGCCTATCAAGGGCGTCAACCCCAAGACCGACGCCGAGGAAGAGCGTCCGAGCGACCCCAAGGCCCCGTTCAGCGCCCTGGCGTTCAAGATCATGACCGACCCCTACGTCGGCAAGCTGACGTACCTGCGCGTGTATTCCGGCACGCTGGATTCCGGCAGCTACGTCGTCAACGCCACGAAGGACAAGAAGGAGCGCATCGGCCGTCTTCTGCAGATGCATTCCAACCAGCGTATCGACATCGACCAGATCTCCGCGGGCGACATCGTCGCCGTCGTGGGCCTGAAGGACGTCGGAACGGGCGACACGCTGTGCGCCGAAGCCCATCCCGTCATCCTCGAGTCGATGGAATTCGCCGACCCGGTTATCGACATCGCCGTCGAGCCGAAGTCGAAGGGCGATCGCACGAAGCTCGAAGACGCTCTGCGCAAGCTGGCCGAGGAAGACCCGACGTTCCGCGTGTCCACGAACCAGGAAACCGGCCAGACCATCATCGCCGGCATGGGCGAGCTGCATCTGGAGATCATCATCGACCGCTTGCTGCGCGAGTTCAAGGTCGAGGCCAACGTCGGCAAACCGCAGGTAGCCTATCGCGAGAAGGCCACCCAGCCAGCCCTCAACGTGCAGGGCAAATTCGTCCGCCAGTCCGGCGGCCGCGGCCAGTACGGCGACGTTGTCATCAACATGTACCCGGCCGAGCCCGGCGAGGGTTACATCTTCGAGAACAAGATCGTCGGCGGCGTTGTCCCCAAGGAATACATCCCCAGCGTCGACAAGGGCATCCAGGAAGCGCTGAACTCGGGCGTTTTGGCCGGATTCCCGGTGGAAGACGTGAAGGTCGAGCTCATCGACGGCTCATACCACGAGGT
>JAFWJU010000083.1 GCA_017511465.1 Eggerthellaceae bacterium | reverse complement strand
CGGGCCTCGTCGCGGTCCATGCCGCTGAACTGCCCGAAGCCCTCGACCACGTGCGCGGTCTCGTCGAAGATGTTGATGCGCGGCAGGTCGTGGCGCTGCCCCATGCCCCAGTCGTTGGGATCGTGGGCGGGCGTCACCTTGACGAAGCCGGTCCCGAACTCGGCGTCGACGACGAAGTCCTCGAAGATGGGAACCTCGCGGTTCACCAGCGGCAGCATGACCTTGGCGTCCACGAACTTCTTCTTTTCGGGGTCTTTGGGAGAGACAGCCACGCCGGTGTCGCCCAGCATGGTCTCGGGACGCGTGGTGGCGACGACGATGTATTCCTGGCCGTCGATGGGCTCGACCAGCGGGTAGCGCAGATGCCACAGGTGGCCGGCTTCCTCGACGTATTCGGCCTCGTCGTCGGCGATGGCGGTCGTGCAATGCGGGCACCAGTTGACGATGCGCTTGCCGCGGTAGATCAGGTTGTCGTGGTACCAGTCGGCGAACACCTGGCGCACGGCATGCGCGTAGTCGTCGTCGAGCGTGAAGTGCTCGTCGTCGTAATCGCAGCTGCAACCCATGCCCTTGATCTGGTTGACGATGGTGTTGCCGTACTCCTCGCGCCACTTCCAGCATTCCTCGATGAAGGCCTCGCGACCGATCTGCAGGCGCGACACGCCCTCGTCGGCGAGTTTCTTGTCGACCTTGGTCTGCGTGGCGATGCCGGCA
Source organism: Eggerthellaceae bacterium (assembly GCA_017511465.1). GTDB lineage: Bacteria > Actinomycetota > Coriobacteriia > Coriobacteriales > Eggerthellaceae > UBA9715. Next base: position 4,442 of record JAFWJU010000083.1, on the reverse strand, counting down.
TGGTCAGTGCCCAGGATCCAGCGCGTCGGGCGGCCCTGCATGCGGGCATGGCGCGTGCACGTATCCTGGATGGTGTCGTTGAGAGCATGGCCCATATGCAGCACGCCCGTGATGTTGGGCGGCGGGATGACGATGGTGTACGGATGGTCGGCGTACTCGCCTCGACCCGGGCTGCGGTGGAAGTAGCCCGCCTCGTTCCATGCGTCGAACAGCGGCTTCTCGTGCGCCGCGAAATCGTAATCGACCTTCTTGCCTTCTTCAGCCATATCGTGCTCCTTGGTGCTTGCGGAACTGGGTTTTTTACTTGTCCATCGACCACGTGGAGACGTAGCCAAGCACGGCCTCATCGGTGGAGCGGGTGCCCCAAGCGGTGATGAGGATGCAGGTATTCGCGTCCCTCTCGATGACGATGTTGGTGATGTCGACGTTGTCGGCCGAGGTGACGCCGAGGATGGATGCGTCCTTGCCGTTGAACGTAATCTTCTCGATGCTGGGCGTCATGTAGTTGTCGGTTTCGCCGCGATACTTGTACAGCAGCTCGTCGGCCTTGTCGGTGTACTTGCACGGGAACACTTCGAGCGTGATGGAGCTGGAATACGCAAAGTGCGACTCGACGGCGGACGTGAATTCGGTGGTCGGGTCTACGATGTAGGTCGCGTCAGTCGAATCCACCATGCGCGGATCGAGCTTGTCGGTGAAGTCCTTCCAATCGGAGGGCACCGAAACGTAGCCGGTGGAAGCCCTGCCGAAGCGCTGGGAATCGGCGAGGTCGACGGGCTCGGCGTCACCGCGACCCCAGTCTTCCGATTCGGAAGCGCTTGAGGCGCTGGAGGCCGTTTCGCCCAGAGAAGACGCAGCGCTAGAAGCAGCGCTTTGAGCCGACGCTGACTCGCTCGCGCTCGAAGAGCCGGCAGATGCCGAGCTTTGCGACGATCCGCATCCTGCTATCCCGATGGCGAGAACCGCCGACAGGGCGGCGATGGCGACCAGCTTCGCGATGTTTTTCATTTTGCGCTCCTTACTCTGCGCCTTTCCGGATACGGCGCGCCTCAGTTACACAGACCTTTCTATGATACCGCAATCGAGCATTCTTTCCCGCCTCTCATTGTTGCCCACGATTAGGCGGAATGCTAAGCTGAGAGCGGCAATGAATCGGTCGAGCGTTCTTCCGAATAAAGTGCCAGACGGGGAGAACATGAGAGCCGCCGACAACCGAACAAGATCATCCGATTCCGCACCGAATCCCAAGAACCGCACTACTGGTCGTGCAGCTGCGCGATCATCCGTCCGCACATCCAGTAAAACCGTCAAGCAGGCAACCAGCAGGACCCCTGCCAAACCTGCCGCCCAACCACAGCGAGCAGCCAAGCGTTATATCCCCGCCATCGATGGCTTGCGTGCGTTCGCCGTGTTCGCCGTCATCCTGTACCACATGAACCTACCGTTCGCCCAGGGCGGATTACTGGGCGTCACCGTGTTCTTCGTGATATCGGGATACCTCATCACAGGACTGCTCACAGCCGAATGGGAATCATCGGGCACTATCAACCTGCCGCAATTCTGGCTGAGGCGCATCCGCCGCCTGTTCCCGGCTATCGTTGTCGTCATCGTCGTTATGGCGGCCGTCTTCACCATTGCATCGCCGACGCTGCTCGCCAAGATGCGCCCCGACATCATCCCGGGCCTCTTCTGGTTCGAGAACTGGTGGTACATCCTACGCGATCTCAGCTACTTCGAAGCCGCCGGAGCACCAAGCCCGCTGACGCACTTCTGGTCGTTGGCCATCGAGGAGCAGTTTTACCTGGTGTGGCCCATCCTTTTGCTTTGCGTCTACAAAGCAGGGGCGAAGAAGAAGCTCGTGCGGCGCATTTGCCTGGCGCTGGCAGCTGTCAGCGCCATCGCCATGGCGGTGCTGTACGATCCCGCCGGCGACCCCTCCCGCGTGTACTACGGCACCGATACGCGCGCGTTCTCGCTGCTTATCGGCGCATGGCTGTCGTTCGCCTGGCCGGGCGCCCAGCTGACTCCCGAGGGGACGCGCAACGTGCCCGCCACATCGGCGCGCGTGCTGGATGCAGTGGGCGTGGCGGCGTTCCTCGGCATCGTCGCCATGTGCGTGCTCATCAGCGGCTATTCCGATTTCATGTACTATGGCGGCTTGGTGCTGTGCAGCGTGCTGTCAGCCGTGGTCATCGCCGTCCTCGCGCATCCGAGCAGCCTGTTCGCGCGCGTGGCCGGATGCAAGCCGCTCGTATGGATCGGCCAACGCAGCTACGGCATGTACTTGTGGCACTTCCCCATCATCGAGCTTTTGCAGCCGCGCAACGCCACGGCCCTCCCCTGGTGGATCCACCTGGTGGAAATCGCGCTGATCTTGGTCATCTCGCACCTATCGTACGAATTCATCGAGACGCCCATTCGCAAGCAGGGATTCATCGCGTTTTTCAAGCAGATTCGCCAACGCATCCCCGCGCTGGTGGCGGCAGGCGTCATAACCGCCGTGGCCGTCGTGGGCATCATCACCGTGCCCCAGGCAACCGATGGCGGCGATGCAGGCGAGCAGCGCGTCATGAGCGCCACGCTCAAGAAACCCCTCGCCGACGGCGTGTACGACGTCGTCTTCATCGGCGACTCGGTATCGCTGGGCGTCAGCGACGAGCTGAGCGAGGCGTTCCCCCATGGCCTCGTGTACACCGAAGGCGGCATGCAGGTATTCGAAGCCAGGGACGTCTTCGCAGATTACATCGAACAGGGATATGTCGGCGATACGGTGATATTCAGCCTCGGGTCGAACGGCTATTTGCAATCAGACGAGCTGCAGCAACTCATGGACCTTTGCGGCCCCGACCGTGAGGTGTGGTTCGTGAACATCCGCGTACCCGACAGCCGCTGCGATCCCAACAATGCCGTCCTCGAAGAATTCGTCGACGAACACGAAAACGCGCATCTGCTGGATTGGTACGGCTTGACGGAAGGCCACGACGACTGGCTGTCCGAAGACGGCATCCACCTGAACGGCGATGGCCATGCAGCCTATTTGAACCTTATCGTCGACGGCGTGGGATACGTGCCGCCATCCGATGAGAACACGAGGTACGACGTCACGTTCATCGGCGACGTCGTGTCGCTCGATGCAGCCGACCAGCTGGCACAGCAGTTCCCCAACGGCGTCATCGATTGCTCAGATGCACGCAGCGCGAAATCGGTGCAAGAGGCCTATCAGGGCTACAGCGACAAGGGCGTCGTCGGCGACAAGGTGGTGCTTTGCCTGGCGAACGGGGGCATTTTGACCAAGGAGGACGTCGAGGCTGTTGTCGACAGCGTTGGCAACGACAAGTCCATTTGGCTCGTCAACGCCCGAAACGCCAACCCCTGGTGCACCGATAATAACAACGTTCTCGCCGAAGTCGCAGGCGAACGGAATAACGTTCAGGTCATCGACTGGTTCGGCGCATCGGCGGGACATGACGACTACCTGAGCGAGGACGGCTTGCGCCTGTCATCTGCGGGCGCGGAAGCCTATGCCAACGCCGCAAAGGCAATGGTCGGCTAGTTCGAGGCTTTCAGTCGGGCAATCGCGGAACCACTCGTGCGCTAGTACACGACGTCCAGCCCGTCTTTGATGCAGGCGGCGTAATCGGGTTCGCGGTCGCGGTACACGTGGACGCCGTCACGCAGGTAGTCGTACGGGTTTCCGCTGACATAGCCGTACCAGTCGATCTTGTGCACGTTGGAATACCGTGCGACCATTTCGTCAATCACCTGGTTCGTCGAATCGGTGGCATCCGGGCTGAGCAACGAGCACATCGTGATGAAATAGATTTCCTTGTCGGAACCCAGGCAGTCCACGATTTCCTCGGCCGCTTCCATCGTCAGGCCATAAGCATCGTTGTTGCCCGTGCCGATGACGTACCGCTCGTACCAGCCGCCGTCGTTGCGCACTTGGTCCAGCACACCGGCATCGGGACTTTCACCATCGATGACGAGGCCGCCTGTTTCCAACGTGCGCCCGGCATCGGCATTGATCGAAACACCCGGCATGGCCTCGCTCAACGACGCCGTGGCGTTTTGCATCAGGGAATCGCCGATCAACAGCGTGTTGGAATAGTCATCGACGGGAAAACGCTCGCGCCATGCTGCCTCGTGCTCTTGCCGTGCGCGCTCTTCTTCTGCCGCCTTCGCATTCGCCTCAGCCGCCACCTCGGCAAAGTCGTCGATGTCGATGGGGTCGGACGCGAAACTCGAGGGTTCGGGTTTCACGGCAGATTCCGGTACCGCATTTGACGCGCATCCCGTTGACAACGCGCATGCAAGCATTGCCGTTCCGGCAATGGCCGCAACCCATATGCCCATCGATTGGCGTCGCATGGTTGCCCGACGATTACTCGCCCTCAGCGCTGTTTTCCCCAGATGCCGCTTTGATCTCGGGTTTGGTCTCGCCG
>JAFWJU010000082.1 GCA_017511465.1 Eggerthellaceae bacterium | reverse complement strand
GGTCTCGCCCTTGTTGCCGAACACCATGCGCTGCACGTTGACGGCGGTGCCCAGGTCGTCGGCGATCTTGTTCTGCTTGCGGTACAGGGTGGCACGCGGGTTGTTCCACGAACCGAAGACAGCCTCGATGGCGAGCTTCAGCTGGGCCATCGGGTCCTGCGGGAACTGCACGACGCCGTCAACGACCAGCTCGGGATAATCCTCGGCGCTAACGCTCTCAGAGAAGATCTTCTTGAACTCGCCGACGACTGCTTCGAGGTCGGCTGCATCGAGATCGGTGTCCTGCTTGACGCCCTTGGCCTCCTTGGCGGCGGTCAGGGCATGCTCGAACTTGTCGCCGTCGACGCTCATGACGACGTTGCTGAACATCTGGATGAAGCGACGGTAGCTGTCCCATGCGAAGCGGGGGTTGCCCGTTTGCGCGATGAGGCCGTTGATGGAGGTGTCGTTAAGACCAAGGTTGAGAACCGTGTCCATCATGCCGGGCATCGACATGGGGGCACCGGAACGAACCGAAACGAGCAGCGGATCGGCGTCGTCACCGATCTTCTTGCCCATGCGCTCTTCGAGGTCGGCACGGTACTCGGCGATCTCGTCGAGAGCGCCCTCGGGCCAGGTGTTGTCGGCATTCGCATATTCCATGCAGGTTTGGCACGTTATCGTGAAACCGGGGGGCACCGGCAGACCGATGTTTGCCATCTCGGCGAGGTTCGCGCCCTTGCCGCCGAGCACGTATTTCATGTCGGTATTGCCCTCGGTTACGTTGTTACCCTGTGCGTCCTTGCCGAATTTGTAGACGCGCTTGACTGCCTCAGCCACTTTGCACTCCTTCAATCTCGATGCTGCGTTTATGCTGAAACCAATAGAACTACGGGCCCCCTCCGGAGTACCCGTTTATCACGTTTCATATGGTAACGCAAAACGACCTGAATAGTTGCCCTATTCAGGTCGTTTTTCCCGTGGACGGAAGGCGTTGGGCAGGCTATAGCACTTCTTTCTTCATCTGGGGCGTTCCAAGCGAGATCTTCAGGTTGCCGTTCAGGCAGCGCAACTCGTCGATCATGCGCTTCTCGAGGCCTTCGGCCTTCATCGAGACCATGTACTCGAGCTGGTACAGGCTGCCCATGTTGCTGGTCGACACGTTCTTCAACTCGCACGTGGAGGTGTAGTTGGCAAGCACGTCGTCGAACGCGCCCTCGAACTCCAAATCCTCGGGAACGGTGATCTTCAGCTGCTTTTCCTTGACGGCCTTGTTCGGCTGTCCGAACGGCGTGGTCACGTAAATGATGTTGAAAACGCCCACGACGACGGTCAGGATGGCCGCGACGCCGATGTAGCCCATGCCCGTGGCAAGGCCGATGGCCATGGCCAGGAACACGCTTCCGATATCCTTGGCTGATCCGGGAATCGAGCGGAAGCGCACGAGGTTGAACACGCCCATGACCGCCACGCCAGCGCCGAGGTTGCCGTTGACCAACGTGATGACCATTTGCACGATGACCGGCAGCAATGCCAGCGTCACGACGAAGTTCTTAGAATAGTCGTGCTTGTACATGTAGATGAGGGCGCATACGAGGCCTAACACGATCGAGGCCAACGTGCACCACATGAAACCTGCCGAAGTGACCGTCGTCATCGCCGATTCGGTTGTCCCCAGCACTGAAGTGAACAGTAGATCCATCGCTATCCCTTTCCATTGTTTTCCATGCTGGGGACATGGTAGGAAGGGAAACTTAAATCAGGCTGAAAGGTTGCGCCGCGCTACTGCACGGGCAGGGTCACCGTGAAGGTCGTGCCGCCTTCGTCGCTCGCGCACGTGATGTCGCCGTCGTGCTCGCGGGCGATCTCGCGGGCAATGGCCAAACCCAAGCCGAAGCCGCCGGCACCCGATGTACGCGCCTTGTCCGTGCGGTAGAAGCGGTCGAAGATATGCGAGAGGTCTTCGGGCGAGATGGTCGACCCCGTGTTGCTGATGGCAAGCTTGGCGGTCGATCCGGCAGACGACAACGCCACCCGCACCGTACCGCCTTCGTCGACGTACTTCAACGCGTTCTCGATGAGCGTCGACGTCATCTTGCGCAAGCGCTGTTCGTCTCCGTTCACGTGGATGCCGTCGGCTATCGACTCTTCGAACTGGCAACCGCGCTCGAACGCAACCGATTCGAACTGCAGCGTCTGCCCGGCCACCATGTCGCTGAAATCGAGCGGCTCGTGGACGACATTCGCCCGCGACTCCACGTGCGCGAGCTCGAGCATCTCGTTGACGAGGCCCTGCATCCTCTCGGATTCGGCCTGCGTGCTTTCAATCCACTGGCTTTGGCTTGCGATGGTGTCGTCCGGGTGTTTCAGGAGGATGGACGTGTTGGCCAAAATGACCGTGAGGGGCGTCTTAAGCTCATGCGACGCATCTGCCACGAACTGGCGCTGCGAATCCCAGGCTTCCTCGACCGGGCGCAAGGCCCATTTCGAGAGGAACAGCGCGATGACGAAGAACACGGCCAGGACGACGATGGCGGCGATTGCCAACGTCAGCGCCAACGACTGCCAGCCACCTGCATACGAGGAGTCGGCGAACGCGACATACGCCACGCCTTCGACCGTGCGCTTCTGGTACAGCAATTCCACATTGGACAGCTCGCCCGACCCGTCGCCCACGGACGCGATGGTGACAGCGACCGTCGTCAGCGTGCTCTCATCGATGAAGGCCGTGGTGTAGTTGGACACGACCGACAGCGACCCTTGCTCATCGAGCACGTACACGCCCACGGGAACGAGGCTTCGATTGTCCCTGTCTTTTCCGCCGATGCGCGGACCGCCGTTGAATCCCCGCATATCATCGGGCGGAGCGCCCATTGCGCCTTCAGGAGCCTCCCCGGAAGGGCCCTCGAAACCCCTGCCGCCCATCCAGGCGCTGGATGACGAGCCGGAGCCCCAACCCTGCGCGTCGGTGGCATTGCCTTGGCGGATCGCGTCTTCCGCCGCGAGGTCAAGCGACGACGAGAGCGCTTCCTGCACGTCGTTCATGCTGCGCTGGTGCTCGGTAACGCAAATGCCCGTGAACACGACGGCGAGCACCACGGCCACGCAGGCCATGACGATCGCCACGAACTTGATGCGCAGTTTGTTTAGCATTTCGCCCTCTCGACGCCCCCCAGTATGACATAACCCCAGGCGGTGCGTCACGTCATCGACGTTCCATTGGGGGCACCGTCGTTACTCCGTTAATCGATACCCCACCTTGCGAACCGTCTCTATCTGCGCGGTCGACCCGAGGAACTTCAGCTTCTTGCGCAGGAATGAAATGTACGCCTCGACGTTGTTGTCGACGGCGGTCGACTCGACTCCCCACACCTTTGAAATCAACGTGTCCTTCGAGACGATCTGCCCGTGATTGACCATGAGGATGTTGATGATCGAGAACTCCTTGTACGACAGGTTGATGGACTTGCTGCCGCATTTCAGGTCATGGCTCTCGAGGTTCAGCTCGAGGTCCGCGAAGGAAAGCTTCTCGAACACGACCTGGCCCGTGCGCCGCGTCAGGGCGCGCAAGTGTGCCAACAGCTCGGCAGGCGAAAACGGCTTGGTCATATAGTCGTCGGCACCCGAATCGAGGCCTTCGATCTTATCGGGAATCTGCGCGCGCGCCGTCAGCATCAGCACCGGCGTGTCGACTCCCGCCCGCCGCAGCTGCTTGGCAACTTCGAAGCCGTCCATCTTGGGCAGCATGACGTCCAGAATCACGACGTCGTAGATGCCGCTTTCGGCATAGTCCAAGCCCGACTGGCCGTCGTGGACGATGTCGACCTGATACTGGTTCTCTTCAAGTATCTTGCCAACCGCTTGGGCCAGGCGAACGTCGTCTTCAACGATGAGGATTTGCATGGTTCCCGCCTTTCCGTGTATGAGCCCATTCTACCCAAGAAACTGAAAACGCCCTGAAACCGGCCTTTCAGGTTCGATTCAGGAGCGGGCCGTACCATGGCTTCATCGCAAGTGAAAGGCGCACATCATGGCAACAGCCGCAGACACGTTCGAACGCAAAGAGAAAAAGTACCTCATCACAACCGGGCAGTGCGCAGCCATCAAAGCGGGTTTGGCTGCCCACATGCGACTCGATGACTACGGTGCCACGCGCATCGACAGCCTGTACCTCGACACCGACGACCGGTCGCTCATCTGCCGCTCGCTCGAAAAACCCCTGTACAAGGAGAAGCTGCGCATTCGCAGCTACGGCGCGTTTTCCGAAGCCGATACGGTGTTCGTCGAGATCAAGAAGAAGTTCAAGGGCATCGTGTACAAGCGCCGCGTGCGCATGAGCGCTGAAGGGGCGCGCCATTACGCAAGCGGCATGTCCTACGAAGAAGCCCAGGGGGCTTTCCCCGTGCCGGGATCGACGACGTCCGCAGAACTTGCGCCGGGCAAAATCCAAATCGCCCGCGAAATCGACGCGTTCTTCCGCCGCTATGAACCGCTAAAGCCGTCTATGCTCATCAGCTGCATGCGCGAAGCATGGTGCCCTCTCGAAGGGCACGAGGACGACTGCGTGGACCGCATCACGTTCGACGAGGACATTTGCTACGTCGACCTGATGGACGAATCTTCTGCAATGCGCTTGCCGGTGACGGCTCCCGACCAAATCGTCATGGAAATCAAATGCGCTGGCGGCTATCCAACTTGGCTCGCCTCGCTGCTGTCATCGGTCGGCGCCTACCCGCGTTCGTTTTCCAAATACGGGAACGCATACAAGCGGGTCCTCGCCGGTAAAGGCGCCGTGCAGGTGCGCAAGTCCGATTCGGGCAAGGTCTCGGTTTACCGCGTGCCCACGAAAAAAGAGCGTGCCGCCTTTGCAAACGACACGCTCCTCGGTCCATCAAAGGGATATGAGATCGAAAACTCGCTGAGGCTCGTCTCCTAATTACTTCTTGGACATCTTGCCGAAATCGGCGACGTTCGCGAACACGCTCACGAAGCGGTTGAGCAGCTTCAAGCGGTTGGCGCGTACAGCCGGGTCCTCGTCCATCACCATGACGTTGGCGAAGAACGTGTCGATGGGCTCGCGCAGGCTCGCGAGAATCGCCAGCGCCTTCGGATAATCGTCTGCGGCAAGCGCATCGGCGACGTCGACCTCTGCGGTGGCAACGGCGTCGTTGAGCGCGGTCTCCGCGGCGCTAAACAGCGCGGCATCGACCTGCGAGCCCAGTTCGGCGTCGCGCAGGTTGTTGGCGCGGGCGTACGCCGTGGCCAGATCGTCGAACGTGTCCTTGTCGTTGGAACGGGCGCTCTCAAGCGCACGGGCATGCCCCATGATGACCATGGGCTCCACGATGCCGGAAGCGAGCACCGCCTCGACCGTATCGGCTGCGATGCCGGAATCGCGCAGCATGACCTTCGTACGCGTCACGAAGAAGTCGATGACCTCAGCGCGGACGGCGTCGCGGTCCATGTCGAGCCCGTCCTTCTCGTAAATGTCGAGCGATGCGTCGATAGCGTCGACGAGCGAGATGTCGAGCCCATCCTCGAGCATTGCCAAGATGCCGATTGCCGAACGGCGCAGGGCGAACGGGTCGGAAGAGCCGGTCGGGCCCTGGCCGACGGCGAACAGGCCGCAGATGGTGTCCAGCTTGTCGGCGGTCGCCACGACCTTGCCGACCCTGCTCGCAGGCGTGTCATCGCCGGCGAAGCGCGGACGGTAATGGTCGGCGATGGCGTCGGCCACCTGATCGGTCTCGCCCGATGCCTTGGCGTAGTAACGGCCCATGATACCCTGAACGCTCGTGAACTCGACGACGGCGCCGGTTACCAGGTCGGCTTTGCACAAGAACGCGGCGCGGGCGGCGTCGGCGGCATCCTGGCCAGTCAAGCCAGCATCGGCGGAAAGGCGCTTGGCCAATTCGACGATGCGGTCGGCCTTGGCGCGCGTCGTTCCCAGCGATTCCTGGAACACGACCTCGCCCAGTTTCTCGACGTAATCCTCGAGCGGCTTTTTCAGGTCCTCGTCATAGAAGAACTTGGCGTCGTACAGGCGGGCGGCGACAACGCGCTGGTTGCCGTCGACGATGTTGTCGCGGTACTCGGGGTTGCCATTGGATGTGATGAGGAACTTGTTCGTCAGCGACCCGTCGGCGTTGAACAGCGGGAAGTAGCGCTGGTGCACGAGCATCGCGTCGACGGTGATCTCCTTGGGCACGGCCAGGAACAGCTCGTCGAACGCGCCGACCATGACGGTCGGATACTCGGAAAGGTTCACGACCTCTTCCATCGTCTTGGCCGGCAGCTCGGCAACGAGCCCGGTTTCGGCCTCGATGACCTTCACCTGGTCGCGGATGGACTGCTCGCGCTCTGCCTCGCTCGGCACAACATAGGCGCCGCGCAGCACCGAGATAAGGTCGTCTGCCGTGGCAACCTGGTGCGGACCGGGAGCCAAGAAGCGGTGGCCGCGCGTCATGTTGCCTGCCGTCAGGCCGGCGAACTCGACGGGAACGACCACGTCACCCAAAAGCGCCAACAGCCAACGCACCGGACGGCTGAACAGCTCGCGGCGGCTGCCCCAACGCTGGGATTTCGGCCACGAGATGGTCGTGATCAGGTTGCCCAGCAGCTCGGGTAGGAGCGCGGCAACGTCGACGGAAGGGGTTTCCTTCACGGCGTACACGTACTCGACGCCGTTCTCGTCACGGCGCTCGAGGCTAGCCGGGTCGACGCCCTTGCCGCGGGCGAAGCCGATGGCGGCCTTCGTGGGCTCGCCGTTCTCATCGAACGCGATCTTGGCAGCTGGGCCGCGGAATTCCTCAACGGTCGCTTCGGTCGCCTCGGGCACGTCGGCCACGATGACGATGAGGCGGCGCGGCGTGCTGTACACCGAAATGTCGCCATGGGGGATCTTCGCGCCGTCCAAGGCTGCAGCGGCGAGGCCGCCGAGCTTGCCAGTGGCGTCATGCAGGTCGAATGCGGGAAGCTCTTCGGTGCCGATTTCGAATGCAAGGGTCTTGTTCGCCATCTTAAGCCTCCTCTCCCTCGGTCGAGGTACCCTGCCCGACCACATGCTCGATGTAGCTGGCGCAGCATGCCTTGGCAATGGTGCGCACGCGCAGGATGTAGCCCATGCGCTCCGTCTGGGAAATAACGCCACGGGCATCGAGCAGGTTGAAAGCGTGCGAGCACTTCAGCACGTAGTCGTAAGCCGGAAGCGGCAAGCCCGCCTCGAGCACGCGGTTGCACTCGCGCTCGTAGCGGTCGAATTCGCCGAACAGGAAATCAGTGTCGGCGACCTCGAAGTTGTAAGCCGAGAACTCGCGCTCGTTCTCGAGGAAGACGTCGCCGTACGTGAACACGGTGCCGTCCTCGCCACGGCTCCAAACGATGTCGTACACGCTGTCGACGCCCTGGATGTACATGGTCAGGCGCTCGAGGCCGTACGTGATTTCAGCGGGAACCGGGTCGCATTCGAAACCGCCGACCTGCTGGAAGTACGTGAACTGCGTCACTTCCATGCCGTCGATCCACACTTCCCAGCCAAGGCCCCACGCGCCGAGCGTGGGAGACTCCCAGTCGTCCTCAACGAAGCGCACGTCGTGCTCGTCGATGTCGATGCCGATGGCGCGCAGGCTGTCAAGGTACAGCTGCTGCACATTGTCGGGCGACGGCTTCAGGATGACCTGGTACTGGTAGTAATGCTGCAAGCGGTTGGGGTTCTCGCCGTAGCGGCCGTCCGTGGGGCGGCGCGAAGGCTGCACGTACGCCGTGCGCCAGACGCCAGGGCCCAAAGAGCGCAGCGTCGTTGCCGTGTGGAACGTGCCCGCTCCGACTTCGTTGTCGTACGGCTGCAGCACGACGCACCCTTGATTTGCCCAGTAGCGCTCAAGGTTCATGATGACGTCCTGGAACGTGGGCGCTGTTTCAATCCTGTTCGATGCCATTTCCATCCTTTCCAAACAAGCCGGCTCATGCCAGCTGGTAAAACCTACGACAATAAGCCGAAATCATTCACCGGCCAATAGATGAGGGCCGCCCGCCCGGTTATCGAGCTTACGGGTATGGCCCCGAAATACCGCGAGTCCTGGGAACTCGTGCGGTTATCGCCCATGACCCACATGCTTCCCTCGGGAACCGTGTAGGGAAACGAGATGTCGACGCCGGCGGCAGTGCGGTTAAGCGGGTAGGACTCCTTGCCCAACGTGTACGGCTCGTCGAGCACCACGCCATCGACGACGACGTGCCCGTCTTGCAGGTCGACCGTCTGGCCGCCGAGGGCGATGACGCGCTTGATCAGCGTGCGGTTGGCAACCTCGGGATCGTCGAATGTGACGATATCGCCCGGTTGGGGCTCGCGCATGTAGTACGTCACCTTTTCGGAGAACACCATGTCGCCCGTCTTGATGGTGTCTTCCATCGAGCCGGAGGGAATCTCGTAGGGGACGAACACGAACGTCCGCAGGGCAATCACGCAGAGAACCACGACCGCAATCATGGCCAGTATGCTGAGAAGCGCGCGCGATGCGCCCGATCCCTGCTTCTCGGCATGTTGCCCGGAATCCATGTGCCGTTCGGCTCCCTTCCTATTTCGCGAAAACTGGGCACGAAACACGGTTCCGTGTCCCATACAACCTGCTTAATCTGCAAACGTATATGATACCGTGCCGTGCGTCTTTGGCGGTTAGCCGAATGAAGTTTTCAGAAACTTCAAATCGTCCGCAGTCAACGACGCGCGTTCGAGCATATCGGGCCGAAGCTCGGCCGTGCGCTGCAGCGCCTGCTCGCGTTTCCATCGCGCAATGGCGGCATGGTCGCCCGACAGCAGCACATCGGGAACCTCACGGCCCATAAACTGCGCAGGACGGGTGTACTGGGGATGCTCGAGCAGCCCTTCGACGAAGCTTTCGTCGAGAGCCCCACCTTCGGCCCCGAGCACGCCGTCGATCTTGCGCACGACGGCGTCGATGACGACCATCGAGGCCAACTCGCCGCTCGTCAGCACGTAATCGCCGATTGAAATGCAATAGTCAGCCAATTCGTAAGCGCGCTCGTCGATTCCCTCGTAATGGCCGCAGACGAACAGAAGCCGCTCCTCGCGCGCCAACTCGGCTGCGCAGGCGTCATCGAACACGCAGCCGCACGGCGTGAGGAACACGGTCTTCGGGCGCAGCCCGTTCGCATGGCGCGGCGCCGGCCCCGTCGTCGGCTGCTCGTTGCCCGTAAGCTGCACGGGAGGCAAGCCGACATCGATGCCCGTGATGGCCTGGTACGCCTCGTAGATGGGCTCGCATTTCATGACGAGCCCCGCGCCGCCGCCGTACGGGTCGTCGTCGGTCGTGCGATGGCGGTCATGAGTCCAGTCGCGCAGGTCATACGCGCAGAAATCGAGCAGCCCCTTTTCCTGGGCGATGCGCATCATCGAAGACCCCATGACGGAATCGTACATATGCGGGAACGTGGAAAGCGTTTCGATAATCATGACGCGGTCACATCCCATCACAATTCCAGCAGGCCTGCAGGCAAGGCAACGCGCACGACGCGCGACTTCGCATCAACGTCGAGCACGATCTCGTCTACGACGGGAACAAGCACGGTCGAGCCGTCGGGCTTTTCGACTTCCAAAAGGTCTTGACCAGGGTTCTCGATGATGTCGGAAACCGCGCCTACTTCGCCCGCCTTCGCATCCAAAACCGTCCAGCCTTCCCACATGCCGGGCACATCTTCGAACACGGACTCGTCAAGGCTGTCCCGCGGGATAAGGCAATGGCAGCCCACGAGGATGCCGGCTGCCTCGCCGTCCACTCCCTCGAAAGCCACCTCTGCAGAGTACTCGTCGATCAGGCGAACATCGGAAACGACCGCCTGACGCGGCGCGTCCAACTGAGGCGGGACGAACGCCACCTCGTCGCCGACTTCGAGCAAAAAAGGAAGGCCCGCCGCAGACCGTGCGACGAACCTACCGTTTAGATTCCTGGTTTTCGCGAGATGCGCTACGTTAATCCAGGTTTGCATTTAGTCGAGAATCTCGACTTCCACGCGCATGTCGTTACGCGACGCGGCAGCGCGGGCCAGCGTGCGAATGGACTTGATCACACGGCCCTGGCGGCCGATGATCTTGCCGGTGTCCTCTTCGTTCACGCTGATCTCGATGATGACGGCACCATCTTCCTCGTGCGATGTGATCTCGAGATCTTCTTCGAAGTCGACGAGCGGCCTGACGATGCACTCGACGAGGCCGGAAATGTCCTGCTTCTCTTCCGTCATCGGGTTATTCCTGGGTGCTCTTCAGCAGACGGGCAACCGTGTCGGTGGGCTGGGCGCCAACGCCGAGCCAATAATCCACGCGCTCCTGGTCGAAGGTGACGAGCGACGGGGTCACGCACGGATTGTAACGGCCGACTTCCTCGATGAAACGGCCATCGCGGCGATTGCGGGAATCGGCGACGACGATGCGGTAATACGGGCGCTTCTTTGCGCCGTGACGTGCAAGGCGAATCTTCACTGCCATGTAAACGAACTCCTTTTGCTTCAATCATGCTTCAAAAAACAGCAACACAGTATGATATGTCCCAACTCGGCGTTTGACAAGCCCGCTTTCGCATTTCAACCAATGCGCACAACCCGTTGGAACGTGCCGGACGTGTTACGCGTCGAACGCGTCGGCAGCGACGATGCAGTCTTCGGGCAACGCAAGGTCGTCACGTGCCAAACCCGTTCCGGCGAACGCGCGCGATTCGATGTGCGACAGGTCATTGGGCACCACGACGGCATCGAGCGCCGAGCAGCCCTCGAACATGCCCTCCTCGATGAACTCGATGTGCTCTGGCAAGGCAACCGAGAACAGCTTCTTGCAATCCTTGAAACAGCGCTGGCCCAACCAGCCAACCGAATTGGGCAACACGACATCAGTGAGCGACCCGCAGTTCCGGAAGGCATCGTTCTCGATGACCTCGATTCCCTCGGGCAATTCGCCGAATTCGAGGTTATGGCACGAGAAGAACGCGCTCGTGCCGATGCGCTCGAGCGCAGGTGGAATGTCAATCGCCGGAAGGTCGCCGCAGAACTTGAAGCACTCGTCGCCGATGACGCGCAGCGTGCTGGGAAGCACGACCTCGGTCATGGTGCGGCAACGGGCGAACGTCTTGTCGTACAGCTCCTCGATGCCCTCGGGGACCTCGATGCGCTCCAAGCGCCAGCATCCCTTGAACGCGCCGGCGCCTATGCGGCGCACGCTGGACGGGATGTTCACGCTGTGCAAGTTGACGCACGCGGAGAACGCCTCGTCGTCGATTTCCACGATGCCTTCGGGCAACACGACTGATTTGATGTAGCGGTTGTTCGTAAACGAGCGCCTGCCAACTTTCGTGATGCCCTCGGGCACGATGACGTCGGCATCGGTGCCGTTGTAGGATTCGAGGGTTATCGTGAAATCGTCTGCCACGGCGTTAACCAAGCATGTCCTGGATCTTCTTCAGGTCGGCCATGCTCATGCCGCCCATGCCGGGCATGGCCATGCGCCCGCCGCGCCTCTTCTTGTTCTTGCCCTTCTTGTTACCGCCCTTCTTCGGGCGGCCCTTCTTCATGGGAACCTCGTCCATACCGTAAGCGGCCATCATCTTCTTGACCTGCTTGCGCGTGTCTGAGTACTGCTTCAGCAGTTGGTTGACGGCTTGTACCGTGACGCCTGCACCGGCTGCGATGCGGGCGCGGCGGCTGCCGTTGATGATGTCGGGCTTCTCGCGCTCGGCCTTGGTCATCGAGTTGATGATGGTCTCCATCTTGTCGAACGCGCGCTCGTCCACCTGGCCCTGCGCCAGCGCCTTATCGCCGCCGGGCAATGCGCTGACCAACCTGCCCACGCCGCCCATCTTGCGAATCTGGCGGTTCATGTCCAAGAAGTCGTTCAGGTTCAGGTCCATGCGCTGCAGGCGCTCGCTGGCCTCGCGCTCCTCTTCCTCCTGCTGCACCTTGACGGCGCTCTCGATGAGGCTGACGACGTCGCCCATGCCCAGGATGCGGCGTGCCATGCGGTCGGGGTGGAACACCTCGAGCGAATCGGGCTTCTCGCCCGACGAGATGAACTTGATGGGCTTGCCGGTGGACTCGCGGATCGAAAGCGCGCCGCCGCCGCGGGCGTCGCCGTCCATCTTCGACATGATGACGCCGTCGAAGTCGACGCGGGCGCTGAACGTCTCCACGACGTTGACGACGTCCTGGCCGGTCATGGCGTCAACCACCATCAGAACCTCGTCGGGATCGACGGCGGCCTTGATGGACTCGGCTTCCTGCATCATGTCCTCATCGACGTGCAAGCGGCCCGCCGTGTCGATGATGGCGATGTCGCACAGGTTGTCGACTGCGCTGCGCACGCCGTTCTTGGCGATGGCGACAGGATCCTTGCTGTCCTCGCCTTCGCGGTACACGCGCACGCCGATCTCGCTGCCGAGCGTCTGCAACTGGTCGGCAGCAGCGGGACGGTACACGTCGCATGCGACGAGCATCGGGTTGTGGCCGTCGCGCTTCAGCAGGTAGGCCAGCTTTGCCGCAGCCGTCGTCTTGCCCGAGCCCTGCAGGCCGACGAGCATGATGACATTCGGGTGCTTGTTGGGCGCGAGCTCCAATTTCGCGTCGCTCTCGCCGAGCAGCGCCGTCAATTCGTCGAGCACGACCTTGATGACGTTCTGCGCAGGCGTCAGCGACTCGAGCACGTCTGCTTGCATGCAGCGTTCGCTCGTCTTGGTGACAAACGCCTTGACGACCTTGTAGCTGACGTCGGCCTCGAGCAGGGCCATGCGCACGCGTCTCATGGCGGCGGTGATATCGCCTTCTGTCAGGCGGCCCTTGCCTCGAAGATCGTCGAATACCTCTTGTAGTTGGTCTTGCAGGTTGTCGAACATATACCTACTCCTGTCCGAAATCGCCGATGAGGCTCGCCGCGTAATCGAGCGCATCGAAGTCCTTCAGGTCTTCGAGGCCCTCGCCCACGCCGAGCTTGATGATGGGTATCTGCAGGTAGTGCGCCACCGCCACGGCAATGCCGCCCTTGGCGGTGCCGTCGAGCTTCGTGATGATGACGCCGTCCAAATCCAAGGCGTCATTGAACTCGCGCGCCTGCTGTAAACCGTTTTGGCCCGTCGTCGCATCGATGACGAGCACCAAATGCACGGGAAGGTTGGCGCGCTTGCGCACGACTGCGACGACTTTCTCGAGCTCTCGCATGAGGTCGGCAGACGTGTGAAGGCGCCCGGCCGTGTCGATGAGCACCAGATCGGCGCCGATCGCCTCGCCGCGTTCGATGGTCTCGAAGCACACGCTGGCGGGATCGCTGCCGCGTTCGCGTGCGCAGATCTCGACGCCGGCGCGTTCGGCCCATACCTCAAGCTGCTCGATGGCAGCCGCGCGGAAGGTGTCGGCGCATCCGAGGATGACCGTGCGACCGGCGTCCTTCGCCTCCTTGGCGATCTTGCCGGTCGTGGTGGTCTTGCCCGATCCGTTGACACCGACGAACAGCACGATGGAAGGCTCGCCTCCCAAAATGTCGTGCCCGCCGTCGACGAACTCGGCGGCAACCTGCTCGTTCAGAGCGCTGAGGACATCGCGCGACGTGCGATAGCCCTTGCGGGTAGCCTCGTTGCGCAGCCGATCGACGATCGTGACCGCGGAATAGCCGCCCATATCGGACATGATCAGGGCTTCTTCCAGCCCCTCCCAGAAATCCTCGTCGACATCGGGGCTGCGGTCCAGCAGCAGGTTCATGTCCTCCTGGAACGCTTCGCGCGTACGCGTAAGCCCTTCTTTGAATCGGTTGAGCAGGCCCATTTCCACTCCCCTATTCCGCATTCTCGAGCGCTCGCTCGAGTTTCTGGCTGATTACATGGGTGACGCCGTCGGCTTGCATGGAAACGCCGAACAGGACGTCGGCTTCTTCCATGGTGCGGCGCTGATGCGTGATCATGATGAGTTGCGTGTCTTTGCGCAGCGTGTTGATATAGGACATGAGCCTGCGCAGATTCGTGTCGTCCAGCGCCGCCTCGACCTCGTCCAGGATGTAGAACGGCGTCGTGCGCGTCTTGTACACGGCGAACAGCAGCGCCAAAGCCGTGAGCGATTTCTCGCCACCACTCATCAGCATCATCTTGGCGATGCGCTTGCCACGCGGCTGGGCCGTGACCTCGACACCCGAGTGCTCGAGGTCGTCGGGGTCCTCGAGCGAAAGATGCGCCTGCCCGCCGGGGAACAACACGCCGAATATCTCGTTGAAGTTATTGTTCACCTCTTCGAACGTCCGCGCGAAATCGTCTTTCATGCGGTTGTCGATGATGTTGACGATGCGCGTGAGGGAACGGCGCGCGGCATCCATGTCTGCCAGCTGGCCCGCAAGGAAGTCGTACCGTTGTTTCAGCTCGGCGTATTCCTCGGCAGCATCGGGATTGATGGTTCCCATCGCCTTTATGCGGCGCTCCAGTTTGAAAACCTCGTCCTCGGTTGCCGTGCGGTCCTCGAGGACCGGCAGCTCCTGGGCCACGTCGATAGGAGTGTCCAGATCGACGACGACGGCGTTCACCGCTGCCTCGACCTGAACTTCCAAGCGGCTCTTCTCGACTCGCACCTGCGCGGCGCGTTCGCTTGCCAGATCGTAGCTGTCATGGGCCTTGCGCGCGCCATCGCGGGCGGCAGCGGCGTCTTCGTGCGCACTGCTCGTCGACGACTCTGAAGCGCTGAGCGCTTCATCGAGCAGGCGAAGATGACGTCCCAACCCATCGGTGAGCTGGGCGATTATTGCCAACAGCCCCTCGGCGCGCTGAGCGGCGGCGCCCTTGACGGCTATGGACTTGCGGGCTTCGGCCTCACGCTCGTCGATGGCTTCGATGTCGCGTTGGCGGGCAAGCGCAAGGCGTTCTCCGTACGTCCGACGCTCGGCGAGCGTCGCGGCGGCGAGCTTCGCATCGGAAAGCCTTTCCGCGACTTGCTCGGCCTCTTGCTGCAACGGCAACGCCTTCGACCTGCCCTCGTCCCGCTGTTTCACGAGGCTTTCCCGACGCTCCTGCAGCTCGGCGAGTTTCGCCGTGCACGATTCGACTTCGGGGCGCAGGTCCTCAACTGATTTCTTCGAAGTTGCCAATTGGCGGTCGATGTCCTCGACCTCGTCTGCAACCGACGACAGGCGGCGCTGCGTGCGCTCCTCCTCGGCGGCGGCAGCTGCATGGGTCGCCTTGGCCTTGGCAAGCTCTTGGCCCAGCTTCAGGCTGGCGGCTTGGGCATCACGATACGCGTCGTCTGCTGCCGTGGCTTCGGCCGCAGCGGATTCGAGCTCGGTTTCGGCATCCGTGCGACGGGTGCGCAAATCGTCAAGTCTCCGCTCGCGCGCCAGCACGCCTTCGCCCTCGGTGCCTTTCGCGCCAAAGACGCGCACGCGGCCCGTCGGCCAGATGGCGCATCCATCGCGCGATACGTAACGCAAGCCGAGCGTATCCGATTTATGGGCAGCAAATGCCTCGTCGCGCGTGCCGCAAACGACGACATCGCCCAACAGCGCCTCGATGACGGGAGCGTTGGCATCCGTGTACGTCATGTCGTCGACGAGGGCATGGCCCTTGCGCGTCGCGCGCGCCGGCACCGACCCGCGCATCGCGGCATCCGCCTTGGCGACCATGGTCACATCGCCTGTCAAGTCACCGTCGATGATGGCGGTGGCGATCTTCGACGCGCTATCGGCATCGGACACCGCCAGGGCAGCAAGGTCGTCGCCAAGCAAACGCTCGACGAGCGTCTCGAGGCTGCCCTTCACCTTCAGGGCTTGCGATACGGGAATCCCTCCGAACTCGTCGGCGTTGTCCATCAGCCACATGAGCGCCGGATCGTCTTCGCGGCTCACGCGTTGGGCTTGTTCTATTGCGAGCATCTCGGACTCGATCAGGCGCACGGCTTGCTCGGCTTCCTCGCGCCTCGCACGCGCCTTTTCGCGGCGCTCGAAACACGCGACGGCATCGGCTTGTGCGGCCTTCTCGCTATCCTCCAAAGCGTCGAGGGCGGACTTGGCATCGGCCGCCGCCTTCGAGCATTGCACGTAGTCGTTATGGGCGCGGTCGAGTTCGGCGCCCAGCTCGGCCTTGCGGGCCTCGACGAGCTTCACATGGGCAAGCCCGTTCGAAAGGCTTTCCTGCAGGAAAACCTGGTTGCGCTTGGCCTCGTCGGCAGCATCTTCGCATGCACGCACTTCCGCGATGAGGCTTTCGACGCTTTCCTCCATCTTGATGCGGGCTTCATCGATTGCCGCCCGCTTGGCAACGAGCTCGGCAACCCTCGCCTCAGCCGCTGTGCTCTCGTCTTGCACCTGGGCCAGCTGGGCCTGTGCAGCGGCGAGTTCGGCCTCGGCATCGGACCTACGCGTTGCGGATTCATCGAGGGAGGCGCTCATATCGGCGCCGTAGCCGATTGCCGATCGGCGTTTCTCGCGCACGAGCATCTCGATGCTGTCCATGCGCTCGGCAAGGTTCGCGGCGCGGCGATGGCGCTTGGCAAGCTCGCCCGCGTCCTCCGATTCGCGCTTCATGAGCTCCTGCAGATCGTTGACCTTGCGCTCGGCTTCGGCGACGCCAATGCGGCGCTGCTCCACCTCGGCGGCAACCTGCGTCTCGGCAGCGCATACCGCTTCCCATTCGCGCTGCAACGCACGCAGGTCGTCGACCGCCAACGCCAGCTTCAGGTCGACAAGCGATGCATGGGCCGTCTGATACGCGGCCGCGCGCTTGGCCTTGCGCTCGAGCGGTCCCAACTGACGGGCCACTTCGCCCGCAACATCGCGCACGCGCGTCAGGTGGGCGTCCATTGCCGCCAGCTTGCGCGCCGACTTCTCCTTGCGCTGCTTGTGCTTGAGCACGCCGGCTGCTTCCTCGATGAGGGCGCGGCGGTCTTCGGGCTTCGATTGCAATATGGAATCCAGGCTGCCCTGGGAGATGATGGAATGGGTGCCAGTGCCAAGCCCCGTGTCGTGCAAGATGTCCAACACATCGAGGCGGCGGCATACGACGCCGTTGACCAGGTACTCGGATTCGCCCGAACGGAACATGCGCCTGGTTATGACGACCTCGTCGAACTCGACGGGAAGCGTTCCGTCGGAATTGTCCAACACCAGGTCGACCTCGGCAATCGACACGGCCTTGCGCGCGGCCGACCCCGAGAAGATGATGTCCTCCATCGCCTGACCGCGCAGGTTGCGGGCGTTTCGCTCGCCCAACACCCACAGCACGGCATCGGAAATGTTCGACTTGCCCGACCCGTTGGGGCCGACGATGGCCGTGATGCCGGGCTCGAGCGTCAGCACGCTGCGGTCTGCGAATGACTTGAACCCCTTCAGGACGAGCGACTTCAGGTACACGGGCCCACCTTATCCCTCGTCCGCGGCTTTACCTTGCCGCTTTTCGGATTTCTTGCGCTCGGCTTGGATGCGCTCGGCGGCACGCGACGCGGCCTTCTGGGCCTTGGCCTGCTGTTGCGCCGACACCTTGTCGATGGTCGCCTGAGCCTGCATGATGACCTTCTCGGCTTTCGCCGTTTGCTGCGCGGCGACGCGCTCGACGCGCTCGTCTTCGGTCAGGCCCAAGCCGAAGAACTCGCCCAAGCGGGCAAGGGTGCTCTTGGCTGCCTGGCTTTCGGCCTCTTTCTTCGTACGGCCGGTGCCTTGCGCCAATCCCTGATCGCCCGCGAACACTTGCGCGACGAACGTGCGGTCGTGGGGCGGTCCTTGCGTCTCGACGAGCTTGTAGGTCGGCGTGATGCCGTCTTCTTGCAATTTCTCCTGCAGGGCGCTCTTGGGGTTTTCGGGCTCTTTGGCCAATTCGATGGACATGCGCTGCTCGATGAGCGTGTTTTCCACGAACCGCTCGGCAGCTTCCAAGCCGCCGTCAATGTAGAGCGCCGCCACAACGGCCTCGTACACGTTCTCGAGCGCGGAATGCAAGCCGCGCCTTCCCGTGCCCTGCTCGCTCGAGCCGAACACGATGACGTCGGCAAAACCGAGCCCCTCGGCCACTTCGGCCAAGCTCGAACCTGACACGAGCGATACTTTAATGCGCGTCAAGCCGCCTTCGTCGAGATCGCGGAACTGGTTAAACGCGGCAGATGCCACGATGCCGCCCAACACGCTGTCGCCGAGGAATTCCAGGCGCTCGTATGAGAACCTGATCGAACGCCCCTCGTTCGCAGACGGATGCGTGATGGCCGAAAGGAGAACCTGCGGATCTTTGAATGTGTATCCGATGATGGCCTGAGCCTTCTCGAATTTGTGTCGTTGCTCTTCGTTCAAAGCACTAACCCCGATTCAAGCTGTTCGCTTGCGAATCAACCTGGACGAAGAGCGCGTCTGGATGCGTGCGCTTCGGCCATGCTACTCGCGTTTTCGTGCATGCTTACGCCACCAGCAAAGCCGGTTACGCAATCATGTATTGTACTTGAATAGTGGGAATACGGCTTACTTTTGCACCGCTTCCGCGATTAATTCAGAAACGGTGCCGAATTACCGTGTATCTTCCCCGTTAGGCCGTTTCTTGCTTGAATTCCATTCCCGATGAGTGCGGTATAAACGTCAGGCACGAAAAAACCGGCCCCGATTCATCGGGACCGGTTTAGGCGGCTTTGCAGAAGAGACGCCTACGAGTTGGGATCTGTCGCTTCAACTGCAACCGTGTTACTCGGCAATCCTCTCGCGCGCGACAGATTCGGCAATCAGCTCGCTAACGCCCGAACGCACGTATTCGGCGGCAGCCAAAACGCCGTTCTTCACGGCGCGCGCATTGGACGATCCATGCCCCACGATGCAGGCGCCCTTGCAGCCAATCAGCGGCGCGCCGCCCATGGCATCAGGATCGATTCTGCCAAGCAGGCCTTTCAGGCCGCCTTTCAGGACCGCGGCGGCGAGCTTCGTCTTGAGCGACGCCATCATGATGTTCTTGAGCTCGCCGAAGAGGACCTTCGCCGTGCCCTCGATCGTCTTCAGGCATACGTTGCCGGTGAAGCCGTCGCACACGATGACATCGTACGGGCCGTCCATGACGTCGCGCCCCTCGGCATTGCCGCCGAAGTTGGGCACCTGCTCCTTCAGCATGGCATGCGCCTCTTGAGCGAACTGCGAGCCCTTTTCCTCTTCCTCGCCGATGTTGAGCAGGCCGACCTTGGGGTCGTCGACGCCCAGGACCTTGCGCGCGTAGATGCTGGCCATTTGCGCGAACTGCACGAGGTACTCGGGCTTGCAATCGGCATTGGCCCCCACGTCGCATAGCACGACGGGTTTGGCAGGCGACGGCACCAACGTGGCTAGCGCGGGACGCTGCACGCCCTTGATGCGCCCGATGACCAACGTGCCCGCGGCAAGGCATGCGCCGGTCGAGCCAGCAGAGAAGAACCCTTGGGCCTCCCCTTCCTTCACGAGGCGGCAGCCGACGACGATGGACGAATCCTTCTTCTTGCGCACGGCGTTGGCAGGATGTTCGGCCATCGAGATCTCCTCGGTGGTCGCACGTGCGATGCAGCGGTCGTGGTCCGCCGCAAACGGCTCGACAACCTCTGCCGGACCGCACAGGATAACCGATAGGTCGGCATCGGCCGCCAGCGCCTGCTCGACACCCTCGAGCACGACTGCGGGGGCGTTATCGCCGCCAAGGGCGTCAACGGAAATCGTCACTTTGTCAGCCATGTCATTCCCTCCTCGATGAGACGCGAAACAAAAAGGCCTCCCGACGATGCGGAAGGCCTTCCGAGTTTCATCGTCAACCGTTTATTCGGTCTCGATGACTTCGCGGTTCTTGTAGTAGCCGCAGTTCGGGCAAACGCGATGCGGCAGCTTGACCTCGCCACACTGCGGGCACGTGCTGCGTGCCGGCGTGTCGATGCGGTCATGGGTGCTGCGACGAGTACGGGTGCGGATACGACCCATTCTTTGTTTAGGTACTGCCATGTTCCTCAAGCTCCTTCTATATGCGCTTCGTATCGAAATACGGCGTTATCGTTGTAAACACGCGAAAAGTGATAATAGCAAACCGGCCAGCGGTGTTCAAGCTGGTGTGGCACCGACACCAAAACTTCTTATTCGAACTTGAAATCGGCAAGAGCCGAAAACGGGTTGGCCTGTTTCTCGAAAGCCGCAAGCTCGGGGTCTTCGCCGCAACCACAGGGACCCTCGTTCAGGTTCGCGCCGCATTGCGGGCATAGGCCGGCGCAATCGTCACGGCACAGCGGCATGTCGGGTGCGTCGACCATCAGCGCCGCCTGGATGAGGGGCGCGAGGTCGAGCATGTGGTCTTCGGGCAACACGTCGAATTCGTCTTCGCCGAGCTCTTCGTCATCGTCGTCATAACGGGGCGCCGAATCAACGCCGATGAGGAAGTAGCCTTCTATCTGCCCGTTGAAATCATGCTGCACGTCTTCGAGGCAACGCGAGCACGCGCAGGTGCCCGACCCCGTAACCGCGCCCTCCACGAGCAAGGCGGCGCCGGTGTTCGTAACATCGACGCGCCAGGCAAGCGGAGCGGCAAACGTGTAGTCGTCGGGCCCCATGGCCAATTCGGGCAAATCGTATTCGCCCTGGAAATGGGAACACTCCGCTAACGCGAAGAGTTCCGCGGGAATCTTGATTATGGTATCGGACATCGTGCTAACGGTTGAGCTGCGAAGTCGCGTTCAGGCGGTCACGGCAGCGGCGCACGTTGCTCAGCAGCGTGTCGAGGCTCTGCTCGACATGGCCGAACACCTCATCGGCATAGTCTTCGGCACCGGCGCGCGTCTGGCGCTCGAGCTCGCGGGCATCAGCCAGAATCTGGTCGGCTTGCTGCTGCGAGATGCGAACGATTTCCTGCTCGCTGGCGATGGTCATGGCCTGCGCACGCGCATCCTCGACCATGCGGTTGGCCTCGGCGTCGGCGTCGTCAAGCAGACCCTGGCGCTCGCGCACGATCTGGCGAGCCTGCGCGAATTCGACGGGGAACGTGTCGCGGATGTCGTCCATGATCTCGAACGCGGCGGCGATGTCGACCTGGCGCAGATTGCCATTGCGGCCGAAGCCGACCGGCTTAGAATCCTCGAGAAGGATGGAAAGCTCGTCGAGCAGCCCCAAAACTCCGGTTTCGTCCATGCGGTTTTCCTTCCAATACTGCCGCCCTTGCTTCCTTTACCTTTTGTTTAGACGGCTATCTTTTGCATCATACCAGCTTTATGTAGTCGTGACAAACATAAACCCTATATGATGTGTTTTCGAGCGAACGGTCGATGAGCGGTTAGTACGCGACTCCGGGTGTCTTGTCGTAACTCGGCGCTATACCGAGCTCGTTCACCAATCGGTTCATGAGCTGATCGCCGAGCGCGAGGTAGTTTTCGCGCTGCTTCGCCATGTCGAACGAGTAATCGGCAAGCACGGCCGAGGCGTCCGCCGCATACCAGAAACCAGATCGGCCCTGCGCATACACGGTCCAATCCATCGCATCCAGGAAAGCCATGTCGATGGGCTCGGCGATGTCGGTGCACCGCCAGACGATGCAATCGTTCACCGTGTCGCGTACTTCAAGCGTGCCTGTCGACGAGGCCGTAAGCTTGAAGCCTTCCGCATCGTGAATCGCCTCCGAATTCGGAACCCGGTCAGCCTCGCACACGAGCCGCTCGATCGGGTTCTCCCACACGTAAACGTCGCCCGCGTTTGTTATGGCGCAGATGCGGCCCTCGGAATCGATGCGCATCGCTGCGATGTCGCGGAAGCAGTAACGCAGCTCGACCGGTGCGTATCCGCGCTCCATGTCGAAAACGTACACACGCTGGGCAGCCGCGAGCGCGAGGTAGCCATCGGAGTAAGCATAGGCGTCCGGCGCGCATGCAAGCTGCAATGAGACCGCCGGGCGGTAGTCATCTTGAACGGCGGCGAAATCGACGACGACAACGCCGCGCACCTCGTCGAATTCGAGCCCGTACCCATCGGCAATTCGCTGTTCGGGCAGGGCGGCAATTGCCTGCGCCTGCTCGGTTTCGGCGGGATGGAACGCAACGGGATACGCGCGGTTGAGGACATCGGCGTACCTCTCGAACAGCAATGTCGAGTACTCGCTGTAGTCGTATTCATCGCGCGCCATGAACGTGAGCGCTTTGACCTCGTCGTAATCCGCTGCAGCGTTGGTTCTTCCCATGGTTTGCAATGCCGCGATGCTATTGTCCGCGTGGATCTTCTGCACGCGGTAGCTTTCCGCCACGTACGCAACCCCACCGAGAATCGCGACCACGAGCAGGATCGCAAGCGGCTTCTTCCAGTAATCCCACATCGTGATCCGACGTGCTTTCTTGAGGAAACGCTGGATCTCGGCATACAGCCCAGGGGCCTTCTCTGCAAATCCCAGTTGTTCGACGACTTCGCCTGATTGTTCCAAGCGTGAAAGGAAGGCCTTGCTCTCGCGGCGCTTCCTATAACGCGGTATGCCGGTGTAGCGGCCTTTCTGCATGCTGCAGGCGTGCACAGACGAAAGCAGCCATGCACGCTGCTCGTTCGTCTCCTGGCCATAGACGCTTTCACGCGACCACGCAACGATACGCTCGGCGATTTCCTCGGGATCGGCTTGCTGTCCTTCCTCAAGCTCAATTGGAAGTGGTGGAATCGCAAGCTCTGCGATGAGCTGTTGCTCTTTTTGGCATGGCACCGACTTGCGCCATGCCTCGGAACAGAACACGACTGCACCGGCCGAGGTGTAAAGCGCTTCCTCGATAGCCGCGAACCATTTCGTGGAATACGGAATGCCCGACGTCTTGCCGGATATGTCCTGCCAAACGTTGAGACCCTGCGCACGCAGCCTCTGCACGACGGCGGAAACGAGCTCCTCGTCTTTACGGGAGTAGGATATGAACAAGTGGTTCATTATTCCCACTCCTTTCCATCGCCGCCGGGCATGACTCTCATTTGCAAGTCTTGGCGTGTCTGTTCGGATATCGAATCGTAGAGCTCTTGGGTCACGAACCCGCTCTTGGCCAGTTTGTCGTTCAACTGGTCGACAAGCAGGGACCCGCCTTCGGTTGCCGGCCAGCTTAATCGGGCGCGCCAATAATTGCCTGCCGCATCAAGCACGTAGTAGCAGTCTTTCGTTTCGTAAATTGCGGTGATCGCAGCATGCGACGGAGCTTGGAACGAACCGAGCGTTATATAGGCGCCGCTCGTGCGCAGGACGATTTCTTGGAATGAGCCGTCGTCGGCACCGACGACGAACCCGTAGCCGGAATCGATGAGCCCGACGACGGTAGCATGACCTGCATGGGTGAAGGGTTCGGCGATGAAGCGCGTCGCTTCCTCCGAAAGGACAATGGGATCGCTTATCGCCGTGCCGACTTTCGTGTAATGGCCGCCGTCAAGCGCGAGTTCATAGCTTCTCGTTTCATCGTCGAGGAACATGAGGATGATGCCGTCATCGGTGATCTCGATGCTATGGATTTGGTTGTCTGACGCAGCCGAGGTTTGGTCGTAGCAGGCAACGACCTTGTCCATGTCTATTTCCCGGACGGGCAGCATGCTTTCGATTGGCTGGCAGATGTACAAGTTGCCGTAGTGGCACATGAGCGTCGTGCCGTTCGATTCCAGTAAATCGACGCCCTCGATCCCGGAAAATGCCGACCCGAGGTCGATTCTCTGGCGGAAGTCGTAGAGCCGCGTTCCAAATTCGCCATCGTGGTAAGCGATGGTGGAGTCGTTGACGAAACAGAAGCATTGCGGATCGGGAAGGCGCAGGCCTATGGCGCGTTGCTCATCGTTATTGGCGTCGAAGAGGATCACGTTGCCGTCCTTGTCGGCGAAAACCACCATGCCATTGCGCACGGCAGACGCGCAATCGGGCATCGGCTCGATGCCCATCGTCCAACCGCTCTCCTTTCCGGAAATGGTGTCTATTACGTAAAGTTCGCCATTCGCTTCGAATGTCACCGAATAACCCGTTTCGGTGATGACGGCAGCTTGAATCTCGTATTCGTCGAACGGCATCGTGTCGGAGCGCCTGTAGGTCGCCGGACGAATCGAGCCGTCGGTTCTTTCGTATGAGAAGACGTTCGCCGAATCGTACACGAGCACGCGATCGGCGTTCGATTCGATGTGGATAGCGCCGTCTTCGAATGGGTATACGTAATCGCTTGAAAGCCACGTGTCGCCGATGCCGAAAAGCACCCTGTTGTCACCGGTGACGACAATGGTGATGGGATTCTCGGGATCGACGTAAAGCGCCCGGATGCCCGAATCGGTCAACTCGTAGTCCTCCGTTATGCGCCCGGTCCATGTGTCCCATACAAGTTGATGGCCATGATCGGTCGATGTTTGGACATAGCGGTCGTCGATGAGCTGGATGCTCGTCAGTTTGTGCTTGTAGTTGTACCCGATAGGCGCAGAGCACCAATTCATGTCGAGGTAGCGCATCGCTTCCTCGTAGAGATACGAGCTGGTTGTGTAATCGACCATGGGATTCGTGACGCCGTCGAGCAAGCGCACGACGTTCCCGAACGCGTTCGATTCCGTGCGCTCTACGCCGATGAGGGCCATCTCGTCTGAGGCGCTCCGCAAGTAACCGAGGATGGTGTTCGCGCTCAAGGCGAGCCAGATGAGGAAGCCGACGAGCAGCACGACGAACGCGCGATGGCGGATCGTCTTCAGCAGCGTTCTCTTGGCGCGCTTCTTGGATGCGACGAGGTACGATTCCATGTCCTCAAGCTGCGCGCGCGAAGCTTCGTCGGTTTCCGACCTCAGCTTGTCCTGCACGATGCGCAGGTTCTTGCGCGATTCGCGGAAGCCGGCCATCAAGAACGCATCCGATTTCTTCGACGTCAGCCACGCATCCATGTTCACGAGCACGTTGTTGCGGGCGTTGTAGAAGTCCGTGTCGATGCTTATCGATTCCCAGATGTTGTCGTGCAGGGCATCGTCTATGCGGATGAAGTTGAGCTCTTCGACGCGCGGCGGGATGACGTCCGGGTCGCTGTAGTCGACGTTAATGGTCTGGCCCGCAGGAATCAGGCGGACGTTTTCGCCGAGGGAGCGCACGGCTTTCTGCCATTGCTCGTCTCGGGTCGCTTCATCCGACACGAGTATGACCGCCGTTTCCTGAGGCGCGCTCGTGCCGGCGAGCCTATCGCGGATATCTGCCGCAATGGCCTCCGCGATGCCGCTTTCCGATTCTGCGTAGATGACATGGACGTTTTCGACCAGTGTTTGCATAAAGCGATTATCACACAACCAGGAGCAGGGACCGCCCTACCCGATTCGCCAGCGAGCCGCGCGGGCTGCCGACCGTCCTGCTCGTTGGATTAACTTGTGTGCGGTTACCGTCCGAGTGAGGCCTCGTGGCGATCGCGTGCCTCTTGCGAGTAGCGTTGGCGGTAACGGACGTCGATGAGCTCTGCCACGATGGCGATGGCGAGCTCGGCCGGCGTCTTGGCGCCGAACTTGAGCCCGATGGGGCGCTTGACGGCATTCCACTGCTCTTCGGTCACGCCTCCGGCGAGGATGCGGTCGCGAATGCCGTCGTTCTTGCCCTTGCAGCCCATCATGCCGATGTAGTGCACGCCTTCGCGAGCGGCCCAAATGCAGCTCTCGGGATCGTGCATATGGCCGCGCGTCAACACGCACACGTAGTCTTCGGGCCTTGCATGCAGGTCG
>JAFWJU010000081.1 GCA_017511465.1 Eggerthellaceae bacterium | reverse complement strand
GCGATATCGTTGGTGCGCAAGTAGTCATCGGCGATTGCCTGCTGTGAGGCGCCCAATATCGAAAGCAGTACGAGCGTCACGATGCCGGTGCGGTCCTTGCCTTCGGTGCAGTGGTACAGCACGGTTTGTCCCTCGATAACAGCATCCACGATCATGTCCACCGCTTTGGAAAGATGGGCGGTGTTTTCACCCGAGATCATGCTTCGATACAGGTTTTGCATGTCGGGTAGGCGGTCTTCGAGCGTCGCCAATCCGTCGGAGGCCCGCTCGTGCGTGATTCCGACCGCCGATTCGGCGAACAGCGGCGCATGGCGGTTCTCCACGCCGGGTATTGTCGCATCGGGTTTTTCGATGCGTTCGGTTGCTGTTCGCAAGTCGACGATCAGTCCAAGGTCGTAACGCCCGATCAGCGTCTCGACATCGCGCGGCTTCAGCTTGGCAAGATGCCCGCTGCGCAAAAGCAGGCCGTCTTTCACCTGTCCGCCATCGCAGCCAATTCCCCCAAGGTCGCGGAAGTTCCGCACATGTTTTACCGTGTCGGATTGCATGCGATTCCCGTCAGCGGGCGGGTGCTCCTTTTCTCCTGGCTATTACGTGCGTGAATACGATATAGGCTTTCTGAGCCAATTGCAAAGCGCCCGAAATGGCGCGCTGTCGAGCGTCATATATGACACAAGAACCAACGATGATGAAGAATAGGGAGTTGGCGGCATATTCGATAGGATGAAGCGCAACTCTTTGATTAATTAGGGTAAAAACATCAGTGTTGTTAGTTATAATTGTTCTGCCCATAGTTGGGCGAATCAATAAGGATTGTTTAGACAGGGGGATACTAGTATGGCTATCATGACGATCTTGTCGCACGAGTACAACGAAGAGACCGGGATTGATGTTTTCGTTGTAAATCCCGGGGGAATGACCTGCGAGCTGAAGGTGGACGGCGAGGATGTTCAGATGCTCACTGCAGGTAAATGGATGAAGTGCACCAACCCGTTCCTGAAGAAGGCTGCGCTCGAAGCTGCTGCAGAGCGCGCATAGCATAACAATTCGAATAGATGAATGCCTGGGGCCGCGTTGAGCGCGGCCCCTTTGTGTTCTTTCAAATCCGGCTTAGGGCATTGGGTGCAGTGCTTGCCGCAACTGGCTTTAGGCTATGCGGTAATGCCGACCCGCAAAGTCCTCTTCGCGCACTATCTCGCCAGAGTTCATCAAGAACTCCAAGTAGGCGAAGGTCTGAGCGGCCATGTTCGACTTCTGGGAGAACGTCAGCTCGTCCAAGTTTTCATAGGGGCCGCTTTGCTTCCACGGTATCTCCCGCATGACCAAATACCCGTTGCATCCGGGGTTGCGGGCTACGACTTCGTAAACTTGCGAGAGCCTGTGCGCATGGTGTTGGCGCAGCGAATTGCAACGTTCGGCCAGCCCATGGAACATGGTGCCGTGCCCGGGCAGCACTTGCGAGCACTTCAGCCCCTCAACTTTTCCCAAGCTGATCAGGTAATCGTGCAGGCAGTCATCGCCTTCGAACGGGAACGCCAAGCCGCTGGTGATCTTTTCAAG
The DNA here is from genome assembly GCA_017511465.1 of Eggerthellaceae bacterium. Classification (GTDB taxonomy): domain Bacteria; phylum Actinomycetota; class Coriobacteriia; order Coriobacteriales; family Eggerthellaceae; genus UBA9715. Next base: position 2,686 of record JAFWJU010000081.1, on the reverse strand, counting down.
CACATGGTCTCCGCTGAAAAGGATGCGTTGCTCGGCGTCGTACAAGCATAGATGCCCGCTTGCATGTCCGGGCGTCTCGATTACGCGCAGCTCGTGCGCGCCGACGGTGACGGTTTGCCCATCGGTCAGCAGCTCGTATTCGCGGTCTGGCAGGTCGCAGACGCGAGGCTCCCATTTAGTGGCGGCAAGCCCCCTTCGCGACATCGCCGGCACGCCCTCCTCGATCATGACGCTTTTCAGCAGCGCGTTCCGAAGCTCGTAGTAGCTCCATGCGTTGTTGTTGTAAGCCGCCTTGCCAACCAGGATGCGCGTGCCGGGTTGCGTGAGCTGCTTCAGCAGCGCTGCGTGGTCGAAATGAAGGTGCGTGCAGAAGAACCGTGCCTGGGGCAAATCGAAACCGAGCTCGTCGGCGATGTGTGCGAATGCGCGGCCGATGAGGGGAGACGACGTGCCAGGGTCGATGATCAGAACATCGTCTGCGTCGCGCACGACGTAGCAGTTGGTATAGCGCAATCCCAATTGGACGATGGGAACGCGGAGGACGTGCACCTGGGGGTCGTCCCAAATAAGCTCGTATCCCATGACGAATGGTGTCGAGGGGTCTCCCGATGCCATGGCTCTTGCCTTATCCTGTCTGTTCGGTTGCCAGCATTACCTGTCTTGCTGCACTCGATACCGCGAGCATATCGGGCGCTTCGTTGACGTCTAAAGCCCGAGTCCCTCAACGAAGCTCTCGATCTGGGCGTTCACGAACTCGGGTGCGTCGACGTTCGAATTATGCCCCGCCGAGGGCACCCATACAAGCGGGATGCCTTCGCCTGCCGTCCACTTGCGGTTGAACGGCCTCACGTCGCCGGCGTGGTCCTTCTCACCGCATAGCAGAAGCGCCGGGCAGTTGATGTCGTAGGCGCGCTCGTCCTCGATGGCGTCTGCGAGCATGCGATAGCCATGGGCAGCCAGGTTGCAATACTCGCGCTTGGTGTAGCCGTTCATGAACGAGCGCATGTTTGCGCGCCCCTGATCGGTGGATGCGGCTCCCCGCGCACCCCAGGGTTTGAGAATCGCCCACGGGATGCTCATGTACATGCCCTTGGTGTGGCGGAGGAACTTTACTTCCCATGTCGGGTAATACTTCCTCTTGAGCGGTGCGGAGTCGATGGAAACGAAGCCCGCGGCTTTTCCGGGATACAGGTCGATGAACGCCTGCGAGACGTAACCGCCGAGGGATTGGCCCACGAGCACGGGATGATCGATGCTTTCGGTTTCCAGGATGCCGTTCAGGATGCGGGCGTAGTCGTCCATCGTGAAGTCAAGTGGGTATGGACGCGACTCGCCGTGCGCCGGAGCATCCCAGACCAAGCATCTCGTCTTTCCCGAGAAGTAGCTCATCTGGTTGTCGAACAGCGTGTGGTCTGCCGTGAGGCCCGGAAGGAACACGAGCCAGGGTGCGCCTGTGCCAGCAGAGACATCGACCCAGTAGGCCACATTCCCGCTGTTAGCGGTGAAAGTCTTTCTTTCCATCGGCGAACTCCTTGGTAACCATGAACAAGATTAGCATACGTGCCAATCGGGACGTGCCAAATATCTCTTGTTAAAACGGTCATTGTTTATCGGGCGTACCACAGGCGCTGTACGAGCGCGGGGTCGTTTTACGGCTTCCTGCAGACGGGTGCTTTTAGTCGATGATCGCTTGCCCGGGTGACGGCCGCCCAAGCGCATGCTCGCCAAGCCAATTGGCAAGCTTTTCGGGATAGAACGAGTAATACGAGAGCCGTTTTTCCCGACGAGCGCGCTTGAGGGCGGGCAGGTTCGCCCACACCACCGATGGCAACCCGATGAAGGGCAAGTACAGCGGACCCAGGATGAGCGATTGAAGCGCGTGCCCGTACTCGTGCACGAGCAGCCGCGGGTCGGCTTTCGCCGAAGACATGGGCTTTTCGGGCTTCTCTGGGCATGTGAAGATGAACGGGCCCATTGACATCCCTTTGCCATGATGGTTCCACACGGTGACGATTGTGCCGTGATAGCGGTAATGCGGGCAGCGCCGATGCGCAAGGTACACGCAAGTTCCGGCTACCGTTTGCGGCAGAGTCCAAATGCCAAGCACGGCGGTGAAGAAGGTTCGTTTCATGCTGCAAGGATACACGGCTGCATGCCAGCGATAAGCGAGAAGGAGCATATGGTTGCATAGGCGTTGCTTTTTGAGTCGGCTATAACCAGACTATCAAGCATGCAGCATTGCCGAGCATCCGGCTCCAAGAAGCATCAGCACAAACAAACCGAGAATGCCGAGACACAGGGCCAGTATCAGCGCTGAAACGATCAAGCATCCCATTTGGCCGGCATCGCTGCTGACCAAACCAAAGATTGCACCCCCGATGAGGGCAATGATGATAATCGTCGCGAACAGCGCCATGGCTCTCCTTGCCGAGACCCATAATCTTGCTTTCGGGCCCGCAGTTGCTGTGAATAGGCATATCGTGGCACACGCGTTTTGCTTTGCGAGTACCACAACATGGACAACGAGTTTGGAATTTGCCATGCCCGGTTGAGTGTCATTCCTATTGCAACTTAGGTGGCAGTAGACCTGTCTCAACTTCGAATCCCTTGCAATAAGCTGGCAGCGTTCGGCGTTAACCTAACCTGGAGTCCCTCCCGCCGCGATGGGAGGTGGTATCCATGGGAG
>JAFWJU010000014.1 GCA_017511465.1 Eggerthellaceae bacterium | reverse complement strand
CCGAGCAGGTCGCGCAGGTGCATGGAGATGGCCTCGTCCATCTTGTTGCCGGCCAGACGCAGGCTGGACGACGTGACGATGCCGCCAAGCGAGATGACCGCGACTTCGGTGGTGCCGCCGCCAATGTCGACGACCATGCTGCCCGTGGGCTCGGTGACCGGAAGGTCGGCACCCATCGCGGCCGCCATGGGCTCTTCGATGAGGTAGGCCTGGCGCGCACCTGCCTGGATGGCGGCTTCGAACACGGCGCGCTTCTCGACGGACGTGGCACCGCAGGGAATGCAGATGACGATGCGCGGCTTGGCTTGCCACGGGTACTTCCGCGGCGCTGCCTTGTTTATGAATGCCGAGATCATGGCCTCGGTCACGTCGTAATCGGCGATAACGCCGTCTTTCAGGGGATGCTCGGCGGAAAACGCGTCGGGCGTGTGGTTGATCATGTTCTTCGCTTCGTGACCGACGGCCAGAACGCGATGGCTGGCCTTTTCGATGGCCACGACAGACGGCTCGTTGATGACGATCCCCTCACCCGAAATGGCGATGAGGGTATTTGCCGTTCCAAGGTCGATGGCCATGTCCGCAGACATGTTGTTCGTCAAGCCGCCGCCAAAACCGCCCGCGAAGTTGGAAAGCGTATCGAGTATGGACATATGTTCAAACCTTTTTGGTCAAAGTTTGCTGGTAATGTGCGACCTAAAATTTTACCATGCCAAGGTTGGTGACCAATAAACTCCATACCCGCCACAACCCGTGTGAACGGCTTGTGAACCGCGCTCGTGCATTAGCCGCGCCAACATGCAACATATTGGGGTATGGCGAATTCGAGAGCGGACGCCCGCATCCCCTCAAAACCATGCCTCGCGTATACTGATGGCGGAAGGGGGGCATCGTGCCGACAATCGTCATAACAGGAGGCCCTTGCGCTGGCAAGACAAGCGCGCTTGCCGCATTGCAGGAGCGTTTCGCGAGGGACGACGTTCCTGCTGTGTTCGTGCCGGAAGCGGCAACCGACTGCATCCTTAACGGCATCGCGCCATGGACATGCGATTCGATGCTGACGTTTCAGACGCACGTCATGGCGCTTCAGGTTAAGCGCGAGGCCGAGGCGCTGCAAGAAGCCGCCGTCCTTGGTCCCGATACGCTCGTCATATGCGATCGCGGTATCTGCGACAGCCATGCCTACTTGACCGATGGCGATTACCGGCAGGCGCTGTCTTCCAACGACCTTTCCGAACCCCAAGCGCTCGCCCGCTACGATGCGGTGTTTCACCTTGAATCGATTGCCGTCGCCAACCCGACCATGTACACGAGATCCAACAACGAGGCCCGATTCGAGAACGCCGAGGAAGCCGTTGCCGCAGACGTGCGTACGCAAGATGCCTGGGCGGGCCACGGCAACCTGACCGTTATTCCCTGCGATGCCGATTTCGAGCGGAAAGTCGACCGCTTGGCCAATGCCATACGCGAATGGATTCACGCCTAATCCATGCGGCTCTCGTACATCTCCGTAACCGTTTTGCCCTGATCGTTAGGGTCGAGGTCCACATGCTTCGCGTCGTCTCGCCAGGGACTGTCCTCGGGTAGCATCGTGTAGGCAATGTTGTGCTGCTCCCATTCGAAGGCCATGTCCTCGGGCGTGCGATACGACTCCCAATCGCTTCCGTAAACGGGATGCTCGTTTATGAGCGCCTGGCAGATAATCACGATGTCATCGTGGTTGGTGATCTTGTACGAGTCGTACACCCTCCACGAATAGGTATCGAAATACACGGTGAACTGCTCGCCGTCGTATTCGAACTCATAACCCTGGGCGTAATCGTCTGTCGGCACGAGGACCACGTCATCGGGCGAATTGAGAATGCCCGTCGAAGACAACGACAACCCGCCTACCCCAAATGGACCCGATTCGCCATCGGCTCCTTCGGTGCCAGATGAGGGAAGCAGGTCGTTGGCCCTCTCGAAAGTAGACGAGAGCTTGTCGGCGGCCGTCGACGCCAATTCACCAGCCTGGGAACATCCAACGGAACCGCATGCAAAGGCGAGGACGACAAACGTGATGAGTAGAATCGCGCGTTTCATGCACGCCATTCTACAAAGGGGTCACCCCTTAAGCCAAAAATCCTCAGGCAGTCTGTAAAAACGTCAACAATGGGTTGATTACGTTAGAGAAATCAACCAATGGTTGATAAATTCTACCGAAATCAACGTTTAATCGCTCGCCTTCCCAGTGTTTGGGCAATATCCTTGTATTCGCAAACGAAGGAAAGGGCTCATCATGGGATCTGACATCTCCGTTGGAAACAACATCGCTCGCATCCGCAAAGAGCGCAAGCTGACCCAAGAGGACCTCGCATCGTTCCTCGGCGTGACGAAAGCATCCGTCTCGAAATGGGAAACCGGGCAAAGCTACCCCGACATCGAGCTGCTTCCGCGCATCGCCACGTACTTCGGCATGAGCATCGACGAACTCGTGGGTTACGAACCGCAGATGAGCAGGCAGGACATCCGCGCCACCTGCGAGCAGTTGCGCAAGGCGTTTGCCGAAGAGCCGTTTGAGCAAGCGCATGGGAAATGCCAGGAGCTCGCGCGCGATTACTACTCGTGTTATCCGCTGCTCGCGCAGGTCGCGGTGCTGTACCTGAACCACATGAACCTTGCAGGGGAGCCCGAACGCGAGAAGCTAGCCGAAGAGGCCATCGACCTATGCCATCGCATTCGACGCAATTCCGAATCTTCCGTCGATGTCAAGCTTGCAGAAGCGGTTGAGGCGAGCTTCTTGCTGGCAACCGGCAACCCGCTGGCGGCGATCGAGGCGCTCGGCGAGGCGCCCAACGTCGATATGGGCTTGGATCTTCTCCTTGCCAACGCCTATAACGCGACGGGACAGGTTGGCAAAGCGGAAAAGACCTTGCAAGGTTCGCTGGTCCAGTCGCTCACGCTCAGCCTGAACCGCCTGGCACAACTGGCCATGCTGTGGACCGGTAACCTCGGCAAGCTCGAAACCGCACACGAGCGCACCATTGCCCTCATCGACGCCTTCGATATGGAAGAGCTGTACGTGAACGCCGTGGCCATCCACCTGTCATTCGCGATGGCCTACACCATGGGCGGAAACGCCTCGCGTGCGCTCGATTGCCTCGAAGACTACGAGAGAGCCGCCCGCAAGCTGAGCTTCCCCATCGAGCTTCATGGCGACGAGTTCTTCGACAAGGCGGAGGCCTGGTTGGAAGACATCAACGCCCTCGGCAAAGATGCGCCGCGCGAAGAGACCCTCGTCAAGAAAAGCCTGGTCGATAGCGTTGCGGCCAATCCCATGTTCGCCCCGATCGCTGACGAGGCACGCTTCAAGCGCGTCGTGAAGAGCCTCGAGGCGATTGTGCGATGAACGAGAGCTCTTTCCCAAACGTCACCGGCACCTCCCCGTCGAAATCGGCCGCGAAAAAGCGCCTTGCCATTTACCTCGCCGTCACGTTTTGCCTCACATGGGGATTGTTGATTCCGGCAGGCTTCTCGCTGGGAACGTTTGCGAACGGCGAGGCGTCGTCGATGGGCATGATGGGCTTTATCGCCTTAAGCATGTTCTTCCCGCTTGTCGGCGCGCTCGTGGCCAATTTCGCCTGCAAGCCCGAAGGGCGTATCTACTTGGGGTGGAGGCCGCTCGTCAACCAGAACATCCGCAATTACCTGATCGCCTGGTTTGCACCAGCTGGCATCACCCTGCTAGGATGCATCGTCTTCTTTGCACTGAACCTGCACCTGTTCGACCCGACGATGCAATCCTTCATCGAAACGACGGCAACAACTGCGGGATTGTCCGCAGAAGAGCCTTTGGCCAACCAGCCGCCCATGCACGTCATGGCGGCGGCAGCCCTCTTCTCGGCGATTACGTACGCGCCGTTCATCAACATGGTTCCCGCATTCGGCGAGGAGCTCGGCTGGCGCGGCATGCTGTTCCCGACGCTTTGCGAGCTCATGGCGCCACGTGCGGCAGCGCTCGTCTCGGGTGTCATCTGGGGTATATGGCATGCACCTGCCATCGCGATGGGGCACAACTACGGCATGGCCTACCCGGGATTCCCGTGGACGGGCATCATAACGATGACCGTCGCTTGCACGGCGATGGCCTGCTGGCTTTCGTACCTGCGCACGCGCTCGGGCAGCGTGTGGCCGTGCGCGTTGGCACACGGATCCTT
>JAFWJU010000080.1 GCA_017511465.1 Eggerthellaceae bacterium | reverse complement strand
GGCGAGAGGCGATGAGGGTAAACCACTTTGCCGGCGGCCTTCTTCCGAAAGGCGGCGTCATCGAAATCGAGGATAAGCGGATTACGCTGTACACCGGCATTCCCGGGACGAAAGGCCAGAAGAGGACGGTCATCAAGTTCCGCGACGTGCAAGCCGTGCATCCCGTAAACGTCATGGGCATCGCTCCCACCGGCATCCTCATCATCATGAAGGACACCACGTCATACAGGCTCGGAGTAACGGGACGCGATCAGTTCCTCCCCTGGCTGCAAGAGCGCGTCGCGGCTTGCCAGCCCAAGGGCAGCAAGAACAAGGCGCAAGTCCAGCAAGACGAGGCCGACGTCGAAGATGCCGAAGAGGCTATGGAAGATTCCGAAGAGCTCGAAGAGTCCGAGGAAACCGCGGAGTAGCCGGTTAATCCTCGCACTTCTGAATGAGGCAGTCGATGGCGTTGTAAGCCCACGTGCCGATGAGCGGTTCTTGCATCTTGCAGCTGGTCAGCGTGTTCACATTGCTTTCCCAAATGCCGCCGAAATCCGGGGCGTGCGGCGCGCCGTCTTCGGGACGCCACCAACCGTAGTCGACGTTGATGATGTCGTCGCGCATCTTCGCAGTGGCAAACGTGAAGCGCGCCTCGCCCTGACCGGTCGTCAGCTTGACCGTATCGCCGTCTGACAAGCCGAGTTCGGCCGCGTACGTCGGACTCGCCTCGACGACGCCGCACGGATACGAAGCGCGGAACTTGGGGTTTTCCAAGTACATCGACGCATTGTAGGGCTGCTTGCGGGATCCCGTGAGCATCACGACATGATGCGCGCCCTCGGCAGTCAGGCGCTCGACTAAATCGGGTGGGCACAGGCGCATGAACGCACCTTGCTCGGGAAGCCGCTGGCCTCCCAGTTGGGGAAGCAGCTCGCTTGCCAGCTCGATTCTCCCCGTCGTGGTGGCGAACCCCTGCGGCTTGCCGTCGGCATCGGGCTTCAGGAACTTCTCGGGTTCGGGCGGGATGTGGTAGATGCCGATGGTGCAGTAGTCCTGCCAAGTCCAACCCGTGGGCGCAAGCTGCGTGGCGAACGCGTCGGCAAGCGTCTCGTCAGGCCAATGATCGCCCTGCCCCAAACGCTGGCCTAAAGCGCGGAAGATGTCGTAGTCGGTCTTGCGCTCGTAGTACGGGTCGACCGCCGCCGGTCCGCCGTAACCCATATTGGCCACTCCCCCGTGAATCTGGAAGATGGGCCGCTCGATGGCGCCTGCGCACGGCAGCACGTAATCGGCGATGGCGCCGGTCGGCGTGATGTAGTAGTCGAGCACGACGATGAGGTCGAGCCCCATGAGCGCCTTGAACACGCGGTTCGTGTCGGCATACGTGAGCAGCGGGTTCGTGGCGTTGACGATGAGCGCGCTGACGCGGTACGGATCGCCGGTTTCCATGGCGCGCAGCACCAAGTCGGGGCTCGCCGAGGTCATGTAACGCTCGGGAAGGCGGCGTCCCAGCTTCTCGCTCTGCGCGCGGACAAGCTCGTACCCATCGAAGCACTGCAGCGGCGCATATGGCGTGTTCAGGCACAGCGCGCGCTGTTCGGGAGTCATCAGGTCGGTCAGCTCGAATTCCACTTCGCTCGTGAAATCGCTCGCCTCGGCCATGATGCACGAACCGGCGCGGTCGACATTGCCCGTGATGGCGCGCAAACAGCAAATGGCGCGATGCGTCGGCGCGACCGATTCGCCGACCTGGTCGATGCCGCGCCCGCTGACGAGCGCCGTGCGGCCTTCGGCGAACAAGCGGGCGGCGCGCACGATGTCGGCGGCGTCGACGCCGCAGAACTCGGCGGCGTACTCGGGTGTGTAGGGCTTCACGTGCTCGGCGAGCTCGTCGAACCCATGGCACCATTCATCGACGAATGCGCGGTCCTCTCTCTGCTCCCCGATGATGACGTTGAGCATTGCCAAGGCCAACGTGCAGTCGGTACCCGGTCGAACAGGCAGCCATATGTCCGCCAGCGCGGCAATCTGGGTGAAGCGGGGATCGACGCATACGAGCGCCATGTTCTCGTCGGCGCCGACCGCGCGTATGGTCTGCCAAAACGCCGAATTATCCGATTGCGCGGGGTTCGTTCCCCAAATGAACAGGGCGTTCGTCAAGCCGAAGCGGATATCGACCTCGATCGTCCATCCGAACGTGATGACGTCCATCCAAATGCGCGGGTTCCAGCATATTTGGCCAATGCCCATGTTGTTCGGGCTACCATACAGGTTCATGAAGCGATGGAGCGGCCAGAACGACGCATGAGGCCCGCCAATCATCGATGCCAACGTGCCGGAGCCATGGCGATCGCGCAGGTCTGCAAGGCGCGCGGCTATATCGTCGAGCGCCTCGTCCCAGCTCACGCGCTGCCATTCCCCGCTGCCGCGTTGCCCCACGCGGCGGATGGGATAGTTCACGCGGCGCGGCGAATCGAGCACGTCGAGGTTCATGCGCCAACGACGGCACCCGGCCAAGATGCGCTCGTCATAGGGGTAGCGCGTGGGATCGGGCTTCAGGTCGATGACACGGCCGTCTTCGACCGTGGCCAGGAATGCGCAACAATACCCGCAGAAATGGCAGTTTGTCGGCCTGATTTCGGTCATCAGGAGATTCCCTTGTAACCGCGCACGTCGCGATCTGTGTCGGCGTCGTCGAACAGGAAACGCAGCTTCATGTAACCGTCGGCGAGGTACCACGGGATGTTCCAGTTGAACAGCAGCTCGAGGTAATGGAACACGGGCACCGAGCAACCCGAGCCCACGAGCGAGAACGTGCAGCTGATGCACGCAGTGACGATGGCGTTGGCGCCGACTTCGCGGGCGTGGTCGCCGTGACGGCGGGCCATCTTGTCGCCGAGGTCGTAATGACCTGCGGCACGCGGACGCGAACCGCAGCAATACGAGCGCTTGCGGGCGAACTTGGGCTCGACAAGGATGTCGGCGGGCATGATGGCGCGCAGGGCATCGGCGAACTCGCCGGTCTTGCGGTCGGGACACGAGTCCTTCGGGCAGAACACGACCGGTTCGGACTCGTCGATACGCGGATCGGCATGCACCATGGCCGCCGCCGTGGAGGGGTCGATCGTATAACCCATCTCGACAAGCAGCTTGGGCAACGGCACGACTTCGATGCCAGCCGTGGCCTCGTCGACCGCCAACAGCTTGCGCAGGGCGGACACGCAATTCGGGCACGCCGCGACGATGCGCTGCACGTCGGTTTCCGCGATATGCTCGCGGAACTGCTGCTCGAATGCGGCTCGGGCGACACCGCCGTCGCCTTCGTATTCCAAAATCTTGCCGCAGCACAGAACCGAAATGCCGTCGACTTCACCGGCATTGCGCAGCAAGTCGTAAACCGACTGAACGAGCGGCATGGCATAGTTCAGAAACGAGCAGCCGGGGAAAAACAGCGACTTGCCCGCCGGCTTCTCGCCTGCAGGCGCTGTGCGCACGGCTTCGAGCCCCGGATACGAGCATGACACTGTCGAGCCGGCAAGCACATCTTCGAATACATAGCTGTCCATACGTACCTCTTTCTCGATACAACCATTGTAGCAGGCAATATTCACGCTACACTGGCAACTATGAGTAGCATCGAGGCATACCACGCGAGGGACGCCGTGCAAAAACTGACCGAGTCCACCAAGCCCGGTCCCGCCATCCGCGCGTTGCTTGCAACAGCCGAAACCGGCAAGGCGAGCCCGTTCGAGCAGTATGCGGCAGACGTGCTTAAGGCGGCCGGCGCCGAAACGCTGACTGCCGAGGGAAGCCCGGAACTGAGGCTGATCCGATCGGCTGGCGGGCAGCTCGTGCGCCTGTTCACGCCCACAACGCCCCATGCCGCACATACCGCCAAAAGCCCGATGCCATCGGTGCAGGTGCTCGAAGACGCCCTGAACCGCTTAGAAGGCATCGCAAGTGCCTTGTCGGAGGGAATCGGGGCGCAAAGCCCCCATGAGCAAAAGTACGCGCGGGCGCGCCGCCAACAGCTCTTCGAAAGCCGTGGCATGGAATACCCGCTATGGAGCGACACCGAGCGCGGAGCCCATGTGCAGCTTCCGAAGCTGGCCGTCGGCGAAACCGCGACGAGCGCTTTCTTCAACGAGATTGACTGGCGCATGCTCGACACGGTGGCCAACAACGCCCACGTGTTCTTTCAGGCGGCCATCCTCACGAACCTGAACCAGGTGATCTTCGGCGTAAAGGCGCCCCGTTGGAGCGAATGGGACGTGCGCACGCGCCTTGCTTCCATCCTGGGCGGTCTTGAGACGTCGCTTCGCTTCTCGTACACGTTCGACTGCGATACCAGCCGCAACACGGCTGTCGTGCACTTCACCGTGCCGCCGCTCGAGAGTTTTCCCACGTGTCCCGATGGCGCATCGCTCGAAGACGCCCGGACCGTCTACGCGCTTCGCCTTGCGACCCTGCTGGGAGCAGCCTGCTTCGGGTCGGGACGCGTCATCGACCACGCATTCGCCGTAGGCCATGTGCAAGGCGGGAAAACCGTTGCCTCGTGTGCATTCGAGCGCATGCGATTCGTGCACGAGTCGCTTCCCGTCATCGACTCGGGGGCTTTCGCGAACCCCGATATGCGCTTCAACCCCGAGCAAGTGGCATCGGCCCTTTCGGCCAACCGCGCCGATTACGCTACGGGACCTTACACGCCGCCGGCAAGCGGGCAACTTGCGGGAACACGCGCGGACCCATGGGAAGACGACCGCGAGCTGCCAGACGACCTGCAACGGTTCTTCCACGCCAAGCGCGTGCGCGACATCGACACAACCCATTACTTCGGCGGATCGGCTGCCGTCATCGACGAGGCGAAGGCCGATTCGGATGACTTGATCGTCTCGGCCATCGCCCAACTGGAAGGCGTCGTCCAACGTTTGGAAAGCGAATTAGCACCACCTGACGAACTGCCTGACGCGCGTCCTTTGTACTGCGAGCATGCCATGGCACGTGCGGCGGTCGCATTGCTCGACGACGAGCTGAGCGTTTCGAGCCAAGCCGAGGCGTTCTTGAACCCCGGATTGGACGATGCGCCCGCCACGCTTCCCGACGTGTATTACTACCGCGCGCCCAACGCGCTGTTCCATGCC
>JAFWJU010000013.1 GCA_017511465.1 Eggerthellaceae bacterium | reverse complement strand
GATGACGGTCGATGCCGCTGCCGAGGCTACGACCATGCTGGCCAAGCGCACTTTCGATACGGGTACGCCCAGCCCGTGGGCCAGGCCCTCGCCGCTCTCGATGGCGTTGTAGTTCCAGCGGTTGATGAAGAAGAAGATGGCCGCCACCACCGTGACGCCGGCCATCAGGGCCAGCTGTGGCTTGGTGACGCGCGACAGGTCGCCGAACGTCCAGAACACCACGGCAGCCACCTGCGAGTCTTCGGCGAAATACTGCACCATCGTGGTGCCTGCCGTGAACAGGGCGGCTAACGCCACACCCAACAACACGATGCTTTCGGGTGTCATCTCGCGGAAGCGCGACAGCGCCAGAATGATGGCGGTCGACAGCATGGCGCCGATGAACGCGCAGATGGCGGTCGAGATGGGGTCGGCTTGCGTCACGCCCTCGTACGAAACGGAGTTCTCGATGCCGCCACCCGATATGACGATGATGGCGATGCTGGCGCCGAACGCGGCGCCTTGGGCGATGCCCAGGGTGCTGGCAGATGCAAGCGGGTTGCGAAGGGTCGATTGGTAGGCGCAGCCTGCAAGCGATAGCGCGATGCCCGCGACGATCGCCGTCAGCACGCGCGGCAGGCGCATGTTCTGCACGACGGTGTTCGTCTGGGTGTCCGCTTGGCCGAAGATGCCCGCGATGACGTCGGCGGGGGACAAGTCGAGCGAGCCGATGCCCATCGACCACACGGCAAGGGCGCACACGACCACCGCGATTCCGGCCATGACCAGGCGCTTGTAACGGATATAGCCGCTATAAGCGCCTTCGATGGCGCCTGCGTTCGCCGGATGGCCCGCAGCCGATGCGCTGCCTTTCTCTGTCAGCTTCTCTTCTTGCATGTGGTCAGGATACCGAAAGACGTGGAACAGGGGATAAAAAAACGGGACGGACCGGGAAGGACGGCCCGTCCCGCGAAAACGAGCTAAGCGTTAGTCCTCCAGAGACGGGAAGGTCTTGAAGCCCATCTTGTTTTCCTTCATGACGGAGTAGAAGTCGAAGCCGTCGAGCATGGTCTCGTAAATCTCGGCGTACTTGGCGTCGAGGTCGACGTCGGCGAAAGCCTCAGGGTAAATCGTCGCGCCGATGAAGTACGTGTCGCAGATGCCCGTGTCGACGTTCGTGCCGTTGAAGTTGAAGAACGGCTGCGTGTACAGGTGGCCTTCCTGGAACGCCTTCAGGCCGTCGAAGAAGTCCTTGTTCTCGGCGTAGTCGGCCTTCAGCATGTCGATGTTGCCGGCGTTAAGGAACATGTAGTCGGGGTTCCAAGCGCCGATCTGCTCGAGGTCGACGTCGAGGGCACCGTCTTGGCCGGTCTCGTCGGCGACGTTCTTGGCGCCGAGCACGTCGGTGCAAGCATAATGAGCGTACGTGCCGCCCCAGCTCTTCGCGCCCTTGTAGTTGACGGCGCCGACGTACACGGTGGGCTTGTCGTCATCGGAAATGTTGGCGACGCGACCCGTCAGGTCAGCTTCCCATTCCTTCATCTTGGCGATGACCTCGGCGGCATGGTCCTCGGTGCCGAGGGCTTGGGCGACGCATTCAATCGAGTTGTAGACGTTGTCGGTGAACAGCTGGTTTTGATAGGTGATGCCGATGACGGGAATGCCGGTATCGGCTTGCAGCTGGTCGCATTCTTCCTTGCTGCGGCTGGAGATGATGACATCGGGGGCGAGCTTGACGAGCTCTTCCTCGTTGACCTCGGTTTCGAGCAGGTGGTTGCCGTTGCTCGTAGCGGGCAGGTCGGCAAACTTATCGGCAAAGGCGATGGCGTAAGGCCTGTTCAGCTGCGCATCGGTTTCCATTTCGGTGACGGCGATCAGCTTGTCTTCGGCACCGGCGTACACCACGAAGCGAGCGCCCGAGCCGACAGTCGCGGCGGTTTGGGCGTTTGCGGGCACCTCGACCGTGCGGCCGTAGGCGTCGGTGACGACCTTGGTGTCGCCGGCGGCCGCGCTCGAGGCTGCGCTGCTGGCAGCAGATGCCGACGAGCCAGAAGCGGAAGACGCGCTGCTGGCGCTTTGCCCACCGCAACCGACCAGCGCGAACGCTAGCACGGCGGCGCATGCGGCGACGATGATCGCAAGCAATTTCTTGTTCATGGATCCCCCTCGAATCGAAATGTCCTTACAACGCGTCACAGTTTACAGAATGAATATTACGAATTCAAGATTGGTAACACCACATGTGCAAAGCACGGCGTGAGCGGTTGTGGGTACAATAGATTTTGATGAACACCTGCGATTACGAGCGAAGGCACCATGGCGAAACCTCGGCTTATAGCTTGCGATATTGACGGCACCCTGCTGACGGCGGGGCAAACGGAATTGCCCGCTGAAACGGCGGGGCTGATTCGGCGCGTCATCGACGCGGGTATTGTGTTCGTGCCGGCAAGTGGACGGCAACACGTGGGACTGCAGAAGCTGTTCGCCCAGTTCGACGGCGAAATTTCCTATGTTGCCGAAAACGGCGCCCTCGCATACGTGGGCGATGAGCTCGTGTATCGCGTTGCGCTGGAACCCGGTTTGGGCGAGGAGATCGCGCAAACGATGCTGGCGCGACCCGAATGCGAGATGTACGCGGCGGGCATGGACACGTGCTACATCAAGCCCAAAGACCCGGCGTACGTCGACCACCTGCGGAACTTCCTGCAGTTCGATATCACGTTCATCGACGACATCGACGAAATCGATGAGCCCATCCTGAAAGCATCGGCTTACCACGTGGCGCTGAATCCCGACTTCGATTTTTGGATGAGCACGTATGGAGACCGCTGTAACGTCGTGCTTGCGAGCGCCGACTGGGTTGACCTATCTGCAAAGGGGTCGAGCAAGGGCGCAGGCGTCAAGGCCATTTGCGAACGGCTGGGCATCGACCTTGCGGATTGCATCGCATTAGGCGACGCCGACAACGACGTGTCGATGTTCGATGTGGTGGGCCATCCGATTGCCATGCAGCACGGGAGCGAAACGGCACGTGCCCATGCTGTCGAGACGACCACCAACGTCAACGAGGTTCTCGAGCGCATCCTGACGGAGTGCTAGCGATTAGCGGCTCATCGTCGAAAAACGCGTGACATTGCTTGCTGGTCGGCTACAATGGCGCAATGCTCGATAGGCTGATAACGTTCTTGCGCAAAGAGGCGGTGCTGTGCATCGCCTTCGTCTTTGCATGCGCGTCGCTCAGTGTTGCGGGCAATCTTTCAGATGTGCCCAGCTACATCGACTGGCGCGTGATCGTGCTATTGTTTTGCCTGATGGCATCCGTGGCTGGCATGCGCAAGAGCGGCGTTATGCTGCGCATGGCAAACGCCCTGGTGGCTGGGGAGCGCTCGCAGCGGTTCGTGGCCCTGGCGTTGGTGATGCTGCCGTTCTTCGCGTCGATGCTCGTGACCAACGACGTGGCGCTGCTCACGTTCACGCCGATAGCGATCTTGGCGCTGGAGGCAGCCGGCTGGCGCGACAAGATCGTGCGCATCGTCGTGCTGCAGGCAATCGCGGCCAACCTGGGCGGCATGGTCACGCCGTTCGGCAACCCGCAGAACCTGTTCATCTTCACCACATACGAGCTTTCGGCAGCTGACTTCTTCTTTACCCTCATCCCGTTCGGCGCGTTGGCGCTCGTGCTGCTTGCTGTGGCCAGCCTGACGTTCTCGAAAGAACGCTCGGGCGTTGTGCTGAAACTCGACGATTCCGCTATTGACGTGCGCCGTTTCGCGTTGCATGTGGTGCTGTTCGCGCTGAGCGTCTGCGCCGTGATGCGCGTGCTGCCCTATGAATGGGTGCTGCTCGTGATGTTGCCGGCGTTGTTCGTGTTTGACCGCCGCATCTTCGCGCAGGTTGATTACGCGCTGCTCGCGACGTTCGCGTGCTTCTTCGTGTTCTCGGGCAACATGGCGCACATGCCTGCTGCGCAGGAGCTTTTGGGTTCGCTCATGGAAGGCCATCCGATGCTCGTGAGCCTTCTAACCAGCCAGGTTATCAGCAACGTTCCCGCTGCGGTGCTGCTTTCGGGATTCACGCAGAACTGGCATTCGCTTCTTGTTGGCGTTGACTTGGGCGGCTTGGGCACGCCAATTGCGTCGCTTGCCAGCCTGATAGCCTTCCGCTTGTACATGCACACGCGCGGCGCGCATGCACGGGCTTTCATGAAAGAGTTCGCCGTTGCCAACGTCGTGGCGCTCGTGTTGATGGTCGTGCTGTACGCCATCCTGTTCGTGGTGTGATTGCACGGGCTTGCTTCGGCTAGAATCTATCGTGAATCAGTGCGGAAAGGGGCACGTCATGATCGATTCCAGCTTACGCGATGCCGTGTACGGTGCGGCAGTTGGCGATGCGCTTGGCGTTCCGTTCGAGTTCATGGCACGCGATTCGTTCACCTGCGTCGACATGCAAACCGGTGGCGCTCACAACCAACCGGCGGGCACGTTTTCGGATGACACGTCGATGATGCTGGCCACATGCGACAGCATCCGTGAGCGTGGCGAAATCGACGTGCATGACATGCGCCAGAAGTTCAACGCCTGGCTGCGCAACGGCGCCTACACCGCTGACGGCACCGTATTCGATGTGGGCAATACTGTGGCGATCGCGCTTGACCAGGGCGAAGGTTGCTCGGGCGAGCGCAGCAACGGCAACGGGTCGCTCATGCGCATCGCGCCATTGGCGTATCTGCCGACAAGCGATGACGATGTGCGTGCAGTCTCGGCTATCACTCATGCGCATCCCATTTCGACCGAATCGTGCGTGTGCTTCGTCAAGCTTTTGCGCGGCCTTATCGGCGGGGGAATGCTGCAGGATGTGCTGCCCGATTGCATTCCCGAGGGCGAATCGTTCGCGTTCTTGGCGGATGTGGCCACGTGCCCGCGTGACGAGATAGGTTCGGGTGGTTTCGTGCTGCATACGTTGGGTGCCGCCATTTGGTGCTTCGCCAACACCGACAACTACGCCGATTGCGTGCGGGCCGCCGTCAACTTGGGCAGCGATTCCGATACGACCGCCTGTGTAGCCGGAGCTCTGGCGGGGGCGGTGTACGGTTACGACGCCATTCCCGCCGAATGGATTGCCGCGCTTCGCGGCAAAGGCGTCATCGAGGCGTGCTTGTTCGCCTAGCGCGTTGTGCGACCTGGGTTTACGCTACGAGCCACTTGTACTTTTCAACGCTGTAAAGCGGGACGAACGGGATCATGATGGGGGTCGTGCGCACGTAACGCCGGTATTCCGGGTCGTCGCCGTACGTTCTATTCTGGCGGATTTCGAGCCTGCGGGCCCCGCCGAACATGACGTAAATGATCCCCAGGTAACCCAAGAGGGCCACGATCCACTGCAGCGCTCCGTCGTAAATCGTGATGCCTCCGATGAACATGCCGGTCCAGAACAGCATTTCCCCGAAGTAGTTAGGGCAGCGAACGATGCTGAACAGTCCCGTGTCCACGAAGCGATGCGGGTTGGCTTTCTTCGCGGCATTCTTCTGCAAGTCGGCCATCGTTTCCACAACCAAGCCGATGACGCTGATGATCACGCCGATGACCAGCAGTGCGTCGATGCCGCCGCCATTGGCGAGCCTGAAGGTGATGGGGGAGGTCTCGCATGCGTACAGGATGGCGGCGCTGATCCAAATGGCGCACTTGGCGACCATGCTCATGTCGTCGCCGCTCTTGATCTCGGTTTTCATCTTGGTGTTGTAGCTCGAGCTGCGCAGCTCGCGGAACAACAGGTATCCGCCAAGCCTGAGGCCGTAAATAATGAACAGGACGCAGGCGAACGTCGTGACAGCTGTCCGCTGGTCGCCGGTGGCGATGAGCAGCCCGACGCCGATTGCGGCGACCGAGAACCCGTAGCCGATGGAAATGAACCAGACGTATTTCTTGAACCCGATGCTGCTGAACACGAGCGCAATCACGAGCGTTAACAGGAACAAAAGCATTTGTGATCCTCCTTGTAACGTGCTGAAACTGGGCGCGTTTCCGGCAATCGCGCCCAGGCGGTTTCCCGACTGCTAGCGCACCCCGTACATGTGCTGCAGGATGAGGCGCTTGGCCGTCTGCTCGCCGAAGAGCTTTGTCACCTGATCGACTGCGGGTCCTCCTTCGGCGAACAGCCGCTCAGCGAAGGCCTGCACCATGACCTGTTTGGCCGTCTTGTCGCACGGCTGCGCGTCGGCAAGTTGGCCGACGTAGGTTTTCAAGTAATCCTCGGCGGCACCGGAGAGCCGTTCTGTCATGCCCTTTCCCTTCTTGTGGAAAGAGCAGGGGTACAGGATGCTGTCGTACCAGCGCGCGGTTTCGTTGGGCGCGTCGGGCAAGTCCGCGATGCCGTCGCGAAGACGCAGGAACTCCGATTGGCATTCATCAGGCCAGGGAGCAAGCTGGGTGTCGTAAAGCTCTGCGATTTGAGTCTCGTTGCCGAAGGCTTTCACCCAGTCCAGGTTGAAGAGCGGGGCATCCACGCATGTCGGTGCGATGACCACGGTCTCCATGCGCATCATGCCGAGGAACGCCTTCATCTTCATGACGCAAAGGTGGCCGATTCCCTGGATTTCCCAACTTTCGGTGTCGAAGGACATCCCTTTCGCAGAGAGGTGCGCATCAGCGCTGAGGTCCTCTTCCTTCAGCGTGAATTTGCGCTGAAGCTCGGCAAGCGTGCTGACGCGAAGGTCCGTTCGTTGTGCCATATGCCCTTCTCCAATGTATTGACGACCGTTTTAACCAGCGATTATGCGGTTTTATTGGCAACGCATATCGTAGCGCAAAAGAGTCGGCCCCGCTTTTCGCGGCTGTTCGCGCGCCTCAGCAAGCCGGAACGCTTAAAATGGGCCCACGACGAAAGAGGGGCGCTTGTGATTCGGCCGATAATGACGAAGAAGTTCTTCCTTAGGCAGCCGAGCGATGCTGCCGATGGCGCGGACGTTGCCATAGCGCGCGACTTGGAGGACACGCTCGAAGCGCATCGTGCGACGTGCGTGGGCATGGCGGCCAACATGATCGGAGAGCGCAAGCGCATTATCGCCGTCGTCGACGAAGACGGCTCGATTCTGGTCATGATGAACCCCGAGCTTGTCGGATGGTGGAATCCTTACCGCGCCGAGGAAGGCTGCCTTTCGTTGCCCGGCACTCAGGAAACCGAGCGTTTCGAGCGCATACTGGTCTCGTATCAGGACACGCTGATGCGCGAATGCCAAGCCGAATTCTCCGGGCGTGTGGCGCAGGCGATCCAACACGAGATCGACCACTGCAACGGTGTGCTAATCTGACCGCAGGCAAACAGAACGGAGACCACCATGACCAAGCTTGAGGCGGGTATCACGCGCGAGGACGCCTTCGCGCTTTTGCAGCAGCACAACACCGAGCCGTTCCACATCGAGCATGCCGAAACGCTCGAGGGGACGATGCGCTATTTCGCGCGCGAGTTCGATCCCGAAAACGAGGAGTTCTGGGGCATCGTGGGGTTGCTGCACGACCTTGATTGGGAGGAGTTCCCACAGCTCGAGGTGCATACCCTGAAAGCCGAGCCGTGGCTGCGCGAGGTGGGCGGCACCGACGAGCTGGTGCACGCCATCCAATCGCACAACTTCGCCGCCGAGGGGTGCCCCGACCCCGAGCTGTTCATGGAAAAAGTGCTGTACGCGGTTGACGAGCTGACTGTCCTCATCGGCGCGGCCGTGCTCATGCGCCCCTCGAAGAGCGTCATGGACTTGCCCGTGAAATCGCTGAAGAAGAAATTCAAGGACAAGCGCTTCGCCGCCGGCTGCTCGCGTGACGTCATCTCGCATGGTGCCGAGCTGTGTGGATGGGAGCTTGACGAGCTCATGTCGCGCACCATTGCGGCGATGCAATCCTTCGCCCCCGACCGCGACACCTTCCAACCGGCGTAAACGAATAGAGGCTCCCGCCTCGCAATTCACGCGATGTCAATCGACGGTTTACCTATCGGCTTAGGCCGTTGGCTACCTTGTACTCGGCAAGGCAAAAACCGAGAAAAGGAGCCATCATGAAAAAGGGTTTGACCGAGCTGGTTTTCATCGTCGACCGCAGCGGATCGATGTGCGGGTTGGAAAGCGACACCGTCGGCGGCATCAACGCGACGCTCGCGAAGAACCGCGAAGCCGAGGGCGAGGCCATCGTTTCCATCGTGCTGTTCGACAACACGTCCGAAGTGCTGGTCGACCGCGTCGACATCAAGAAGGTCAAGGACCTGACGCTCGCTGATTACCAGGTGCGCGGTTGCACGGCGTTGCTCGACTGCGTTGGCGATTCAATCCGCCACATCAAGCGCGTGCAGGGCTACATGCCTGACGAGTACAAGGCCGAGCACGTCATCTTCGTCATCACGACCGACGGCCTCGAAAACGCCAGCCAGCGCTATACGTACGAGGACGTCAAGCGCGCCATCGAGCAGCGCACCGAAGAGGGTTGGGAATTCGTGTTCCTGGGTGCCAATATCGATGCCGTGGCCGAAGCGTCACGAATCGGCATCACCGCCGACCGCGCGGCGACGTATCTGGCCGATGCGCCGGGCAGCGCTGCGATGTACGACGGCGTGGCGAAAGCATGCTGCTCGATGCGCGAGGCATCGTTCGGCGAGCGCATCAGCGCCAAGTGGAAGGAAACGATAGAGCGCGACACCGCCAAGCGCCGCTAGCGTACAATACGGAAAGACCGCAAGATGGGCGAGGGGGCTGAGGTTCCCTCGCCGCATTGGAAGGAGGCGAGCATATGAGCATTGTCATCGAGGACAAAGAGTTCGATCCTATGCTAAGGGAAAGCATCGCCGCCTTCGTTGACGCGAACTACGTGGAGGAGGATTTCGCCGAGCCCGAGGCCCGCGAGTACCGGTACGACACGGTGGGTTCGTATGAGCCCGGTTTTGGCGGGTACGATCCTTTCACGGGCGAGCCCAGCAAGCACATGCAGCCCATGCCCGGCGATGGCGCGCCAGATGGTGGCTACTATGAGGAGCCGATGGCGTATCGTTCCAGCGCTCCTGCCGCGGCTGCTCCCATGCCCGAACCCAAAGCCACGCCGCGACGCAAGCTGAGCCTGCGGGATTCGGCTTCCGGACTGGTCGAGAGGGTCCGCGAAAGCGTGTCCGGACCCAAGCACGAAGACGAGGCGCCTGGCGATACCGTCAAGTTCAAGCCGATACGCCTCGAAGCAGTCGAACTGGAAGAGGCAGTCGAGTCCGAAGAGGCTATTGGGTCCGCGCCTCCTGTTGAGCCTGTTGATTACCAGAGTTACTTCGCGGCGAAAAGCAACTTGCAGGATTGGCTCGATCAGGTGGACGAGCCGTTCTCGACCACGTTGCTCATGCTGATCGACCGCAAGGGGCTGACGGACGTCGACGTGTACAAACGCGCCAACATGAGCCGCCAGCTGTTCTCGCGCATTCGCAGCGATGCGCTGTACCGCCCCGCGAAGAAGACCGTGCTAGCGCTGGGGATTGCCATGAAGCTTTCGCTCGACGAGCTGCGCGACCTGCTGCAACGTGCGGGTTATGCGCTGTCGCGTTCGAGCAAGCGCGACATCATCGTCGAGTACTTCGTGACGCGCGGCGATTACAACCTGAATCGCATCAACGAGGCCCTCTACGATTTCGACCAGCCGTTGATTTAGCGGCGGCGCGCGGCGTCCCAGCTACTCTTCTGGTGGTTTTGCCCGATTGATCGCGCACTTCTGGCGATTCCGTCCATTTCCAAAATTTCGCTGACAGAAATGCTGGAAGTGCGTGCTTTTTCGCCCATTTTGGGACGGAAATCACGGAAGTGCTCGATTTAGGGGGCCGATTTCCAAACACTTCAGGAAAATCTGTCATCGAGTTTTTCAAAATGGACGGAAATTACGGAAGTGCGAGATTGGTGCGGAAGATATCGCCAGAAGTGCGGGACAGCCTGACAGAATGATTGGAAGTGCGGGCTTGCGCTGGTAGGAAAAGCCAGAAGTGCATGGCGCTGTGACAGGATGGTTCAGAAGTGCGAGAACCGCAATCGCACAAGCCGATGCTGTGGTTTAGTTGATGATGGCGGGCGCAGCCCTTCTCGGGCGGCGCCTGCCTTTATACTGTCCTGCGGTAAAACGGCAGGATTCCAACCAACAAGCCCGCAAGGGCGGCTTTGTTTTTGAGGGAGCGTTACATGACACAGCAAGTTCGCGTGCGTTTTGCGCCGTCACCGACGGGACGGCTTCACATTGGCGGGGCACGTACCGCCATCTTCAATTGGGCGTTCGCCCGCGCGATGGGCGGCACGTTCATCCTGCGCATCGAGGACACCGACCCCGAGCGTTCCACCGAGGAAAACGTCCAGGTAATCCTGAACGCCATGAAGTGGCTCGGGCTCGACTGGGACGAAGGCCCCGAGGTGGGCGGCGAAGCCGGCCCGTACTTCCAGATGCAGCGCATGGACACCTATACCGAGGCGCTCGAGAAGCTTAAGCAGCGCGGCGCCGTGTACCCGTGCTTCTGCACGAAGGAAGAGCTCGACGCCAAGCGCGAGGCCGCAGGCGAGAGCTATGCCGGCTACGACCGCACGTGCCGCGACCTCGATCCGGCCGAGGCGCAGCGTCGCATCGACGCAGGCGAGCCGCATGTGTGGCGCCTGAAGGTGCCGACCGACCATGGCCCCATCGAGTTCGACGATGCCGTGTACGGCCACGTGTCGTTCCCGGCCGACGTCATGGACGACATGATCCTCGTGCGCACCGACGGCAGCCCGACGTACAACTTCGCCGTGGTCTGCGACGACACGAACATGGGCATCACGCACGTCATCCGCGGCGACGACCACCTTTCCAACACGCCGCGTCAGATTCTGATTTACGAGGGCCTTGGCGCGCCGACGCCCACGTTCGCGCACCTGTCGATGATTCTGGGCCCCGACGGCAAGAAGCTGTCGAAGCGCCATGGCGCCACGAGCGTCGAGGAGTACCGCGACCGCGGCTTTTTGCCCGATGCGATGGTGAACTTCCTGGCGCTTCTGGGTTGGTCGCTCGACGGCGAGACCACCATCATGAGCCGCGATGTCATCTGCAGCGAGTTCTCGCTTGACCGCATCACCAAGAAAGACGCCATCTTCGACGAGACGAAACTCGCGTGGATGAACGGCCAGTACATCCAGAAGATGGGTGCTGCGGAATGGGTGCGCCTGAGCGAACCGTGGCTTGCCCGCGCACATGCGGAAGGCTATCCGTACGTGTACACCGCCATCGTGCCTTCGCCCGACCCGAACGCGCCTGCCGAGGAAGAGGCCGTCGAGCCGCTGAACGAAGAGCAGTGGGCTGCTTTCACCGACGAGCGCAATGCGCGCCCGGATTTCTACGAGGGGCTGTATCCGCTCGTGGCCGAGCGCGAGACGTCGCTTGCAGAAGGCGAGTCCAAGCTGGCTTACATGTTCTGGGGCCCGTGCGTGCTGCTCGACGAGAA
Organism: Eggerthellaceae bacterium; assembly: GCA_017511465.1. Taxonomy (GTDB): domain Bacteria; phylum Actinomycetota; class Coriobacteriia; order Coriobacteriales; family Eggerthellaceae; genus UBA9715. The sequence goes on along the minus strand of JAFWJU010000013.1, from coordinate 5,177 downwards.
GAGCGTCAACAAGGTGCTGCGCAAGGAAGGCGCCCGTGCCGAAGAGGCGCTGGCCGCCTGCCGCGAGGTGCTGGCCGATGAGGCCAACCCGTGGGAAGCCGCCTTGCTCGAGGAGAAGTGCCGTGCGCTGGCCGAGCCGCTCGACATGAAGTTACGGAACCTGCTGCAGCCGCTTCGCGTGGCCGTGTGCGGCAACATGGTGTCGCCGCCGCTGTTCGAGTCAATCGAGCTGCTGAAACGCGAAGACGTGCTGGCTCGCATCGATGGGACCATTGCCGAGGTGTTCTAGATGCTTGACGAGAATTGCCCCATCGAAGAAGTGCGCGAGTTGTTCGGCAACGACCGCTTCGCCACCGAGGCGTGCGGATGCCGCGTAATCGAGGCATCGCGCGGGCATGCGGTGTGCGAGTTCGATATCGCCGACATCCACATGAACGCACAGGGTCACGTCATGGGCGGCGCCATCTTCACGTTGGCCGATTTCGCTTTGGCCATCGGCTGCAACATGGGAAACGAGCCCACTGTTGCGGTCAGCAACAGCATCGAGTACATGAACCGCGCCAAGGGTGCGAAGCTAATCGCCACGTGCAACGCCGACAAGAGCGGGCGCAGCTTGGGTTTCTACACGGTGGACGTGACCGACGAGTTGGGCACGCCCGTCGCCAAGATGACCGCAACGTGCTTCAGGCGAGGATAAAATAGACGGCGGTCGGGGTTTGCCCGATTGCGATTCAAGAACGAAATGGAGACAAGCATGTCCGAAACGCATACATACCTGTTCTCGTCCGAGTCGGCGACGGAAGGCCATCCCGACAAACCGTGCGCCCAGGTGTCCGACGCCATCCTCGATGCCATCCTGGCCAAGGAAGCGCAGCTGCAATCCGAAGGCTATGTGTCGCCGACTGGACGTCCCGCCAACGTAGACGAGGTGCGCTGCGCCATCGAGACGTTCACGACCACGGGCATCGTCACGGTTATGGGCGAGGTCCGCACCGAAGCTTACGTAGACGTGGACACCATCGTGCGCGATGTGGTTCGCGACATCGGCTATACCAGGGCAAAGATGGGCTTCGATGCAGACACATGCGCCGTTGCCAACTACATGCACGCCCAATCGGCTGACATCGCCATGGGCGTCGACGAGTCGTACGAAACCCAGCAGGGTATCGCTGGCGATGATGCGTACGACCGCATCGGCGCGGGCGACCAGGGCATCATGTTCGGATATGCATGCGACGAAACGTCCACGCTCATGCCCATGCCCATCTTCCTGGCGCATCGTCTGGCCGAGCGTCTGACGCAGGTGCGCAAGGACGGCACGCTGCCGTATCTGTATCCCGATGGGAAGACGCAAGTGACCGTGCGCTACGTCGACGACAAGCCGGTCGCGGTGGAAAAGGTCCTCGTGTCCACTCAGCACAGGGCTGATGTCGAAGTGCCGCAGATCAAGGCTGACATTATCGAGCACGTGATCACGCCGGTGTTCGCCGCCGAGGGCGTGCAGTGGGAGGGCGCCGAGGTGTTCGTCAACCCGACGGGCCGTTTCGTCGTCGGCGGGCCGATGGGCGACACGGGCCTGACCGGCCGCAAGATCATCGTCGACACGTACGGCGGCATGGGCCGCCACGGCGGCGGCGCGTTTTCGGGCAAGGACTGCACGAAGGTCGACCGCTCGGCTGCGTACGCGGCACGTTGGGTTGCCAAGAACATCGTGGCCGCCGGCTTGGCGACGCGCTGCGAGGTGCAGTTGGCCTATGCCATCGGCGTCGCGCGTCCGCTGTCGATTTACGTGAACACGTTCGGCACGTCGACTGTCTCTGAAACCGACATCGAAGCTGCCGTGGCCAAGGTGTTCGACCTGCGCCCCGCGGCTATCATCGAGGCGCTGCAGCTTCGCCGCCCCATCTACCGCCTGACGAGCAATTACGGTCATTTCGGCCGCGAGCTGCCCGAGTTTACATGGGAGAAGTGCGATAAAGTCGACGAGCTGCGTGCCGCCTGCGGCAAGTAACCGCATTCAAATTGGTACACTTGTCGGTATGAAACTCGCTTCGGTCATACTCGACATTCCAACGCAGGCGCTCGACGCGCCGTACACGTACCGTGTGCCCGACGATGTGGCCGAAGGCGATTATCCGATTGAGGTCGGTTGCGCGGTCGTCGTGCCGCTTGGGTCGCGGCAGGTTGTCGGCTTCGTCGTGGAAATGGGCGAATTCGAACCCGACCAGATTCCCGGCGGCCTTGACCCGAGCAAGTTGAAATTCATCAAGCGCGCGGTCAGCTCGTCGTATTTCGACGAGGAAGGCGCTGCGTGCGCGCAATGGCTTTCGGAGCGTTACATCGCGCCGCTTTCGGCATGCGTGCGTTTGTTCACCCCGCCTGGCGGAGTGCCGCGCATGGTGCGCGCTCAAGGCGGCTACTGGCGACTCGAGCAGCCTGCCATTGGGGAAGTCGATGACCGCTGGGTGAAACTGGGCCCTACAGCTGCCGAATTCGAACCGCGCAAGAACGCCGTGAAGCAGATACAGATCTTGGAGGCGCTTCAGCGTGGCGAATTGCGCGTGACCGAGTTGTCGTACGAGTTCGGCAACGTGTCGAGCGCGTTGAAGTCCCTTGCCGAAAAGGGCGTCGTCGAAATCGAACGCCGCCGTCGCATGAGGGGGATGGCTGCAAGTGCGGCAGCGGACGTGGCAGCCGCACCAAACTGCTCGCACCTGCAATTGACTGACGGACAGCAGAAGGCGCTCGATGCCATTTCCGCCGCCTGCGCCAAAAACGATGGAAGCGTGGTGCTCGTCGATGGCGTGACCGGCAGTGGCAAGACCGAGGTGTACCTGCGCGCTATCCAGGACGTGCTCGCCAAAGGCAAGACGGCGTGCGTGCTAGTGCCCGAGATCTCGTTGACACCGCAAACGGTGGCGCGGTTCCGCGGGCGTTTCGGCGACCAGGTGGCCGTCATGCACTCGCGCATGAGCGCAGGCGAGCGCTACGACCAGTGGGATTTCGTGCGATCGGGTGCGGCGCGCGTCGTGGTGGGCGCCCGCAGCGCCCTGTTCACGCCACTGCGAAACCTGGGGCTCGTCGTGGTCGACGAAGAGCATGAAGGTTCGTACAAGCAGGACAGCGCACCGCGCTACCATGCTCGCGACGTGGCCATATGGATGGCACGTCGTGCGGGTGCGGCTGTGGTGCTGGGCTCGGCAACCCCTTCGATCGAAAGCCTGTATGCCGCTGCGAAAGACCCGCAATGGACCCAGGTGTCGCTGCCCGAGCGCGCTAACGGCAAGCCCATGCCCGAGGTTACGGTCATCGACATGGCGGCCGAGTTCAAAGGCGGTTCGCGGTCGATGTTCTCGCAGCAGCTGTCGAAAGCGCTCGAGGAAGAGCTCGCCGCCGGTCACAAGGCTGTTCTGTTGCTGAACCAGCGCGGGTTCGCGAAGTTCGTGCTGTGCCGCGACTGCGGCTTCGTGCCCACATGCCCGTCGTGCTCGACGTCGCTCACGTACCACGAGCGGGGCAACCTGCTTGCATGCCTCCATTGCGGGCATCGCATCACCGCGCCGGCGACATGCCCCGAATGCGGCAGTCCTTACCTGCGCAAGTTCGGCGCGGGCACGCAGCGCGTCGAGGACGACCTGCGCGCGCTGATTGCCGGGTTCGAAAGCGTGGGGGACGTGCCCGTCATCCGCATGGATGCCGACACCACGTCGCGCAAGGGCGCGCACCAAAGCTTGTTGGAAGAGTTCGCGGCTGCGCCCGTGGCCGTGCTGCTGGGAACGCAGATGATCGCGAAGGGGCTCGATTTCGACGACGTGACGCTCGTGGGCGTCATCAACGCCGACACGCAGCTGCATTTGCCCGACTACCGTGCTGCCGAGCGGACCTTCGACCTGGTCGAGCAGGTGGCGGGTCGTGCCGGACGCGCCGAGCTGGAAGGCCGCGTGATGGTGCAGACCTACGAGGCGTCATCACCTGCCATCCGCGCCGCAGCGACGTACGACCGAGCGTCGTTCTTGCGTGACGAGCTGCCCAAACGCAAGGTGCTGGGGTACCCGCCGTACGTGCGCTTGGCAAACGTGCTGGTGTGGGGCGCAAGCGAGGCCGATGTGCGTGCTTACGCCGAGCAGCTGCACGACGAAGTGGCCGCACGCGTGCGCGACTACGCCGTGGGCAACTGGCAGGTGCTGGCCGCGACGCCATGCGTGCTTGGCAAGCTGAAGAACACGTATCGCTGGCACATCCTGGTGAAGGCGCCGCTCGAAGCAGACGTCTCGGCCGTGTTGTTGCCGCTGTTCCGCGCGCGCAAAGCCGACCCGACTGTTAGCGTGGCGGTTGATATCGATCCCAACGACCTGCTGTAGAACGGCTTGTTACTTTTCCAACTCTTTGATGTGGGTGCGCGGCGAGTTCAGCAGCAGGATCCACAATCCGCACGAGATGAGCCCGCATACGAGCATGATTATGCCCAGGCCGATAATGTAGTTCGGCCAAGGCGCGACGATGATGCCCATGCCAAACGCGCCGAAGATGCCGATGACGAATCCGATAAGCGACGAGGCGCTGCCCGTATCGCCTTCTTGCTGCGAGAGCAGGATGTTGATGCAGTAGGGGCGAACAGCGCTTTGGATGGTCGCGAACAGCATGAGGGCACCGCAAAACACGAACACGGACACTTCGCCGAAAACCAGGAGCACCACGGCTGCAAGCAAGCCAAGCGCAAGCATGACATGCGTGAACCGTCGTGGCGTCGTCTTGTTTCGAGCCCTCATCCAAATGAACGGCCCGAGTGCCGTGAAGGCGGCGGTCACGGCGAAGAAGTACGTGTATTCCTGCGGCGTGGTGCCGAAGATGTCGACGTATATGTACGATCCCACGGCGAGGTAAGCGCTGAACGCGACATTGAACAGGGCGATGATGGTCAGCAGCCTTAAGAAGGCGCGGTTACGACCGACTTTAACAAGCCCGCCCAATGTTGAGATGATGCCGCCCGTGCTGCGTTCTTCGACAGGAAGGCTTTCCTCGAACAGCAGGGAGAGTACAAGGCAGATTGCGCCGAAAACGGCAAGAACGATGAACGATGCGTGCCAGTCGAAGAACTGAAGCAGAATGCCGCCGATGAGCGGGGCAATGACAGGGCCAACGACCGATAACACCTGGATGATCGACAACATCTGCTC
>JAFWJU010000079.1 GCA_017511465.1 Eggerthellaceae bacterium | reverse complement strand
TTGTCCGCTTTGGTTGATGGTGCCTGCGGTTCCCGACGTATACCATTTCGCATATAGTATGAATCGTGTGAAAGGGCAAACTATGCAATACGAGTACATTAGGGTGAAGCTCGATAAGAACAACTACGCGTTGAACGCCGACATGGAAAGCCATCGCGAGATCATCGACCGCAAGGCGACCGAAGGCGCGCGCTATGTGGGCTGGTTTCCCGTCACCCAGGGGCCGAGCGGCAAAGTCGTCGAATTCGACCTGATCTTCGAGACCGCATAAATGGGCATCGCGAAGAACATCCAAGAAACCCGCCAGGCATTGCGCCTGACGCAGGAGCAGCTCGCCGAAGCCGTCGGCGTGTCGCGCCAGACGGTGGCGAAATGGGAATCGGGCGAAACGTCGCCCGACCTCGAGCATGCGGCGGCGCTGGCCAAGGCGCTTGGCACGACCATTGACGGGCTGGCATTCTTCGAAGGCAGCGACCTGATGAAGGGCGCTCCGCCGCGGGGCAAGCACCTGTTCGGCAACGTGAAGGTCGGCGAGCGCGGGCAAATCGTCATCCCCAAGGAGGCGCGCGAGGTGTTCGACATCCGCCCCGGCGACAAGCTCGTCATGCTCGGCGATGAAGGGCAAGGGCTTGCACTTTGCAAAGAGGAGCAGTTCATGGCCAGCGTGGAAGCCGCCTTGAGCGCCGCGCGCCAGACCGTTAGATAAGCACCAGGACCTTTGGAAAGCGAGGGATCCGAATGAGCGATGCGGAGCGCAAACAGGCTAAAACTCGCGGCGGCAAGCGGAAGGCGCTGAAGGTGGCGGGCATCGTCGTGGGCGCAGTGGCAATCGTCGCCGCCATTGCCGTCGGCGTTTACTGCGACGGCAACCTGCACACCGAAGAGCGCCTGATCAAGCGCGCGCTTGACGCGGGCCTCACCGAAAAGCAAGCGACGGTGAACGGAGCCACGATCAACTATGCGGAAGGCCCGGCATCAGGTCCGGCGCTTCTGCTCATACATGGCCAGGGCATGGAATGGGAAGACTACGCCACCGTGTTGCCCGAGCTGGCGAAGCGCTACCACGTGTTCGCCATCGACTGCTTCGGGCACGGCGAATCGGCCCACGACCCTTCCATGTACACGTGCTCTGGCGGGGGCGACGCGCTCATCGCATTTGCCGACCAGGTCATCGGCGAGAACTACATCGTGTCGGGCCACTCGTCTGGCGGCATCCTGGCAGCGTACGTGGCGGCTCACGACCCCAAGCACGTAACCGCCTGCGTGCTGGAAGACCCGCCGCTGTTCCGCGTGACGCCCGCCGAGGCGACGGAAGGCGCCGGCACGTTCGCGTACTATGACGGCTACGTCGTCGCGCATTCCTTCCTGCAGTAGGACGAAGTGAAGGACTACCCCGTATGGTACGCGTCGCATAGCTACCTGTTCGGGCTGTTCGGAGGCTTGCAGGGCATGCTCGCGAAGCAGACGGCTGACTTTTGCGCCCAACATCCTGGCGAACACGCGGTCAACGCCTGGGTCCCGCGTGATTGGACGCGCGGCATGTACTTCATGGACGATTTCGATGCGCGGTTCGGCAACACGTTCTATGACGGCAGCTGGATGGCGGGCATCGACCAAGAGGCCATGCTGCGCACAATCGAATGCCCTGTGGTGTACGTGAAGGCGTCAACGAATTACGGCGCCGACGGGGTGCTGTACGCAGCCACCACCGATGCCGATGCTGCGCGCATCGGGCAGGTAATCCCACAGTGCGAGACCATCGAGCTGAAGTCGGGCCACGACATCCACTACGAGCATCCGGACGTGTTCATCGGGGCTGTCAACCGCGCTGCCGACCTGGCTCAATAGAATAAAACCCGTCATGCAGCCCAACGCGCGGGCGCGGAGTATTTCACAACTTTCGTCATGCAAAACGCCTTATAATCGCATCATTCGGCGATTCTAAGCAGAAGGGGCTCCTATGACAGTTCAGCAAGAGATTTCCGCTTACCTCGACGAGTGCGGGGTGTTCTTCTTCGGCACCGTTGACAACGACGCGCCCGTCATCCGCCCGATCGGCTTCCAACTGTGCAAAGACGGCCAAATGTACTTCGGCATCGGCACGTTCAAGAACGTGTACGCGCAAATCGTCGCCAACCCATCCGTGTACATCTGCGCCATCAAGCCAGATAACAGCGGCTGGATTCGCGTCTCGGGCACAGCCGTATTCGACGACGACCCCGCACTCCTGGACGCCGCATGGGAATGCATGCCCAACATGAAGCCGGTTTACGAATCCAATGGCTGGGAGATGGGCATGTTCCACCTGGAAAACGCCAAGGCGACGTGGGTTAAGGGCTTCATGCAGCCGGTGCGCACCGAGGAATTCTAAAAAAAACGCCGACGTTAGCGTTCGGGGAAGAAGACGGCGAGGGTCTCGTCGTCGGGATTCTTCGTCGCCAGCGAACCCACGATCATCAGCACGAGCGCCACGGTGATGCCGATGGTGATCTGGTGCAATCCGAATAATCTGAACCCAAGCGCCATGGCCACGCAATACGACGCCGTGCCGCCTATCATCGACAGCAGCGCGCCGGCCTTGGTGGCGCGTTTCCAGAACAGGCCGCACACGAGCGTCCAGCAGAACGCCGTCTCGAGGCCGCCGAACGCGAACATGTTGATCTTCCAGATAAGGTCGGGCGGCGTGATGGAAAGCGCGAACACGACGATGCCGATAAACAGCGTCATGGCCTGGCTGACGCGGCGGACGATGCGGTCCTCGTACACGCGGTCGGCTTGCCCCGGCGTGCCATTGCTGGGCACCGATTCCTGCACGTGGGCTTTGGGATTGCGGTAGTTCAGCCAGATGTCCTTGACGATGGCCGACGACGCGGCGATGAGCAACGACGACACGGTGGAAATCGATGCGGCGATGGGGCCGATGATGGCGATGCCCGCCAGCCATGGCGGAAGCGTTTGCACGATGACGCGCGGGATGATGTTGTCGACCGAGCCGCCGTATGCTGCCAAGTTGTCAGTCAAAACGCCGGCCGAAAGCGTGCCGAGTGCCGTGACGCCGATCATCATGAAGCCGATGATGACCGTGCCCAACACCATGGCGCGGCGCATGGCCTTGACGTCCTTGAAGCCCATCGTGCGCACAACCGACTGCGGCAGGCAGAACGTGAACACGCCGACGAGCAGCCACTGCGTGAAGTACAGCCCAATGGGCATGCCGCCCGCATCAAGCGGCTCGAGCATTTCGGGATGGTTGGCGGCAATGGTTTGCATGACCTGCTCGTAGCCGCCGCCAGCCGTCATGATGCCCCATGCCAGCACCACGATGCCCACCAGCATGGCAATGCCGCAAAGCGCGTCGGTGATGGCCACGCCGCGGAACCCGCCCAACGTCGTGAACGCGACGACTGCCACGGCGAAGATGACCAACCCGATTACGTACGAATAGCCGGTAACGGCCTCGAACAGCTTTGCGCCGCCCACGAACTGGGCAATCATGGTGGTGGCGAAGAACACGACGATGATGATGGCGGCGGCGTTGGCCAACGCGTTGCTGTGATAGCGTTCGCGGATGACGTCGATGACCGTGACGGCGCCGAGCTTGCGTGACACGAGCGCCATCTTCTTGCCCATGATGCCGTACAGCAAGAACAGCGTGGTTACCTGCACGCCGGCCATGTACACCCAACCGAAGCCGGTTTGCCATGCCTGCCCCGGTCCGCCCACGAACGAACTGACCGAGCCGTACGTGGCGATGGTGGTCATTGCAAGCACGAAGGCGCCCAGGCTGCGGTTGCCCAGGAAGTACTCGCCCACGAAGCCGCCCTGCGCGCTGCGTGCGGCGCGTTGGCGCGAATACACGGCGATGCCCAGCGCCACGACAAGGAACACGACGACGGGAACGAGTCCCGCGAGCCCGGCAAGGTTATTCATGCGAATCACCCGCTTCGGGCGCATCGGGTTCGGGCTCGTCGTCAAGGTCGACGTCGGCGATGACGCGGTTGCTCATGAACACGGCGACGATGATGGCGAACAGCCACGTGCCGACCGTGCCCGTGATTATCCAAAGCGGTGTGTGGAACACCTCGATGCCCGTCGGCGCAATGCCGAAGCCGAGCACGATCCACACGATAACCGTGAGCACCAACGCCACGACCGTGGCCTTGGCCTCGCGGTTGGCCTGCTGCATCTTTTCAGCGTATGTCGGTTTCGGTTTCATGTTTCGCATAGTATCGCTTCGCATGCTAGTAAAGCAGTCTTTTCGTTGAACGGTCTCCCGATTGCGACTTACAGAAAATCGGCTGGGTCGAGCTCGGTGAAGTCGTCGATGACCATTTCGCTATGTTGCGCGAGCTCTTCGTGCGTGCCGCATTCGTTGGCGCTGAACACCCCCACCGTGCGCAAGCCCGCCTCGCGAGCCGTCGCGACCGCGTACCAGCTGTCGTCGAACAGCCACGTGTCTTCGGGCGCCGTGCCCAGAAGCGCGCAGACCTTCTGGAACGTGTCGTTCTTCCGCTTGGCCCAACCACGGTCCTCAGCCGAGATGATCAGCTCGTCATCGAAGAAGCGCTTCAAATCCGCAGTGGAAAGCCCAGCCTGCAAAAACGATTGCGGGCTGGACGACAACACGCACATGGGGGCACCGCTGTCGTGAGCGGCTTGAAGAAACGCCTCGACCCCGGGGTTGGCGACGACTTCGGTGCGGTAGAAATCGAGCAGGAAACCAATCATCACCTGCACGACTTCGGATCCGCTTTCCAAAATGCCGAAACGTTCGTGGAACCATTCGGCGGCTTCGCCAAGCGTCAGCGAGCTGAGCTCGTCGCGCTCTTCTTTCGACAGCGTGATTCCGGCGCTCTTGCACAAGCGCGAGTCAACGGTGTGCCATGCCCCGATTGAGTCGAGCAGGCACCCGTCCATATCGAATATGAAACCGGCCACTTAGTCCTCGACGCGGATGACGGTCGGCTCGGCGAGCAGCATGTCGTCCATGGCGCTTAGCTCGGCAAGCGCAGCGCGGATGTTCTTCTCGCAAGCCGTGTGCGTAACGAAGATGAGGTTGACGGCGTCGCGCGAAGCGGTGCCTTCCTGCACGACAGAACGCAGCGACACGTCGTTGCGGGCGAACACCTCGGCCGACTTGGCCAACACGCCCGTGCGGTCCGGCACCACGAAGCGCATGTAGTAGCGCGTCTCGAGGTTGTCCATCGAGACGATGGGCAGCTTGTCGGTGCACGTGCAGCCCACGATTGGCGGAACGCCCAGCATGATGTGGCGCGAGACTTCCAGCACGTCGCCCATGACGGCGCTTGCGGCCGGACCCGAACCCGCGCCCGCGCCGAAGAACATGGTCTCGCCCACGGCGTCGCCGGTTACGTAGATGGCGTTGTCGACGCCGTTCACGTGCGCCAGCTGATGCGACAGCGGAATCATGGTCGGATGCACGCGCACGTCGATGCCCTCGGGCAGGCGGTGGCCGATGGCCAACAGCTTGACGGCGTAACCCATGCTGCGGGCCGTTGCCAGGTCGATGGGCTGGATGCTACGGATGCCCTCGTTGTGCACGTCGCTCATGACGACGCGCGAGTTGAAGGCGATGGAAGCCAGGATGGCGATTTTCGCGGCAGCGTCGAATCCGTCGACATCGGCCGTCGGATCGGCCTCGGCAAAACCCTTGGCCTGCGCCTCGGCGAGCACGTCGTCGTAGGACATGCCGTCTTCGGCCATGCGGGTGAGCATGTAATTCGTCGTGCCGTTGACGATGCCGAGCACCGACGAGATCTCGTTGGAGATGAGCGAGTGCTTCAGCGGGTCGATGATGGGGATGCCGCCGCCGACGCTTGCCTCGAACGCGATTTCGACGCCCGCCTCATCGGCCAAGTCGAAGATCTCCTCGCCCGCCGTGGCCATGAGCGCCTTGTTGGCCGTGACGACGTTCTTGCCGTTCTTGATGGCCTCGGTCACGATGGTGCGCGCCACGCCCGTGCCGCCGATCAGCTCGATGACCAGGTCGATTTCGGGGTCGGTCGTGATCTCGTGGAAGTCGGGGGTGAACAGGTGACCCACGCCGTGCGCCTCGGCCTCGGCAGGGTCGAGCGAGCATACGCGCACGAGCTCGATATCGATGCCGTAGTGGCGCTTGAAGTCGTCCTTATGCTTCTGGATGATGTCGATGCAGCCGCCACCCACGGTGCCGGTGCCGACAAGGCCGATTTTCACAGACATGGTATCTCCGTTTCACTCAGATAGTGCGTAATTGCGTGCCACCAAGTATAACCGCCCAATCGCGCGGCGAGGCGCAGCTGTGTTAAATGTGCATGATACTATGGCGGAAAGCGAACATGGGAGCCGCCGTGACTGAAGAAAAGCAACAAGAAATCGCCCCGACCGAAGTCGAGCACAACGAAGCGCCCGAAGCCGAATACGAGCCTCGGCGCAGCCATCCTGCATTTGGCCTTGGCAAAGTCGGCGCCATCATCATCGCCGTGCTCGTCGTGGGCCTGATTGCGTTTCACGTGGGCGAAAGCCTCGACCCAGCTTCCTACGGTCGTGACGCAGGCGGTTTCGCCGGCAACAGCGATTACGGCGGAGGCTACGACTGGGGCGGATCGAGTTACGACTACGATTGGGGCGGATCGAGCTACGACTACAGCTGGGACTGGGACGATGACGACGACTGGGAGTGGGGCTGGACCGATTCCGACACTGGAGACACCTATTATGGCGACTACGAGGAAGTCGGCCTCATCGATATCGTCATAGTCCTCATCATCGTGGCCATCGTGCTCCTTCCCGGATTTTTCCCCTTCGGTGCCCTGATGAGATATGAGGACAAGAAGAAACGCTCATCGCGCTCATCGCGCTCATCGCAACCAGCCGGCGCATCGCGCACGCCCGCATCACAGCTACGGCCCCTTAACCAGCTGATGGAACGCGACCCCGAGTTCTCTGCCGCGGCAGTCGACGAGATGATCGCCAACGTGTACGTTCAGATGCAGCAGGCGTGGACGGCGGGCGATTTCGAGCCCATGCGCCCGTATTTCAGCAACACGCTGTTCTCGCAGTTCTCGAACCAGCTTGACGCGTTAAAGAAGAGGGGCCACACGAACTACGTCGACAACATCGCGGTCCTCGAGGTGAAGACGCGCGGCTGGTACGAGACATTCGGCTTCGAGTACCTGGTGGTCAAAGTTCGCACGCGCATCACCGACTACACGATGGACCGAAACGGCCGGGTCGTCAGCGGCTACACCAATGCGGAGTCGTACATGGAATACGAATACACGCTGGGGCGCACTGCCTTCACGCAGACGACCACGCAAACCGCGCAGACTGTCGCAGGCGAATGCCCGAACTGCGGCGCGCCGATTAACCTGGCTCAAAGCGCCAAGTGCAAGTATTGCGGAACTGTGATCGAGTCGAACCGCTTCACGTGGGTCATCACCAACATCAAGGGCGTCAGCCAGCAGATCCAGCACCACTAGACGGGGTTGGAACAGGGGACGGGTTTCTGCTCCACCTGTATCGCAATAAGAAACGGCGCGCAACCGAAGCTGCGCGCCGTTTTGACGTTACCTGCAACAGGGCTTAGCCCAGAGCGGTGAAGCTGAGCATCAGGCCGCCGATGGAATTGCAGCCGTCCTGCTCGAAGCCGTACTCGCCAAACGTGAACTCGGCCAGGAACGGCACGCCGTCGGCTTCCTTGATGAAGGCGTCGGCCACCTCGCCGATGCGATCGCCGATACCGGCGCGACGGCCACCGCAGTGCACGAAGAAGTACGCAGCGGGCTTCGGGTTCGCATGTTCCTTCAACTCGCCACAGGTCTTGGCAATCGAGCCCACGAGGCAATCGACGTCGCCGTCCATCAGGATGACGGCCGTCTTCTCGGCAACCTTGGCGCCCACGGCGATGGAGTGGTCGTCGTTGCCGTTCATCGGGTGACGGATGGCGATGAGGTCGCCCATGCGGTCCTTCACGCCCAGCGGGGCCACGATCGACTCGACCAGCAGGTCGCCGCCCATGAGCTGGTCGGTGCTCATGCCGCGCCACTCTGCGTACACGTCAAGCGCGGGCTTGCCGCAGATCTCGACGATACCGCGGTCGCCGTCCATCTTGGTGACGACGCCGAACTTGTCGGTTTCGGCATAGGCGCCCGTGAACTTGTTAGCAAACGGCGCATCGGTGTAGAAGAACGCCACGACGCAGCCATCCTGGAAGGCCTCGGTGCCGTTGTACAGCCACCACTTGCCGGCGATCTCGTTGTCGGCAGCAGAACCGCCGAAGAACGGCACGCGGCCGATGACGTCGGTGACGCCCTTGATGTAATACTCTTCCTCGGCAGGAGATGCCGCCATGTACCAGTAAGCAGGCGCGCAATCCTTGCCTGCAGCGGCCATGGCGTCTTCCGCTAGTTTCTTGCCGATGCAACGCGGGCACTCAGCGGTGTCGCGCGCAGCGCCAGCCGTGCCGACTACGACGTCGTCGCCGCCGAGGGCCAGGATGCCGACGAACGGCACGTCGCCGCCGACGTAGCCTTCGGGCGTGATGATTCCGGTGAATGACGTGTTACCCAAGACGGGCACGCCGGGAAGCTCCTCGGCGATGGCTGCGAGCAGCTCTTTCGTGTCGTAATCGCAGCTGCCATAGGCCATGGCGACCTTGGCGTCGGCGATGCCGGCCTTGATCTTGGCGGCAACCTCACGACCAGCTTCTGCTGCTGTTGCGGCGGTGGATGTAGCGACGAAACTTTGCATGTGAAACTTCCTTCCTACGTGACCGAACAACTACTGCGCTCGCAGACGGAAGCCCTCAGGCACCCGCCTGTTAGAACCTGTGCCCATTGTAGGACGATTGAGTCGCTATATGAGTGGAAAGTTGACCCTCTTTCCAATTAAGCGAATGGGTTTCGATGCTTGTTCCCCATTGCTCATTACACCTCGCGCAAGTTCATGTCATGTTTTGGCCTAACAGAGACGAGCTTTCAAGATGCTACAAGTCCGTGAGCTGCGGTGATACGAAACCCTATATCCCGGTTACGCAGAATCATGCCAAGATTTCATCCCTGCAAAGCGATATCCTGCCACGAACATGGCACTGCTACCAAAACAGCCCTAACAGGGATGAAAGCACGACAGAAAAGGCCTCAACAGGAACGTGGCTGGAATAATGAGTATTTGCGGCCTATCCCCAAATACTCATTTAAATGTCGCGGGCCATGAGGTCCTCGTACGTTTCGCGGCGGGTGACCACGCGGGCTTGGCCGTCGCGGACGAACACGATGGCCGGTCGCGGCTGACCGTTGTAGGTGCTGCTCATGGTGTAACAATAGGCACCCGTGGTGAACACGCACACGATGTCGCCGAGGTCGGCATGTTGCAGCGAGCCGTCGAGCACCACGGCATCGCCCGACTCGCAGTGCTTGCCGCACAGCGTCACGACTTCGGCGCGCGGCTGGTCGGCCTTGTTGGCGATGGTCGCCTCGTAATCGGCGTGGTACAGCGCCGTGCGGATGTTGTCGGACATGCCGCCGTCGATGGCGACATACTTGCGGATGTTGGGCAGCGTCTTCATGACGCCGACCGTGTACAGTGTGACGCCCGCGTTGGCCACGAGCGAGCGGCCCGGCTCGACCAGCAGGCGCGGCATGGGAAGGCCGTATTCCAGCGTCGATTCCATGACCGCCGATGCGGTGATCTCGGCGAATTCTTCGATCGAGGAGGGCTTGTCATCGGCCAGGTACGCCACGCCCAAGCCACCGCCAAGGTCGAGGTCCTCGACGTAGAGGCCGTATTCGTCGCGCGTGCGCGCGATGAACTTGGCCATGACCTGCACGGCCTCGGTAAACGAATGCAGGGCGAAAATCTGCGAGCCGATATGGCAGTGAAAGCCCACCAGATCGACGTTGGGCGCAGCCATGACGTCACCCACGCATTTGAACGCGAAATCGTCGAGCATCGTGAAACCGAACTTGCTGTCTTCGCAGCCGGTCTTGATGTACTCGTGCGTGTCGGCTTCGACGCCTGGCGTTATGCGCATGAGCACCTTCTGCGTGACGCCCAGCTCGCCGGCTATCCGCGAAATGCGCTCGAGTTCGAGGCGCGTGTCCAGCACGATGCGGCCCACGCCAGCGGAAATGGCCTCGCGCAATTCGCGTTCGGTTTTGAAATTGCCATGCACGAACACGCGCTCCATGGGGAAACCCACCGCCTGGGCGCATGCAAGCTCGCCGCCGCCCGACACGTCGAGGAACAAGCCCTCCTCGTCGGCGATGCGCAGCACTTCCTTGTTCAAGAAGGCCTTGCTGGCGTACAGCACGCCCGAAAACGGGTATGCGCTCTTGAACGAATCGCGATAGCGGCGCATGCGGTCGCGCAGGTCTTCCTCGTCGAACACGTACAGCGCCGTGCCCTCGTCGTGCGCCAATTGCACCATGTCGACGCCGCCGATGAACAGGTGGCCATCGCGCACGTCCGCCGTCTTGGGCAACACGGGTCCCAACTGCATGGTCGTACGACCGTCGGCTACCTTCGTCTGATCGGATTTGGGAAGTGACATCTTGGCTCGCTTTCAGAATGTTAGGTGGTTGACACATGATAGCAAATTGATGGGACCACCTGGACTGCCTTGTATAATTAACGGGACCGAAATCGAATTCCCCGGAGGACCCGCCGTGAAGCTGCTGACCGAACCGCCCTGTGACCCGTTTGCCTTTGGCGATGCGCCCGTCGTGGCCATCGAAATGTGGAACGGGAGCACCATACGGGTGCAGCTTGACCCAAGCGCCGCGCCCATCACGGTGGCGTACTTCCTCTCGCTCGTGCAGCAGGGATTCTACGATTGCCTGAAGTTCCATCGGGTCGTACCCGGTTTCATGATTCAGGGCGGAGACCCCACTGGCACCGGCGATGGCGAAACCGACTGCTACCTGAAAGGCGAATTCGCCCAAAACGGCGTGCCCAATCCCCTGCACCACACACGCGGTGCCATATCGATGGCGCGGCAGGACGATTGCGACAGCGCGTCGTGCCAGTTCTTCATCATGCAAAGCGACAGGTACGGCCTCGACGGCCAGTATGCGGCATTCGGGCACGTCATCGAGGGCATCGAAGCCGTCGACCAGGTTGCGCGCATTCCCGTCGACGCCAACAGCGCACCGACCGTGCCCGTCATCATGCGACGGGTGTACGTCGAGCAATAGGCACGCAAGACTGCGCTTTTGATTCCCCCTTACAGCTCGATAGACTGACCGGCGGCGATGTATGCCAAGCGGTCGCCCATGCGATCCTTCAGGTAATGGTATTGGTCGAGACCCGTGCAATGGCAGGTGAAGTACTGCGTCGGGTACGACAGCAAATCGTCTGCCGCCGCATTCAGGTAGGCAGTGTCTGTCAGGGGAACCTTCATGAAGTGGAAGCCGCCAACGACGTGCGTCGGCGCATCAGCGGCGCTCCAATGCATGGAGTTGCGAATGCCGCGATGCGTGCACCCGGTCATCAGCATGCGCACGTCGCCCTCTTCCACCAACAGGCACTGCTCGTGCTTGAACTTGTCAGGCACGCGGCCTTCGGGTTCGTCGCGGAACAACCCGAAATGTTC
>JAFWJU010000078.1 GCA_017511465.1 Eggerthellaceae bacterium | reverse complement strand
GTATAGGGGCGCCACGAGCCGTCTTCGTAGCAATCGACCAGCTTGGTGCCGTCGACGAGCGCGCATGGGTATAGTTTCACCTCGTCGGGGCGATAGCTGGGGTTCGTGCTGAACTCGAGGTAATCGGCCTTGTCTGATTCCGGAGTCGCGCCCAAGAGGTTCACCATGAAATGGGCATGTGTCTTGAAGCCGAAAAGGCGCGTCAGCTCGAAGGCGCGGCAAATCGTGTCGGCGCGCTCGCGCCGCCCGTTTTCCTCGAGTATGCGGTCATTAACGGACTGGACGCCCATCTGTATTTTCGTGCATCCCAGTTCGCGCAACTCGCGTAGCGTCTCACATGAAATCGTGTCGGGTCTCGTTTCCACGACGAGTCCGACAACCCTGTGGTCCGCTTGCTCGTTAGCGGCATGCAGCGAATCAAGCGCCATGTGGTCGACAGGTTCCACTTCTGGAATCCGACCCATGGCCAACGCGCTTTCACGCGTCTCCTTGTCGTCGTTCAACGCGCGGAAGAGCTCGCTTATGAACCATGTCCGGTACCGTTTCGGATAATCGACCCATGTACCGCCGAGCACGATGAGCTCGACCTTGCCCGTGTCGTGTCCCATTTGCTGGAGCGTCCTCAGCCGGCTGGCTACCTGAAGATACGGGTCGAAGCCAAGCCGTTCGGCACGCTGGCACGCCGGTTCGTCCGAAAGGTAGCTCTTGGGCATGCGGGGGTCGTTCGGACAGTACACGCACGAGTTCGCGCACGGCCACGGCTTCGTGATGACCGTGATGGTCGCCACTCCCGAAGCCGTGCGACGGGGTTTCATCTGCATTGCGCGCACGAATCGGGCATCGAGCTCGTCGCTGACATCCCACGATTGCCAAGTCGCTCCATTCTCGTCCTTGGCTTTTAGGTAAAAGGGGAGTATGCGCTTTTTGGCGAACACGCGCCGTCCGTCATGCGCGCGTTTGCTGTGGGCGCGGATGATGCGGTCGATGTCCTTCGCATCGGGTTCGCCGCCGCGCAGCGCGTCAAGTATGTCGCGTACCACCGCTTCCATGCAGCCATTGTACAATGCGTGTCATGGATATAGGCACCATTCAAAAACTCAGGGAACTCGACGAGGGCTTTTACCGCGACAATGCGGCCTCGTTTTCGCACACGCGCCAGCATGCGTGGCCTGGATGGGACCGCGTGCTTGCCGCATTGCCCGGCAATCCTGAAACGGTTCTCGACATGGCATGCGGAAACGCTCGGTTCAAGTCGTTTTTAGACGAACGCGTCGGGGATAAAAGCCTCTGCTTCTACGGTATCGATTCATGTCCCAGCTTGTTGCCGAACGACCGCCAATTCGAGTTCCAAAACCTGGATATCATCGGCGCTCTCCTTGAAGGCACGCTTATCTCGTCGCTTGAGGCTCCAGCATGCGATTTGACGGCATGTTTCGGGTTCATACACCATGTGCCGACAAACGAGCTTCGCCTGGCCTTGCTCGACGCCCTTGTGGAAAAGACCGAGCCAGGCGGCACGCTTGCCATTTCGTTTTGGCAGTTTGCATGCGATGCGAATATGCGCGAGAGGGCGCTGTCAACGACCGAGCGCGGATGCGCCGACCTCGGCTTGACGTTGGACGAGGGTGATTTCCTCTTGGGATGGAACGACATGCCCGGCGTTTACCGTTATTGCCATAGCTTCAACGCTGACGAGCTTGATGCGTTCATCGCGCATTGCGGCTCATGTGCCCAGCTCGCGGACCGCTTCGAGGCCGATGGTAAAAACGGGCAAATGAACGGCTATCTTGTGTTTCGAAAAAAATGACTTCCCGCCTAGTTGCCAATTCGTGATATGCAGGCGTTTTTGTATAATTTACTTGACGCTAAAATGCCATCAAAGGAGCACCCTTGAGGAACAACCGAGTGTACATGCAGATCGACGCAATCGACAAGCGCGAAGACTTCGCGCTTTGGTACGCAGACGGCGATGAGTTCATTACGGTTAAATCCGAATGGACCAAGGAAAACGACCGCGTGGAGATTTACAACCGTCTCGGCGGCCAGATGGCACGCATCCGTTTCGACCCGAATACGCTCGTGTATTTCGTCGGCGTTGAACGATTCGAATACGAGCTGCATACCTACACCATCTTCGAGCATTACTTCTTCAAGGGCATGCTTTGGGATATCCAGGGCACGCTTAAAGAGCCTCCGCTCGATTTCCGCAACGAGGGCACGGGCAAGCTCGACGTGCGCATCGGCATCGTCAAGTTCAGGGACAAGGGCCGTTGCTTCGAGATCAAGGTGAAGGACATCTCTAAGCTTCGCATTGCCGCATGCTGCGTCATTGCCATGGCAATCAAGGAAAGCTACAAGGGCAAGAGCATGGGCGAGCCCATCGAGAAGACCGGTTGGGCGAAGTGGAAAGACCGCATCTTCACGAACAAGGGCATCCCATATGAAGAAATTCTCGCTATGAAAGAGGGCGGGCAAGAAGACCCTGACGAGGAATAAGCCCTACTTTTCAATCTCGCCGCGGTTCCACGCATCGAGCGTATCGCGCGATATGCCAGTGGATTGACGCAGGCCGTCAACTTTGGCCCGTCGTCTTGACGCACGCATGAACATGATGCCGCAAAAGCCCGCTATAACCATGGCGATGGCGTAAATGACTGCACGCAAAATCGTATTCGATTCATCGATGATGCCATACGTATACGTCAACGTGTTATACGTGACGATTATTGCAACCATGACGATTATCGAGGCGACACCGAGGATGATGTCACGCTTGTTCTGGGCGCGCAGTTCGTCGATTTGCCTTAATGCCACGCGCTGCTTTTTCGAAATATTGGCCATGGGTACCTCTTCGGCGAATGTCTTGTTTGCTTTGTAAAAGTATACCAAGTAATGCTGATGTATATGAATTCAAGAAAGTTGCCGCGCAAAAAGGAACCCCTTCTTTCGAAGGGGTTCCTGGCATATTGCGATGCGAATCGCTTTATGCAAATGCTAGCGCCCGTTAACGGCTGTTCTTGATCTGCGGAGTCGCGAAGATGAAGAAGTAAATGAACGGGAGCAGCATGCCGATGCTCATCAACGGCAGGGCCATGGCGCTCTTGGCCCAACCATCGACGGCGAGCGGGCAAACGATGCACAGGATGAACAGGATCGCAGCCACGACCATCATGACGGCGAACAGGGTAGTACCCGTGTCGGCCTTGTCTTCGGTTGTTGCCTCTGCGGCAAGCTGGTCCATCGTCTTACCACCGGTCTCACGCACGAACATAAGCGTGCAGATTTCGCCGAGCAGGAACGGAACGATGAGCACGAGCACGACCATCGACCAGTTGGTGGCACCCTCTGCGGTCTTGAACAGAGCGTTCGCAGCGATAGCACCAAGGACGATCGAGGAGCCGGAACCACCGAAGCGAGCGAACGCCTGGCACCAAGCAACGCCGGTGTTACGCAGGGCGGTCGGATAGCTTTCGGGCATCAGCGGCTGGACAGCCGTGATGGCGTAGTTCAGGCAGAAGCCGAACAGGAGCATCAGGACGACGCACAGGATCATGTTGTTCGGCTGGACCAGCATCGAGCACAGGATGATGGCGACGATGCAGGCGATCCAGGAACCAGCAAGGTTCTTCTTACGACCGATGCGGTCGGAGACGAAGCCGACGGAGATGTTCGACAGAATAGCCGCGAAGTTGTTCCACGTCTGGAGGTTCGTGGAGTCAGCCGCGGAGTAACCAACGCCCTGGAACCAGGTGGGAATCCAGGCGTTCATGCCGTACACGCAGAACTGGCCGACGAAGTACGTGGTCCAAATGGCTGCGGTAGCGACGATGTACTTCTTGGAGAACAGGACGTTCGGGCCGATGTTCGCCGGTTTGGGCGGAACAACCAGCAGGTTGGGATCATAATGAGCAGAGTCATCATGATGCTGATGGGCGATAGCCTCGAGAGCCTTGCACGCCTTCTCCTTCTGGCCGCTGTTGGCGAACCAGTGTGGGGTTTCCTTCATGACGAAGAACAGGATGATGCCGTAGATGATGGGCAGAGCGCCGATCAGGTAGCACAGACGCCAGTTCTCGCAGAAGGTGACCATGGTGCCATCAGGACGGAGGCTGGCAGCCGTGATAACTTCACCATTGGTGAAGTCGCCCATGATGGACTGCGGGTTGGAAGCGATCGGGTTGCCGATGAGGCCGGCGAGCACCCAGCCAGCGACCATGAATGCCATGCCGAAGGTTACGAACACGCCACGGTGCTGAGACGGGATGGTCTCAGAGAAGCAGGTCGTAACAACCGGGATGCAGGAGCCGACGCCGAAGCCGGCGATCAGGCGGAACGCTGCGAAGAAGTAAACGTCGTTCGCAAACGACTGCGGCAGCGTGAAGACGCCGTAGAACAAAACAGCGATCGTCAGCATCTTCTTACGACCAATGCGGTCGGAGAGGATGCCGCCCGTTGCGCCGCCGAGCACCATGCCCAGCAGGCCCCACGTGGTGAGCGAGCCCATGAGCGCCGAGTACTGCGGCTGAAGGGCGTACTTACCAGTCTCAGCATTGAGCTGGAACGCGTCAGGCCAGAAGGTGGCAGCAACGTAGCTGTTGGTGACGTTAATGACCATGAAGTCATAGCCGTCAAAGATGTTGGCCAAGCCCAGCAGGACGAACATCAGCCAGGTGTGACCGTTGATACCGAAAGAGTCAATGACTTCGGAAACGGTAAATTCTTTGCCGTCCATCTATCCCTCCTTTAAAGGATAATCGTTTTCGCGGACTTGGGTCCGCTTGCAGCTTGCAGAGCTCCCGGACTTCATGGGCGGCAAATCACGGACGCATGCGCATTCATGACTTACGGATGCCTCCGTATTTAGCCGTCCCCTAAACGGCTTTTCCGCCTCATGTGGCTCCTTCATGACGATCGCTGCCGTTTCGCCATTTGGGTGCCAACCCGGCACTTGTAGCATTACACCAGCTAATCCCCTAAATCGGCAGGTGCAAACAACTGCGGCAGGTACAGTTCTTCCACAAGCATTCACAATTCTATCACATAATTTTTCGACGAACGGTAGGTGAGCAAGTCGAAAGATGATTGTCGCTCCTTATATAAGCGTCAAATCTGATTAGACGGGGTAAAAGTTCGTCTTACGATCGATTGTGAATTGAAAAAATAGTTGCCGTTTGCCTATAATGCAAAAAAGCCATATGGCAATCGTTTTCTGAATGTTATTATGGTTTGTGTAAAGTTCGGTAGGGGGAGGACCCGACCGGGCAAGAACGAGAAGGAGGAATCTCATGTGCTTTAGACCTGCAGACGGTGGTGGCGGCGGCCCCATGAAATGCCCGGAATGTGGCAAGCCGATCCAGATGATGGCTGGTATCGTTCTTAACAATTGCCCGTTCTGCAAATGCGACTTCACGCCGTACCTGAACGGCGAGAAGCCCATTCCTGGTATGGAAGGTGCTGCTCCTGGCGCTCCTGGCGCTCCTGCTGCCCCCGGTGCCCCCGGTGCTCCTGCTGCCCCCGGTGCCCCCGGTGCTCCGAAGCCTCCTGCGGCTCCCGGTGCGTAAGAAACGTTATTTTCAAACGCGAAGGTTCGCGGTGTCGGATTAGGGGCCGGCACCGCGAACTTTTTTATTTGCGCATTATTGTGGTGGCGAATCGCGTTTCGGCATCTGTTCCAACGGCGGGGCATGTGGTAACGTATCTGCTCGCATGAACGCATTTGCGTGAACCTATATATATAAGTAAAGGAGCCGCATCATGAAACTCGGATCTACCGTGAAGCTTCTGTACACGGGAACCCTCGAAGACGGCACGGTGTTCGGTTACGCCAAGCCGGATCAGCCCATGGAGTTCCAAACGGGCATGGATTTGACCATCGACGGATTTGAAAAAGCGATTCTCGAGATGGAAGAAGGCGAGAAGAAGACGTTTACGGTGGGCATGTACGACGCCTACGGCGAGTATCTCGATGAGCTTCTTGAAACGTTGCCCGTCGAGCAGGTGCCTCTGAAGAACGTCGAGATCGGCATGAGGGTGTTCGTGGCGGGCCAGGATGGCGAGAAAGTTCCGGTCACCATCCACGACATCACGGGCGAGGAAATCACGTTCGATATGAACCACCCCCTCGCAGGCCATGATCTGACGTTCGAGGTCGAGATCCTCTCGGTCGAGGAACCCGAGGAAGGCTGGGAGCCCCCTGAGAAGCACGACCCGATGCAGTACGTCGAGCAGCTGTATTAATCTGGACCAAACACGTCGATACAGCCCTGTCTGACAAATTGTGTATGGCGGGCTGTAAGACGGAAGTTGCAACCAGAGCCATTTTTTTGGGCTATCGCATTAAGCGATAGCCCTTTGTTTAGGGGTTTTGTTTGCAGTTAGTTCAAATGACAAAACACAATTGACAATATGAAAATACATGATTTACAAAGCGATAGCTAGCTATCAATTTTCTTAAATATCCTCAAACTAGATAAATGTTGACAACCATTTTCACCCCTCCAAAAAGGTATGCTGAATCAAACGATTCCAAGCGGTGTCGTATGTCTTTATGCGCATTGGCACAAGCTTGGAGCGTTGTTTCGTAAGGGAGATGAAGAGAGGCGGAAAGCCCGGTTTCACAAGATTCCATTGCAACCATCCACAAGAACTATCAGGCAGGGTGAGATGAGCGTAGTGGTTGAAGGTGTGAACGAGCGATTCGTTTCCGCGAAACAAGGGATGCCTTCCCCTAGGGCTGATCAAGTTGAACGGTTTCTCGGAGTCTCCGAGGGTGATCGAGAAAAGGAGTAACAGTATGGCTTATTCCAAGGAGTGGCGTACCGAGATGCCCGACGGTACCATTATCACTCGCAGCAACACTTGGTCTCCTCCGGGATCTCACCCGGTGGGATACGGCGTTAAAGTCGTGACCAAGGACGGCAAACTCGTTCGTATCGAGGGCGACGACAACAACCCCATTACCCTGGGTCGCGTCAATGCTCTCAACCTCGCCCTTCGCGAGTATACGCATCATCCCGACCGCATCGTTTACCCGATGAAGCGTGCGGTGGAGGATCGCGGTAAAGACAAGTGGGAGCGCACCTCTTGGGACGAATCTCTCGACTACATCACCGAGAAGGTTCGTTACTTCTGGGAGACCTACGGCCATGAGTCCATCGTCTGCTTCGGTGGCACCGGTCGTGAGGCCTGCATTTACTACTACGCTCTGACGTTCTCCGTCCTGCAGTCGCCCAACTGCTGCTACACGCAGTCTGGTTGGTCCTGCTACGGCCCGCGCTGCTCCGTTTCCGACTACGTCCTCGGCGCTGGCTATCCCGAGCTCGACTATGCTGGCCACCTGCCTGGCTCGTATGACGACCCGCGTTACACGCTTTCGAAGTACGTCGTGGTCTGGGGCAAGGAACCGCTGCCTTCCAACGGCGACGGCTTCTTCGGCCACTGCCTCGTCGACATGATGAAGCGCGGCACCAAGATCATCTCCGTTGACCCCCGCGTCACCTGGGTTGGTGCTCACGACGGCAACATCAATGTCCAGCTCCGTCCGCAGACCGACACCTGCTTCGCTCTCGGCGTCATGAACCTCATGTTCCAGAACGACGAATATGACCATGACATGGCTGAGAATTGGATCTTCGGCATCGACGAGCTCAAAGAGCGCGCTGCTGAGTATCCGGTCGAGAAGGTTTCCGAGATCACCACGGTT
>JAFWJU010000077.1 GCA_017511465.1 Eggerthellaceae bacterium | reverse complement strand
GATCTCGACAGGCAAGGAAGTCAGCTTCGAGGCCGTCGATGAAAAGCTGGACATGCTGCGTCACGCTATGGAATCCGATGACGAAACCGCTCTTCAAATCCTTGAGCAGGCGGTTCCCACGTACACGATCACCAAAAACGACCAATAGTGCCGAGAACTGGGCAAATGCTATAATCGAAACGTGCAAGGATACTATACATACCCTGGTGGCGACGCCGTTCGTCAACGGCCGAAACGCATCGCGGTTGTTACGCAGGGCGTTAAGCTCGGTGACGAAACCCGCGGGTACACGCGGTTCCGTTTCTTGTCGGAATTATTGGTTCGCGAGGGTTTCGAAGTCGATCTGATTACCTCGACTTTCCAACATTGGGACAAAGCTCAAAGGGACACGACCCGCAGCTGCTACCAGAACCTTCCATACCACTTGAGATTCGTCTACGAGCCGGGATACAAACGGAACCTGGACCTTGCGCGCATTAACAGCCATCGGGTTTTCGCCCATAACCTGAAGAAGCTGTTCGACAGCCTCTTCCTCGAGAATTCGCGCGCATTTGACCTGATTTACTCGGAAATACCACCGAACAACATGGCGCGCACATGCGCAGAGGCCGCTGTCAAATACGGCATCCCCTATGTTGCCGACGTTAACGACCTATGGCCTGAGGCGATGCGCATGGCCGTGGACATCCCCATTGTGAGCGACATCGCATTCGCCCCGTTCGCCCGAGATGCAAAGCGGACGTACAACCTGATGTCTGGCGCGGTTGGAACGTCTGAAGAATACACGAAACGTCCCGCCTCCGATCGCGAAGAGCCCTATGCCAGCCGCACGGTTTACGTGGGCAATCAGCTGGATGGGTTCGATTCGGGAGCCGCTGAGCGCGGTTGCGAAGTTGAAAAGCCCGAGGGCGAAATCTGGATTACCTATGCGGGAACACTCGGGGCTAGTTACGACATCGCAACTCTCATCGACGCGGCGGTAATCGCAAAACAAGCCGATTCGAGAATTCGCGTAAAATTGCTCGGCGATGGTCCAGACCGGGAAAAGCTTCAGCAATATGCGACAGAAAAGGAAGCGCCTGTCGATTTCGTCGGATACGCGCCTTACGACCTTATGGCAGCGTATCTGTGCGCTTCGGATATAACGGTCAATTCCTTAGTTCTTGACGCAGCACAGAGCATCGTGACCAAGATAGGCGACTATCTGGCAGCCAGCATTCCCATGATCAATACGGGAAGCAGTCCTGAATTCCGTGCGAAAGTCGAAAACGACGGCTTTGGGTTGAACGTTCCAGCAGAGAACCCCGAGGCTTTGGCTGAAGCCATGCTGAAACTAGCCGACAACGAAAACCTGCGTGCGCAAATGGGCGCACTCGGACGCAAAATCGCGGAAGAGCAATTCGACCAGAAGCGCTCTTACCTCGAAATCGTCTCCCTTATCCGCGAGTTACTGTGATTGGGCGCACCGAAATTTCCAGCCCGTCAAAAGCGGCGAAGCTTAGTGAGGAAGCAATGGGCGTTAACGAAGAGCGCGATCTTCAGAACGAAACGTTGACGACCGGCTGCGGCGAACGCGCAACTGGGAAAACGCGCGAACTGCAGTTGGCGGAACTCGAATTGATGAACTGGGTCGTCGATTGCTGCGACCGGTACAACCTGCGCTATTACCTGCTCGGCGGCACGCTTTTGGGCGCCGTACGCCATAAGGGATTCATTCCCTGGGACGATGATGTCGACATCTGCATGCCCCGTCCCGACTACATGAAGTTCCTCGAGATTGCCGAGACGGAACTGTTCGGAACCGACATGCGCATCGACAGCATGTACCACGATAGCGAGTTTCGATATGGCTTGGCGCAAGTGACCACTTCGCGTATGCAGATCATCAACCGATCGGCGACCGTGGAGCATGTGCAGGACGCTTGGATCGACATCATTCCCATGGACGGTTTTCCCAAAGGCGGTCTTGCGGTGGCGATTCACAAAACGCGCTTGATGTGGTGGAAGATAATGGACGCAACATCGAGGTTCGAGCGCGTCGTCGACGTGAAACGCGACAGGGGACTCGTTGGCAATGTTGCCGTGAAGGCGTTTGGCGCCTTCTGCAAAGTCGTTCACCCGTACGGCAAGAACTCTAACCGCCCGCTCATGAACACAGAACGGGCCTTGATGCGATTCCGTTACGACGACAGCCCCAACGTAATCAACTTGTATGCCGCTCAAGGTTTTAAGGAGATTTTCCCCAACGAAGCATTCGGCAATGGAACAGACGTTGAGTTCGAAGGTCGTATGTTCACGGCACCTTCTGATATCCACACGGTTCTCTGCCGAATTTACGACGAAAACTACATGACGCCTCCCCCCGAAAAAGAGCGCAATTACCACCATTCGGAGGTGTTATGAGCGAAGCGCGCAAATACCTTTCGTTACGGGAACTGCAACTCGTGAACTTGGAGCTCCTCTTGGAGTTCGATGTCATATGCGAGACGTTCGATATTCGCTACAGCCTTTGCGGCGGCACCATGCTGGGGGCGGCAAGGCATCAGGGGTTTATCCCTTGGGACGACGATGTCGACCTCATGATGTTGCGATGCGATTACGAGCGATTCCTCGAGCTGGCGCCCGCCATCAACCAGATAAGCCCACTGCGGCAAGTCGTGTCCAATCGCGACAACACGTTTGCGCGCGACTACGCCCGATTCGTGCGAAAGGACTACGGAAAAGACGAGGAGGACATCGTCGATGCCGATTGTCCATGGGTGGGCCTCGATATATTCCCAATTGACGACATTTCTGACAATCAGGAGGAATTCGAAAAGCAGGTCCGCGATCGCGTTTTCTGGCATGAGGTGTTCGTCACATGTTCAGCGCCCCGCGGGGCGGGCAGCACGCGTTTCAAGCGCGTGATGCGCGATGCGTTCAGGCCGTTTGCATTTGCAATTGGCCGTTTTAGGGCAGCTCGGAAATCCGAGGCTATTTGCAGGCGCTTCGATGGCTGCGGAGGCGCCGACATCGCCATCGTATGCGGCATGTACGGAACGAAGGAGCGTTGGCCAAAAGCGTGCTATGCGCCATTGGGAACGTTGCCGTTCGAAGGGCATGATTTGCCTGTGCCGCGCGATTACGACACGTACATGAAGGCGATTTACGGCGAAGACTATATGCAGCTGCCGCCCGAAGACAAGCGCAAGCCCCCGCACATAAAGGCGTGGAAGCTATAGATGCAGCAGCTATCTTGAACCTGCCGCATTGGGAAAGGAACCAGTACATGTTGAACTTCACCGTCGGCCCTGTGCAGTCAAACGACGAGGTGCGCGCTATCGGCGCCCAGCAAGTGCCGTATTTCCGCACCGCCGAGTTTTCCGAGACCATGTTCGAAAACGAGCGCATCCTGCTGAAACTCGCTGGAGCCCCGAGGGCTCGCGCGCCGTTTTCCTCACCGGTTCGGGCACGGCAGCCATGGAAGCAACCGTCATGAACACGCTCGACGGCAACGACCGGGCTTTGGTCGTCAACGGCGGCAGTTTTGGACATCGGTTCGTCGAGCTACTGCAACTGCATTCCATTCCCCATACCGAGATATGCCCCAAACCGGGTTATGGCATCGACGAAGCTGATCTGGCCCCGTTTGAAGGCGCCTGTTACACCGCTTTCGTCGTGAACCTCGATGAAACGTCGACGGGCGTTCTGTACGACATCAAGCTCATCGGCGATTTCTGCAAGCGCAACGGATTGTTCCTCATCGTCGACGCCATCAGCGCGTTCCTTGCCGATCCCATCGACATGCTGGCAGACGGCATCGACGTGATGATAGCGGGCTCCCAGAAAGCGCTGGCCGTCCCTCCCGGCGTTTCCATGCTGACCCTTTCGCCACGTGCCCTCGAGCGTATCGAGCGCATCGAATCGGGCATCATGTACCTTGACCTGAAACTCGCATTGAAAAACGGCGAGCGCGGCCAGACGCCGTTCACGCCGGCAGTCGGCACATTGCTGCAAATCAACGCTCGCCTTAAACAGCTCGAGGAAACGGGCCTTACAGCAGAACTCGAGCGCATTTCCACACTTGCTGCCGATTTCCGCAAACGCATCGAGCATTTGCCGTTCAAGCTGTTCTCGCATGCTCCTGCGACCGCCGTCACCGCGCTCGAAGTCGAGCCGCCCGTTTCCGCTCGAACGATTTTCACAACGTTGAAGGACGAATACGAGATATGGATTTGCCCGAACGGCGGCGAACTCGCGGACCGCGTGTTTCGCGTCGGCCATATAGGGGATTTGACCGTTGACGACAACGCCAAGCTCGTCAGCGCTTTCGACGACTTGAAGAAACGCGGTCTGCTAGGATAGTTCAGGCACGTAACGAAACACGCGATAGGGGTATGCCATGCACGACGGAAAGCGCGTGGTTATCACGTACGGCACATACGATTTGCTCCATTACGGCCACACGCGCCTCATGGAACGGGCCAAGGCGCTTGGCGATTATCTGATTGTCGGTGTGACATCTGACGCTTTCGACCGCGATCGCGGCAAACTGAATGTGTTTCAGCCGTTGAGCGACCGGCTGAACGCCGTCTTGTCAACCGGCATTCCCGACAAGGTCATCGTTGAGGAATTCCAAGGTCAGAAGATATCCGACATCCTGAAATACGGTGTCGACGTGTTCGCCATCGGCTC
>JAFWJU010000012.1 GCA_017511465.1 Eggerthellaceae bacterium | reverse complement strand
GCGTTGTAGTCCTGGATTTCAGCGTATTGGGTGGTGCTGGCGTGACGCGCGCGCCCCGAGCTCTGAGAGGCCGATGAGCTGCGCGACTGGCTGGCTTGCCGGCGCTGCGGGTTCGAGCTGCTGCGCGATTGCGTCGCTTGCTTACGCTGCGTGCTCGAGGAGCTGCGCGACTGGCTGGTGTTGCCGCTGCGCGACTGGCTCGTCTGCCTGCGCTGGCTGCTGTAGCGCGACCGATCGCTGTAGCGCGAAGAATCGTATTGCCGCCTTTGGTACTGACCGTTTTCGTTTTCGTCGTATGCCATGTTTTGTCCGCTTCTGCGCGTTTCCCAGAGGTGTTGAGCTGTGTTCGCGCGCTGGTTGCCATTGTCGGTTTTTTGCCTGATAAACAGTGTAGTGCTTTACTTTGCGAATTCGTGTCAAATACGGGTGAAAATCAAAACCGTAGGCGAGTTGTAGTATCATCCTTACGGTCAAAAACGAGAACGAGAGAGGAAAATCGTATGGCAGGAAACGAAGCGCTCGATTGCGGCGGTGCGTGCAGCGGCTGCAGCGTCGAAGGTTGCGGGTCGCGCACCGAGCCGCCCAAACCGAAATCGCGCAAGAACGTCAAGAACATCATCGGAGTCGTGTCCGGCAAGGGCGGCGTGGGCAAATCGCTCGTCACGAGCCTGCTCGCCGCCGAGATGGTTCGCAAGGGCTACAAGGTCGCCATTCTCGATGCCGACGTCACCGGCCCGTCCATTCCCAAGACCTTCGGCATCCACGGCCAGATTACGGCTGATCCCGATGGCATCAACCCGGCCCAGACCGCAACCGGCATCAAGGTCATGTCCATCAACTTGATGTTGCCGCAAGCCGACCTTCCCGTCGCATGGCGCGGCCCGGTCATCACCGGCATCCTCAACCAATTCTGGGACGAGACAAACTGGGAGGACATCGACTACATGTTCATCGACATGCCTCCCGGAACGTCCGACGTGTTCTTGACGGTCATGCATGCGCTTCCCGTTGACGGCATCATCACCGTTTCGGCTCCGCAGGAACTCGTGGCCATGATCGTGGGCAAGGCCGTTAATCTGGCTCACGACATGGGCAAGCAGGTCATCGGCCTGGTTGAGAACATGGCGTACTTCAAATGCGACGAATGCGGCAAGGACCACTACATCTTCGGAGAGCCCCAGGGCAAGGTCGTGGCGAAGCGCTACCAGATCCCCGCGTTGGCCACGCTGCCGCTCGATCCCACCTTCGCCCGCATGTGCGACGAGGGCAAGATAGAGGAATACGACGTCGAGGGCGCGCTCAATCCGATTATCGACCAGATCGAGGCAGTGGCAGCCCGCAAGGAAGCCGCAGAATAACCTATCCGCATCGGTTTTTCTTTCGTGCCAATTCGCGTACAGTTTTCGATTCTCAGGCATGAATTGTGCGCTTCTTGTTATGATGGAAAAGCCTTATACGACTAGACCTGAAGGGGGTCGCCATGGGAATGAAGGCAGAGGAAAAGCTTGAGATTTCCTACGATGAGCTGACGACGTACCTGCATGCGCACCACTCCGTGTACATGGACGTAAACGGCGCCAGCTATTACCTGACCGACGCGAATGACCGTTATTGGCGCGTTCAGGACACCTCGAAGCTCAATGAGAAGAGCCACTACGTCGACTGCAGCGAACTCGTTCCCACCATCAGCGAGTTCTTGTCCCTGCCGTTCGGCGAGGAGCAGAAGTGTATCAAGGAGCTTTTCGATGAAGCTGAGTTTTACGCTTCGGAGAAGCCCGAATAACCGAAAAACCGAATAGCGTTTTGGGGCGGCTCCTATGGGGGCCGCTTCTTTTAGAGGTTGTGGCGAATGCCGCGAAAGGCGCAACATGGATAACCAGGAATTGCAAGAACCGATTCGCCTTCCCGATGGGCAAGATGCACGTGTCGAGGACGAAGGGGAGTACGGCGAGAGCCCCAGAGCCGTCATAGCCGCGGTGCTGGCCAACATCGCCATTGGCGTCGTCAAGTTCATCGCGGCGTTCATTTCGGGATCGTCGGCCATGATCTCGGAAGGCGTGCATTCCATCGTCGACTCGGGCAACGGCCTGCTCATCTTGTTCGGCATGAAGCGCGCCAGCCGCAAGCCCGACTTGGCGCATCCGTTCGGTTACAGCATGGAGCTGTACTTCTGGACGCTCGTGGTGGCCGTCATGATCTTCGCCTTGGGCGGCGGCATCTCGATTTACGAGGGCGTGCACCGCATCATGTCGATCACGCCCGACACGGTGCTCGGCGATCCCATGCTCAACTATATAATCATCGCCATTTCCGCTGTAATTGAGGGCGTGTCGCTTTCGGTTGCCTTGCGCGAATTCAATGCTGCGCGCGGAAGCGTGAAGCCGCTGGAGTTCATCAGGGAGGCCAAGGATCCCAGCTTGTTCACGGTTGTGCTCGAGGACACCGCTGCCGAGACCGGCTTGGTGCTGGCGTTTCTGGGAACGCTGCTGGGGCACATCACCGGCAATGCGTATTTCGACGGCATTGCCTCGGTGCTCATCGGCGTGCTGCTCGCCTGCGTTGCCATCATCTTGCTGCGCGAGACCAAGGGGTTGCTCATCGGCGAGGGTTTGAGTGGGGAAGAGCTGAAACGCCTCGCGCATATCGTCGAGGCCAACCCGAACGTCGAGAAGTGCGGGCGCATCCTGTCACTGTATTTAGGACCGCAAGACCTACTTGTCACCGTCGACGTGACATTTGCTGAAACGATCGACCGCAGCTCGATAGACCACACTATCGATAGCATCGAGCGCGCAATCGTCACGGCGTTCCCACAAACAACGCGCATTTTCATCGAGCCCGAGAACCTGGAAACCACCGCCGCCGACGCCAAGCTCGCCGCAAAGATGATCAACTCGCAACTGCACTAGGACCTATTCGCCTTGCTCGTAATGTGAAGAGCCGTTCATAACGTGAGAAAAGATGCTTGACCAGCTTTGGCGTTCTGCTAATATGGTCAAGCACGTTTTCGGGGCATTAGCTCAGCTGGGAGAGCGCATGGCTGGCAGCCATGAGGTCAGGGGTTCGATCCCCCTATGCTCCACCAAATATCCGACCGCCGTCAGGCGGTCTTTTTTTCGCATAGGGTGATTGCGGATAAACTGCGTTATAGCGTGGAGACGATGCAACTACGGCTACCGCGGTTAATCTGCGTCGACTCGTTCACAATCTCGTATGATGTCGACTGCGCCGGAAACTGCTTTCTTGCGTTTAATCAACCAAGGTAAAAGAGCAAAAGGAGCTAACCATGAACTTCAATGATCTGTCACCCGAGCTTCGGGAAAAGGCTATGGCATGCAAGTCACGCGAGGAGTTCGAAGCACTTTGCAAGGAAGAGGGTTTCGAGATTACCGATGAGCTCATTGAAGGCGTGGCAGGCGGAGTTGCATGCCCGATTCACGGATGCGATGAGCTCAACGACACATGCAGGGAGCTTTGCGTTATTCTTTAAGCCCATCTGTTCAAAAGTGAAACAGAATGAAATGATTAGGGAGTCTCCCAAACGATTGGGAAGGCTCCCGCAGTGTTTCAAGGTGGCGGTAATTGCCGAAATATGCTGTTGGCAATTTGGTGTTTTGTGATTTGCGAAGCCGAAATCCCAGGCAATGGGGCGGAGGCCATCGTTGATGGCGTCGTCGGGATGGGGAAGAGACATGGGAACCGTTCTCATCGATAACGAATGGCTTGCGGCGGAGCTGCCCGAAGGTCTCGAGCGCATGCCGCATGATGAACTCGAATCGTTCATGCGTTTCAAGTACGACCTCATGTGGGGCGTTTGCGATAGCGCGCGCCACATGCTGGTTTGCGTCACATGGAGGGATTCGAACAAGCTTATCACCAAGCTCGTGAGCGAGAAATTCTTCGTGAAACAGGTTAACGAGGCGTTTTTCAAGCGCTACCGAGATCGCGATTATCATCCCAGCGGCTTTTTCACGCACAGTGTTG
Organism: Eggerthellaceae bacterium; assembly: GCA_017511465.1. GTDB lineage: Bacteria > Actinomycetota > Coriobacteriia > Coriobacteriales > Eggerthellaceae > UBA9715. The sequence continues at coordinate 3,333 of JAFWJU010000012.1, read as the reverse complement.
CTGGGGCAAGCGGGGAGGCGCAGGGCCTCAGATTCTCGTACGTGGCTGACGGCGTTGCGTGGGAAGGCGAGGTGCTGGTATTCAAACGTGGCATCCGCTGCTACACGCTGTGCTTCTACACGCAATCGGGCTCGGCAGCGGAGAGCCGCGCCGCATACGAGGCGATCCTCGCATCGCTCGAAGTGAGGCAGTAGGGCAAAAGCAGGAGCCTGGTTCGAGCTGGCGAATACATGATGGACGACGTTTTGCGGGAAGCCGATCCTACGGCTTTACCTTGCAGTCATGCCGCGATAATAGATGACCATTAACGCCATAATTATTACTTGGCACGCTAAATAATGGTTCTATCGGAAGTTCAGGCGAAGTACCTAAGGAGGAATCGTAGCCATGGCATTTAACCTTTTCAGGCGCATGAGCCCGGAATACGCGCTCAACGAGACATATGCGGATATTAAAGACGACGGGATAGTAGGCCTGAAAAAGCATCTCACTGCAAATGCGTTGAAAGCGATCGAAAGCGTCGAATCAGTTGCCGACCTGTCCTCCTTGGTTATAGGGAGCAATCCGACAAATCTGCTGATCGGTAAAATGGCCGAGTTCGAGTATGAAGTGATCGATGTCCTGAAAGGCAAGGAAACCGCGCATTGCGTGGTCGGCTTCAGCTACGAAGACAGCGTGAAGGGCACCATCGAGATCAACATGATCAAAGAAGAAAAAGAGTGGAGAATCGACAGCCTGAAAACGCGCATTTCGACAAGATCGAATTGTCTGAAGACTAGGCCTTGGAGAAAACCAAAGCTTAACGATTCCGCGCATCTCAGTAGTCGAGCAGCCGGCCGTAGTCGTTCCACTCGCCGTACAATTCACCGCGCTTCGTGTGGGCTATCAAGTTAGCAAGCGCCCTCTCGTGCATCTTGGGGTCACGTCCCTTGTAGAAGGCCACGTTGTATGCGCGGACGCGTTGGTATAAGGGCGGGAACCGCTTGAACTTCGTCCAGCATCTTGCCGCCTTGAGCGCGGCAATCGTGTCGGCGTCCATTCGGAAGCTCCTCGGTCCCATGGGAGGCAAGACGGCCCTTCCCGCATCGGTCATGAGTCCGAGCTTCTCGAGCCTGCGAACGCGTTCCTTGTTGAGCTCGGTCCAAGGGCTTTTGGGTTTTCGAGGCGTGAAGCGCTGCATGCGCACGCCGCCGATTTGCTTGTGGATGCTGTCGACCCAGCCGAAACAGAGCGCCTCCTCAACGGCGTCGAGGTACCAAAACGTGGTTTCGTCCACCGGCCGACCGCGTTTGACCTCGACCCAGCAACCGGTTTCGATGGCATGGTGTTCTTCAAGCCATGCGCGGAATGCGCGCCTGTCTTTGACGTTGATGAGTATGTTTGCGGAATTCGCTTCCATGGGGGCATTATACGGCGCGGTTGATGTTGACGGCGTTCTGCTGGTGGAGTGTTGCTCCTCCCAGACTCATCGCCTGATGGCGAGTAGCCTTTTCGTAAGGTCTATTGCACCTACGAGGAAGATTGCTACGCCCAAGCAAAGGGCGAACGGGCGCATGACGGCGTTGCACTGCATCGATGCGTCTGCGCACAAGCCGATGAGCCAACCGGGTAGGGTGGCGACAAGCGCGCCTAGAAGGGCGGCTGCAAGCGATAAGCCCCGGCGTTCGCCCTCGTCGGTTTCGAATATCCGCACAATCGAGATGATCGCAGTGACGACGCCCACGCCCAACACGGCGCGTGAAGCCCAAAGGCAGCTTGGTATAGTCTCGTCGGCATGTGTTGTGCATGGTCCCGCAAACGTCGCCGTTCCCGCTATGAGCAGGATGGCAAGCGCCGTTAGGACAATTCCCGCAATAGGGGCGGCTTTCGGCTTTTCGACGTTCATGCTCCTACCTCGTTACGCTTTCGATAATTACCCGATCCGCTATTCATCGTAATTTAAGTTGTCTGCCTTGCTGGTGGTGACACAGTCGTACGCATTGCAATGATCCGTACGCTCGTTAGCGCTCTATTGGCCCGCGATATGATCGTATGCCGCCGATGTTCACGGTCTTGGCGTAACCCATCGATTTCAGTTGCATGCATGCACGGGAGCTCCGAACTCCGCCCAGGCAATGAACGTAGAGCATTTCGGCTTTGTCGGGCGCGACATCCGTGATGCTTTCAAGTGAACCCAGCGGGACGTTGACAGCACCGGGAATATGCCCATGCGCAAATTCGTCCGGCTCGCGTACATCGATGATCCGAATGCCCTGCTCTTTGGCTTCGGCGGCGAATTCGTCGATGCCCTTGCCTTTCAACTTGCCGAACAAACCCATAACGTCCTCGTTTCTCGGGATACCTTCAGTCTTCACCCTACAGCAAGTTCAATTGCCCGCCCGACTGTTCGGTCCAGCGATGGACCTTGCGGCGGTCCTTTTGGACTCCTCGCGCATATGGGATTTCGGGATACCCGAAGCCGACAATGAGTTTCATGTAGTGGTCGGCGGGGATGCCCAGCATCTCGCGCGCTTCGGGTGCGAGTTCGCACAGCACGTCGGACGGGTAGCTCATGATGACGGTTCCCAGCTCGTGCGCGTTGGCAAGCAATTCGAAGTAGGCCGTGGCAAGGTTGCAGTTGATGGCGTAATCGGCCGCCCAGCGTCCTGTGGCCTTGACATGCGCGACGAACAGGTGCGGAGCCCCGCAGAACAAGAGGTCGCCCTTGCGCACAGTCGCTTCCGATTGCTTCATTTTGGCGTAGTAGAAGTCGTCGAAACTCGACGTATACCGCTTGTGCGCCGCAGCCTCCTTCATGGCAGCATAGGCTACGTCGCGGATTTGGCGCATGCGGTCCTTGTCGTCGACGACCGTGTACTCGGTCGATTGCGCGTTGCCGCCGGCAGGGACGTTTTGCATGGCCGCCATGATGCGGTCGATGATTGCGGGGTCCACGTTCTCGTCACGGTAGCGCCGGCACGAGCGGCGGTTCGCGACTACCTGCTCGAGGTATTCGCCCGTCTCAGGTGGTGCAGGCGGAAGCGAGTCTTCGGGATTCTTCCCGAAGATCGACAGCGCTCCTGTTGGGCAAACGGCCAGGCAATGCTCGCACCTCCAGCATCCGCGCCACCCAAAGTGCTCGAAGGGCAGCATGTGCGGAAGCCCGTCTTCGCCCTGCTCGATAACCATGCCGGTGCATACGGCAACGCACCTGCCGCAGCGAATGCATTTCGAAGTGTCGACCGTGAATTGCGTTTGTTCGTCTGCTCCCAATCCCATTGCCCCCTCGATTGGAATGGCTTGTCGTTGAAGGCGGGTTATTGCTTAGCACTTCAAGAGGTCTCGGTAAATATG
>JAFWJU010000076.1 GCA_017511465.1 Eggerthellaceae bacterium | reverse complement strand
GAGGCGATTCCTTACTGATAGCACGCGTGTTTTCGATGAGTCCGACATCCGGTTGCGCCGATCTGTCACCGTGCCCGAAATGCGGCTCGTAAAACTGTATCCCGCCATCACGTTCCAACGGTTTTCTGGCATGGGCGCGGCGCTGACAGAGGCTTCTGGCTACGTCTTCGCGCAGATGGATTCGTCTGCGCAAGCCGACTTCATCGAACGCTGTTTCGGCGAAACGGGCAACCACTATTCACTTGCCAGGCTTTCCATCCAAAGCTGCGATTTCTCACTTGGCGTGCGCACCTATATGGACAAACGCGACGACAACCTGGAGGGTTTCTCGGTCGACGACGATTGGGGCTACGTCATTCCCTTGGCAAGAGCCGCGGCGCAAGCTAACCCAAACCTGCAGTTCCTCGCCTCGCCATGGAGCCCGCCCGCCTGGGCCAAGACCAATCGCACGATGAAGTTCGGCGGGCACCTGAAACGCAATTCGTACGACATATGGGCTCGCATGATTGCACGCGCAATCGCGGAATACCGCGCAGCTGGCATCGACATCGATCGCATTACCGTCCAAAACGAACCCCAAGCCTTGCAGAAATGGGAATCGTGCCTGTTCAGCGCTAAGCAAGAACGCGAGTTCCTTCATGGCAGCCTGAAGCCCGCACTGCGCGATGCGGGGCTCGGAAACGTGAAGACCCTCATTTGGGACCATAACAAGGAGAGCGTGTTGGACAGGGCTGCCGAGGTCATGGGCGATTCTATGTACGCAGACGATGTGGACGGCGTCGCCTTCCACTGGTATTCGGGAGACCATTTCGAAGCGCTGCGCGTTGTGCGCGACTTCATCGGCCCCGAAAAAGAGCTCATCTTCTCTGAAGGATGCGACAGCTTCTCGGAAGGCGACCCCGAACGCGAATTGCCTCATGCCGAACACTACGCTCACGAGGTCATCGGCGATTTAGAAGCAGGCGCGAACGGCATCGTCGATTGGAACATCCTGCTCGACGCGCAGGGAGGGCCAAACCATGTGGGCAATTACTGCGATGCCCCCATCATGTACGACTACGCCTCAAGGCAAACGAACGTGAGGTTGCCCTTCCATTACCTGGGGCATTTCAGCCGCTTCATCCAACCCGGCGCCGTGCGCATGCTGTCCACCCGTTACACGACCGACCTTGAAACGACAGCATTCGCAAACCCAGATGGCACGCATGCGCTCGTGGTGCTGAACCGCAATTGGTGGGACATCGACTTCAAGTTGACCTGGAACGACGCCTCCCTGGGCAGCAATATCGCGGACATCGAGGCGCCCGCTCACTCGATCCAAACTATCGTCTGGTAATGAAATCGACGCTTAATCGATGGGATGGAACACGTACAACGTCCCGTCTTCAACGGACACATGCGCAGGTTGGCCGATAAGCTCGTTGGAAAGGCCGCGGATAACGCGGTTCGTGAGGATTGCGTTTTCAAGCGGATACTCCATGCCCCCCTCGCTCACGCCACGGGATTCGTCAACTGCCGAGAACACCGAAACGGTACCCGCATCTAACAGGGGCAAATCGAGTGTTCCCGGGCCGACGAGAATGCTCACAGCGCAATCGACGTCGACGAGTCGAACCCGCATCCCCTGCTCGGCGAACCATGCACACGTTTGCACGCTTGCCATGCTATGGTCGAGCCTTCCCCCAAGCGCGCCGTACACATCCACGCTTTCGAACCCGCGCGAGCGCACGTAGTCGAGCGCAAGTTCCAAATCGGACTCGTCCTTATGGGAAGGATGCACGATGACGTTGTCGCCCTCGGGCACATACCCGAGCGAATCGAAGTCGCCGATGGACACGTCGGGAATGCAATCTATCGCCTGAAGATGCGCATACCCGCCATCCACAGCTACAACAGCCGCATATACGCCGGCATCAAGCTGCTTGGCAAAGTACCGGCTGTTGAAATCGCTTGCGGCCACAAGCGCAACCATCTTGCCACCCACGGCAAACTCCCAACTCGATAAAACGTACGAGCAAGTCGCCATTTTACCAAAGGACTTTCAGAGAGGGCGGGAGGGCGCCGCCGTACCCCTCTGAGCGCCTGTCTCAACACCGCTCAAAGAGGAGCGCTTGCGGGCTTGGAGGGATAGCGCCGCTTGCGCAGGCGAAACGTTAAAAGCTTTTACTAACCTGCTTTGTTTCGCCGAGCAGCTGTAGGCGCATCCCTCCAAGCCCGCAAGCGCATTGTTCGGTTATCGTGGGGAAACATGCGCGCGAGGTACGGCGGCGCCCTTCCGCCTTTTCCGAAAGTCCCTGTTTGCTACAATGCAGTGAGCGAGTGGGCCAGACGGCTGCGTACGCCCTTGCGGCGTGCGAGGAAAGTCCGGGCTCCATAGGGCAGGATGCCAGCTAACAGCTGGGCGGGGCGACCCGACGGAAAGTGCCACAGAAAAGAAAACTCCCCCGCTTGTCGGGAGAAAAGCTGAAACGGTGCGGTAAGAGCGCACCAGCGCGTCGGCAACGGCGCGGCTTGGCAAACCCCATCCGGAGCAAGCGCAAATAGGGATGCTATGAAGCGGCCCGCCGAGCATCCGGGTTGCGTGCTAGAGGCGCATGGCGACATGCGTTCGAGATAAATGGCCGTCCTTCGACAGAACCCGGCTTACAGGCCCACTCCCTCTTTCGCATCGTCCTCGAAATACCCGAGAACCACGTCGAACGGAAGGCCGGCGCACACATCCTTGACGAATGAATGCGAGAAAGCATCGGTGAGCTTCACTTTCTTCTCGTTTGAGAGCGCCAGCATGACAGGCCCCGTTGTGCCATGAAGCTTTGATTTGAGGTTTTCGATTTGCTCGAGCATCGTCTCGGCAGTGCACTCCCCTCCATCATGGCGGATATGCAGCGTTAAGTGGAATTCATCGTCAACGTCGATTTTGCCGATGCTGAGCAGCTCGGTGCCATGTATCCATTCGTGATTCTTGTCGACGGGATTGCGGGCGACCTTCACCGCGCTGCATTCACTCACCGCTTCGAGCGATTTCAAGAGGTATTCGACGTCGAGATCTTGATCGTACCTGCGCGTGGCTTCTTTGTAGCCCTCAATGGCGGAATGCAATGCATCGCTATCGAAGCATTCCTCATTGACAATTATCGGATCGGCCATGACAAACTCCTTACGCTGAACAGACACTGAGCTTCTGACATTTTCCATCAATGAGAGGCGAATGTTGCTGCAAATGTCAAAAAAGGAGGAGCCGCTTTGATGGCGGCTCCCCTGATGGTTCGAGCGACTATGTGCTGACGCCTATTTCTTGGTGCTCTCCTGACCCGTCTCCAAGAAGTGGAT
>JAFWJU010000075.1 GCA_017511465.1 Eggerthellaceae bacterium | reverse complement strand
CGCCATCCCGCAGCTCGATTTCGATGTGCGCATCCTGCATTGCAATGACTGGCACACAGCTATGATGCCGTTGCTCGCCAAGACCCAATACCAGGGTGGCATGCAGGCAGGGCTTCGCACGGTGCTGACCATTCACAACCTATTCTTCCAGGGTCAGTTCAGCCATGAGTTCGACCGCGATTTGCTGCGCGTCGACGACTCGTTGGCAACTCCCCAGTTCATCGAGCACTACGGTTGCGACAATATGTTGAAAGCCGGCATCGTGTTCGCCGACAAGGTGACGACTGTCAGTCCTACCTATTCTCAGGAAATTTGCGGTCCCGATCTGGGCGAGAGCCTCGACGGCGTGCTGCGCACGCGCGGCGGCGACCTGTGGGGCATCCTCAACGGCATCGATGTTGATGTGTGGGATCCTCAGACCGACCCCACGTTGCCGCAGCGTTATTCCACGAAGAGCCTGTGGCGCAAGGAAAAGAACCGCGAGGCGCTGCTCGAGGAGCTCGGGCTTGCGCCGGTTGGCGAATACACCCCCGTCATCGCGATGGTGGGGCGCTTGACGCCGCAGAAGGGTATCGACCTGGTCAAGTGCGTGCTCGACGACATCATGGCCGAGGATGTGCGCATGATCATCCTGGGTTCCGGCGACGCCGAGTACGAGGACTTCCTGCGCGATGCGGAGAACCGCTACAAGGGCCGTCTGTGCTCATACATCGGTTACAACGGCGAGCTGTCGCATCGCATCTACGCAGGTGCTGACCTCTTCCTCATGCCGGCGCTGTTCGAGCCGTGCGGCATTTCGCAGATGATTTCGATGCGTTACGGCACGCTGCCCATCGTGCGCGAGACTGGTGGCCTGAAAGACACCGTCGTCCCGTACAACGAGTTCACGGGCGAGGGCACTGGCTTCTCGTTTGCCAACTACAATGCTCACGAGATGCTCGGCGTCATCCGTTACGCTCTGAGCGTTTGGCGCAACCCTGAGGCACGCAAGCGCCTCATGACGCAGGCCATGGAAGCCGATTTCAGCTTCGACCGTTGCGCGCGCACCTACGCCGAGCTGTACAAGACGCTCTAGGCGCTTATCAATTTGCATCGGAAAGGGATTCCTTTCCGATGCAAATCTTCAGGACTGCCTGGCGTGCAAGCCAGGCTAAAGGCATGTGTCGAAAGGGACATCCCTTTTCGACGTAAAGCCTGACAGCGGGGTTTTTGTTGTCAGGTTTTCAATCGATTGAAAGATAGGTTTATGGCTAAAAAGACAACAGTCGACAAGAAGAAGGTCGCCGAAGTGCGCGAGCGCATCGAGAAGCGCGTGCGACGCGAATTCGGCGTGACGGCCGAAGCGGCTGTACTTCCCCAGATTTACCAAGCAGCGGCACTGTGCGTCCGCGATGAGGTCATGGACGTATTCTCAGCCGAGCGTACGCGCTCGCAAACATCAGGCGACAAATGCCTCATCTACCTGTGCGCCGAGTTTCTGATTGGGCGCGCATTTTCGAACAACCTCGTGAACCTCGGCCTGTATGACACCTACGCTGCAGCACTCGCAGAGATGGGCTACGATCTCGGTGACGTTGAGGAGCAAGAAGCTGACGCAGGCCTTGGCAATGGCGGTCTCGGCCGTCTGGCGGCCTGCTTTCTCGACAGCCTCTCGACGCTCGGCATGCCGGCCATGGGTTGTGGCATTCGCTATGAGTACGGTTTCTTCCGCCAGGAGATTCACGACGGCAAGCAGGTCGAATCGCCCGACGCTTGGCTCGAAAGCCGTGACGTTTGGTCGGCTGAGCGTGCTGACCGCGTGTTCGAGGTCAAGTTCGGCGGCACGGTCGAAGAGCTCTGGAGCGAAGACGGCAAGTTGAAGGTCGTCCAGCACGGCGCCCACACGGTACTTGCCGAGGCGTGGGACATGCCCATCGTCGGCTATGACAGCACGTTGCCGGCAACGCTGCGCTTGTGGCGTGCTCGCTCGCCTCAGCAGATCGACCTTGCGCGCTTCAACCAGGGTCAGTACGAGACTGCAGTTGCCGAGCGCGAGCTGGCGGAGTCGATCTCGAAGGTGCTCTATCCCGAGGATAGCCACGAGCGTGGTCAGGAGCTGCGCTTGCGCCAGTTCTACTTCCTCGTTTCGGCGACGATGCAGTCGGTCGTTGATGCGCACAAGCGCCACTACGGCGATTTGCACACCCTGCCCGACAAGATTGCCATCCAGATCAACGACACGCACCCTGCGCTTGCCATCCCCGAGCTCATCCGCATTCTCATCGACGAGGAAGACTTCACGTGGGAGGAAGCGGTCGACATCGCCCAGCGCACGTTCAACTACACGAACCATACGGTCATGCCCGAGGCGCTCGAGAAGTGGTCGGCGCACACCATGCAGCGCTTGCTGCCGCGCATCTACCGCATCATCGAGACCATCGACGGTCGTTTCCGCGAGCGTATCTGGCAGCAGTATCCCGGCGATTCCGATCTCGTCACGCGTCTTGCGATCATCCAGGGTGGTCAGGTGCGCATGGCGAACCTGTGCGTGCTCGGCAGCGG